>NZ_FYDN01000033.1:0-1292 GCF_900187485.1 Pseudomonas sp. Irchel s3a12
CCCTCACTGTAGAGACCGGTACATCCTTTACAAATTAGACCGGGGACATCGTTTACACCTTTACAGGCTTGAAACGCGTTTGGCGCCTCTTTCAAGCCTGCCTAAACAGTGGCTGCAAAGGTACAGTTCCCAAGCGTCATCAGCCACTTCCTTCAACGCGATGTCCTCTCCAATTAGAGCCTCTCCTAGAAAAATCAGCTGTCCTTTCCATTTGATTTCCCCATTTGACCGAACCTTGCGTACTTCAACGTCGGAACTGTATTCAAGCGCAGGCAAGTAACCAGGATAAGCGCGTGTCGATGGGCTATAGACAGATGCCGGCGGTTTCATACCCAGCGCGGTGTGCGGTCGGTAGTGGTTGAAGTCTTGGATGAATTCCTGAAAAGCCAACTGCTGGCGCACCAGGTTTTCCGCCGGTGGCACTGCTGCCTTTAGCGTTCGATGCATCCGTTCATGTCGACCATTTTGGTCGGGACGGCCAGGCGTAATCGTTTCGACATGGATTCCAAGCCTGATGAACCAAACCGATAACTTCGAAAGTCGCGCCAGACCTGTCGATGCGAAAGGAGCGCCATTGTCAGTGCGGATCACATCCGGCAGCCCATATTCTCGAAAAGCCCACTCGAAGCCTTCCCGCGTCGGCGCTCCGTGCGTACTGGGCAAAGCGCGACAGACGAATAAAAAGCGGCTCATCTGATCGGTAATGGTCAGCGGATAGCACCAATTGCCGTCCTGCATTTTGAACTGCCCTTTGTAATCAGCACACCAAGTCTGGTTGGGCGCGTCGACCGGACGCAAATGCGTTGGAGCACGGGGACGCGGGGGATAGGGCCGTCGCGCCACCACCAAACCAGCTTTCTTCAACCACTCCCCGGCGGTACTCGCCGCCGGCCATTGGATATGCGGATCGGAATCGCGCAGGCGATCAATGATCTGCTTGGGTCCCCGATCGGGATGTTCGTTTTTCTTGGCCAGCAGCGTGGCAATGATTTCGTCGGGCGTTTGATGAGGACAGTTCAACGGCTTGCGCGATTGCTCTTTCAAGCCGTCTACGCCTAACGCTGCGTATCGTTCCAGCCACTTGTCGATGGTTGGACGGCTGACACCATAGCGCCGGCTTAATTGGCTCTTGGTGTAACTGCCGCCAAGCCAGTCGCTGACTAACTTCACTCGTTGATCCATTGGGGACTCTTGATTCCAGGGCATGGTCAGCACCTCCTGACCATGATTAATACCTGTAAACCATGTCCCCGGTCTCAAACGTAAAGGATGTACCCGGTCTTTACCCACCC
>NZ_FYDN01000030.1:2285-5558 GCF_900187485.1 Pseudomonas sp. Irchel s3a12
ATTGAGAAATTCGAATTTTCGGCGAATGTCGTCTTCACAGTATAACCAGATTGCTTGGGGTTATATGGTCAAGTGAAGAAGCGCATACGGTGGATGCCTTGGCAGTCAGAGGCGATGAAAGACGTGGTAGCCTGCGAAAAGCTTCGGGGAGTCGGCAAACAGACTTTGATCCGGAGATGTCTGAATGGGGGAACCCAGCCATCATAAGATGGTTATCTTGTACTGAATACATAGGTGCAAGAGGCGAACCAGGGGAACTGAAACATCTAAGTACCCTGAGGAAAAGAAATCAACCGAGATTCCCTTAGTAGTGGCGAGCGAACGGGGACTAGCCCTTAAGTGGCTTTGAGATTAGCGGAACGCTCTGGAAAGTGCGGCCATAGTGGGTGATAGCCCTGTACGCGAAAATCTCTTAGTCATGAAATCGAGTAGGACGGAGCACGAGAAACTTTGTCTGAATATGGGGGGACCATCCTCCAAGGCTAAATACTACTGACTGACCGATAGTGAACTAGTACCGTGAGGGAAAGGCGAAAAGAACCCCGGAGAGGGGAGTGAAATAGATCCTGAAACCGTATGCGTACAAGCAGTGGGAGCAGACTTTGTTCTGTGACTGCGTACCTTTTGTATAATGGGTCAGCGACTTATTTTCAGTGGCGAGCTTAACCGAATAGGGGAGGCGTAGCGAAAGCGAGTCTTAATAGGGCGTCTAGTCGCTGGGAATAGACCCGAAACCGGGCGATCTATCCATGGGCAGGTTGAAGGTTGGGTAACACTAACTGGAGGACCGAACCGACTACCGTTGAAAAGTTAGCGGATGACCTGTGGATCGGAGTGAAAGGCTAATCAAGCTCGGAGATAGCTGGTTCTCCTCGAAAGCTATTTAGGTAGCGCCTCATGTATCACTGTAGGGGGTAGAGCACTGTTTCGGCTAGGGGGTCATCCCGACTTACCAAACCGATGCAAACTCCGAATACCTACAAGTGCCGAGCATGGGAGACACACGGCGGGTGCTAACGTCCGTCGTGAAAAGGGAAACAACCCAGACCGTCAGCTAAGGTCCCAAAGTTATGGTTAAGTGGGAAACGATGTGGGAAGGCTTAGACAGCTAGGAGGTTGGCTTAGAAGCAGCCACCCTTTAAAGAAAGCGTAATAGCTCACTAGTCGAGTCGGCCTGCGCGGAAGATGTAACGGGGCTCAAACCATACACCGAAGCTACGGGTATCACCTTCGGGTGATGCGGTAGAGGAGCGTTCTGTAAGCCTGTGAAGGTGAGTTGAGAAGCTTGCTGGAGGTATCAGAAGTGCGAATGCTGACATGAGTAACGACAATGGGTGTGAAAAACACCCACGCCGAAAGACCAAGGTTTCCTGCGCAACGTTAATCGACGCAGGGTTAGTCGGTCCCTAAGGCGAGGCTGAAAAGCGTAGTCGATGGAAAACAGGTTAATATTCCTGTACTTCTGGTTATTGCGATGGAGGGACGGAGAAGGCTAGGCCAGCTTGGCGTTGGTTGTCCAAGTTTAAGGTGGTAGGCTGAGATCTTAGGTAAATCCGGGATCTTAAGGCCGAGAGCTGATGACGAGTGTTCTTTTAGAACACGAAGTGGTTGATGCCATGCTTCCAAGAAAAGCTTCTAAGCTTCAGGTAACCAGGAACCGTACCCCAAACCGACACAGGTGGTTGGGTAGAGAATACCAAGGCGCTTGAGAGAACTCGGGTGAAGGAACTAGGCAAAATGGCACCGTAACTTCGGGAGAAGGTGCGCCGGTGAGGGTGAAGGACTTGCTCCGTAAGCTCATGCCGGTCGAAGATACCAGGCCGCTGCGACTGTTTATTAAAAACACAGCACTCTGCAAACACGAAAGTGGACGTATAGGGTGTGACGCCTGCCCGGTGCCGGAAGGTTAATTGATGGGGTTAGCTAACGCGAAGCTCTTGATCGAAGCCCCGGTAAACGGCGGCCGTAACTATAACGGTCCTAAGGTAGCGAAATTCCTTGTCGGGTAAGTTCCGACCTGCACGAATGGCGTAACGATGGCGGCGCTGTCTCCACCCGAGACTCAGTGAAATTGAAATCGCTGTGAAGATGCAGTGTATCCGCGGCTAGACGGAAAGACCCCGTGAACCTTTACTATAGCTTTGCACTGGACTTTGAATTTGCTTGTGTAGGATAGGTGGGAGGCTTTGAAGCGTGGACGCCAGTTCGCGTGGAGCCATCCTTGAAATACCACCCTGGCAACTTTGAGGTTCTAACTCAGGTCCGTTATCCGGATCGAGGACAGTGTATGGTGGGTAGTTTGACTGGGGCGGTCTCCTCCTAAAGAGTAACGGAGGAGTACGAAGGTGCGCTCAGACCGGTCGGAAATCGGTCGTAGAGTATAAAGGCAAAAGCGCGCTTGACTGCGAGACAGACACGTCGAGCAGGTACGAAAGTAGGTCTTAGTGATCCGGTGGTTCTGTATGGAAGGGCCATCGCTCAACGGATAAAAGGTACTCCGGGGATAACAGGCTGATACCGCCCAAGAGTTCATATCGACGGCGGTGTTTGGCACCTCGATGTCGGCTCATCACATCCTGGGGCTGAAGCCGGTCCCAAGGGTATGGCTGTTCGCCATTTAAAGTGGTACGCGAGCTGGGTTTAGAACGTCGTGAGACAGTTCGGTCCCTATCTGCCGTGGACGTTTGAGATTTGAGAGGGGCTGCTCCTAGTACGAGAGGACCGGAGTGGACGAACCTCTGGTGTTCCGGTTGTCACGCCAGTGGCATTGCCGGGTAGCTATGTTCGGGAAAGATAACCGCTGAAAGCATCTAAGCGGGAAACTTGCCTCAAGATGAGATCTCACTGGAACCTTGAGTTCCCTGAAGGGCCGTCGAAGACTACGACGTTGATAGGTTGGGTGTGTAAGCGCTGTGAGGCGTTGAGCTAACCAATACTAATTGCCCGTGAGGCTTGACCATATAACACCCAAGCAATTTGCGTCGAAGAGACCAGATTGCGGTGTGTGAAGACGAAACGAACCGAAAGTTCGATGTTCACAAACACCGAAAGCTATCACATACCCAATTTGCTGAAGCGAGGCCATTTGGCCACGACTCAGTACCCGAATTTCTTGACGACCATAGAGCGTTGGAACCACCTGATCCCATCCCGAACTCAGCAGTGAAACGATGCATCGCCGATGGTAGTGTGGGGTTTCCCCATGTGAGAGTAGGTCATCGTCAAGATTAAATTCCGAAACCCCAATTGCGAAAGCAGTTGGGGTTTTGTTTT
>NZ_FYDN01000028.1:0-11767 GCF_900187485.1 Pseudomonas sp. Irchel s3a12
CAGAGCTGTAGGGCCCACGCCCATTGCTTCGCAGGCTTCACTCACCGAATAGTCTTTATCCAAAACCAGGCAAGCCGCATCCCGTTTGAAATCTGTCGAAAAATATCGTCTGGTCAAATCACACCTCGTCGTTGGGCGTAGATTAACGCCCTTTAGGGGTGTCCAGAATCATTAAGCCAGATCAGGTCAGTCCCCTCTCCCTCTGGGAGAGGGCTAGGGTGAGGGTTTGCTTTTGACTGTTTAATGATGTGTCGAATAGCCAGAACCTTCCCACAAGGTTTTCAGGTTGTCCGTCGGACGTCGGGTCTCTAGTCTTTGGCTGTCACCGCAAATCGGTGATCGGGTGTGAGAACCCGGTAAGAGGTTTTAATCAAACGTCAGTAGCACCATAATCGCCGCCAGCTCATTTGCTGCCGGCAATGTTCTATGGCGGCTGTGTGCGGGCGGACTTCGGTTCGGCCGGGTTGATCTCTTACCGGTTTCTCACTCCGCACATGGCTGCCACCTCTTCGTCGCGTGAGAAACGACCAGTGATGGCTTCAATCATTTGATTAGAGATCATTGCAATGACTAAACCCGTCCCCGACCCACCCCACGAAACCAAAACCCCACTCGAAGAAGCCCTCCGCGCCGAAGACCAGGCCCGAAACCGCGAAGCCATCAAACGCGCCCTCGACTTCTACCTGTGCCCCGAACCCGCAAAGCCCCGCCGACCGAGCACCATGTTCATGGTCTGCCCAGAGGTCGACACCGAAAGCCTGCTCGCTCACGCCTGCGAATCGTTAGCCTCGGCAAGCGCTGCTACCAGCAACTTTGCCAATGAGCTAACCGGCCTGCAGCGCAGCACCGCGCTAGGCATCCAGCAAATCATCATGCTCGCCGAACTCGCAGTAAACCGCGCACTGGATCGAGTCGATCCACAAACCTGACGATCGCGTCATCGTTCATCGCCAGCAGGCTGGCTCCCACAGTTGAAACGCATTCCCTTGTGGGACCTGGCTTGCCAGCGATGACGCCGATCCAGGCAACCCAAGTCTGGCAGAACGCACACACTCCAAACTGTGGGAGCTAGCCTGCTAGAGATGAGGCCTGTCCAAACACCAGACCTCTAAACCTTGGCGCCGACCTCGCTACGATCGACCAATGCCTCAATCGCCCCACTCAAACTCGCAGCCTTATCCCCCACCAGCAAATGCCAAACCCCACCCTCCAACTGGCTGACACCCTGACAACCCAGCTCTTTCAACTGCGCCTCGGACAACGCCTTGCCATCCGCCAACAGCAAGCGAATCCGGCTCATGGCAATGCACTCCAGTTGCAGCACGTTGTCGCCACCGCCCAGTGCGGTCAGCCATTGCTGCGCTTCGGAGCCAGCAATCACAGCGGCTTTCGACTCCTCAGCAACAACAGCGGTTTCAACCAAAATCGCACGCCCCAGTGAAGGCATCGCCAAGCGAATCTCATCCGCAATGCTGTCCGCCATCGGCCCAACCACAACCTGCAAACTCCCACCTTTACCCGGACGCACAACCGCCATTGCCCCCAACGCTTTCAGGTCTGCATCCGAAGCCTTGTTGCGATCAACCATCTCCAGTCGCAACCGCGTGGTGCAGGCGCCGACGGTGAGCAAGTTCTCTGCTCCGCCCAACGCCTTGATGTAGGCACTGGCGCGCTCGTTCTCAGTCAGTACGGCTTTTTCACTGACAGCGACATCCTCACGCCCCGGCGTCTTCAGATTGAAGCGACGAATGCAGAAATCAAACACCGCGTAATACACCACGGCATACGCCAGCCCGACCGGAATCACCAACCAGCCATTGGTCGAGCGGCCCCAGCCCAGCACCATGTCGATAAAACCGCCGGAGAAGGTGAAGCCGAGGTGAATGTTCAACGCATTGGTGATCGCCATCGACAACCCGGTCAGCAGCGCATGCAGCAGATACAACAACGGCGCCAGAAACATGAAGGCGAATTCAATCGGCTCGGTCACCCCAGTCAAAAACGACGTCAAAGCCATCGACAGAAAAATCCCGCCCATCACCTTGCGCCGTTCCGGCAGGGCGTTGCGATACATCGCCAGGCACGCGGCGGGCAGGCCGAAGATCATCATCGGGAACATGCCGGTCATGAACTGGCCGCCCTTCGGATCACCGGCGAAGTAGCGCGACAGGTCACCCGTCACCAGAGCCCCGGTAGTTGGATCGGTGAAGTTGCCGAACACGAACCACGCCATGTTGTTGAGGATATGGTGCAGGCCGGTGACGATCAGCAGGCGGTTGAACACGCCAAACACGAACGCGCCGATACTGCCGCTTTCCATCATCAGCGCACCAAACGCGTTGATGCCGTGCTGGATCGGCGGCCAGATATAGCCGAACACCACACCCAAACCGACCGCCGCGAACCCTGTGACAATCGGCACAAACCGTCGACCACCGAAGAAAGCCAGATACTCCGGCAGCTTGATGTCCTTGAAGCGGTTGTACAGCGCGCCGGCCATCAGGCCGCTGACGATACCGGCGAGCATGCCCATGTTGATGCTCGCGTCGAGCACCTTGAGCGTGGAGATCATCACCAGATAACCGATCACCCCGGCCAGGCCGGCGGTGCCGTTGTTGTCCTTGGCGAAACCGACGGCGATGCCGATGGCGAAGATCATCGCCAGGTTGGCGAAGATCACTTGGCCGGCATCGTGAATGATCGCGATGTTCAGCAGGTCGGTGTCACCCAGGCGCAGCAGCAGGCCGGCAATCGGCAGGATCGCGATCGGCAGCATCAGCGCGCGGCCGAGGCGTTGCAGGCCTTCGATGAAGAGTTGGTACATGGCGTTTGTCCTTTTTGTTTTTGTTAGCGCAGAGGCCAATGTTGATGACAGGCGTGACGCACGGCGGTGGCGCTGCTCAGCTTGAGCAGGTCACGACTGAGGCGCTGGCATTCGGCTTCGTGCAGTTGACGCACGCGGTCCTTGATTTCACCGATCTGCACCGGGCTGACCGACAGTTCGCTCACGCCGAGGCCGATCAAAACGGGTGTGGCCAGCGGGTCGGAGGCGAGGGCGCCGCAGACGCCGACCCAACGCTTGTGCACCGCCGCGCCTTCGCAGGTCATGGCGATCAGGCGCAGCAGCGCCGGGTGCAGGGCGTCGACGCGGGCGGCCAGGCCTGCGTGATCGCGATCCATGGCCAAGGTGTATTGCGACAAGTCGTTGGTACCGATCGAAAGGAAGTCGGCGTGTTCGGCGAGTTGTTCGGCTTGCAGCGCGGCGGCCGGGACTTCGATCATCACGCCGATTTCCGGGCGTTGCGTGATGCCCATCTCCAGGCACAGCGCATCGACGCGTTGGCGGATGTGCAGCAACTCATCCACTTCGGTGACCATCGGCAATAGGATCCGGCAGCGGCGCAGCGGGCTGACTTGCAGCAGCGCGCGCAGTTGCTGGTCGAGGATTTCCGGGCGCGCCTGAGCCAGACGAATGCCGCGCAGGCCGAGCACCGGGTTGGCCTCGACGGGCAGCGGCAGGTAATCGAGTTGCTTGTCGCCGCCAACGTCGATGGTGCGGATGATCACTGAGTGATCGCCCATCGCATCCAGTACGCCTTGATAGGCCGCACGCTGTTCTTCGACATCCGGCGCGGTCTGACGATCGACGAACAAAAACTCAGTGCGCAACAGACCAACGCCATCAGCGCCGTTGGCGAAGGCATCTGCCGCTTCACCGCTGGAGGCAACGTTGGCGACGACTTCGATGGTCACGCCGTTGCGGGTTTCTGCAGGCAGGTGAGCCTTGGCTTGCTGTGCGTCGCGGCGCTGCTGACGGTCGAGTTGCGCCTGCTGAACTTCAGCCAGGCGTTCGGCATCTGGCGTCAGTTCGAGGCGTCCACTGTCGGCATCGAGCACCACCGCTTGGCCTTGTCGCTGATCAAGCAAGGCAGAACCCAACGCCACCATGCACGGCAGACCTTTGCCGCGAGCGAGAATTGCCACATGCGACGTCGCGCCACCCTCGGCCATGCATAACCCGGCAACGCCATGCGCGCTGAGTTGCAGCAGATCCGAAGGCGTCAGTTCATGAGCGGCAACAATGGCGCCGGCCGGCACATCGTAATGCCAGGCTTCGCCGAGCAATGCCCGCAACACCCGTTGCTTGAGGTCACGCAGATCGTTGGCGCGTTCGGCCAGCAGCGCGCTGCCGGTTTGCTGCAGCATTTCGCACTGCACGTCGATCGACTGGCTCCAGGCGTGAGTTGCCGCACAACCTTGTTCGATGGATCGCTGTGCAGCGTCGAGCAGCGCCGGGTCTTCGAGCAGTGCCAGATGCGCGGCGAAGATCGCTTCTTCGTCGGCATTCCTGTGTTTTTTCGCTTGCATGAGGGTGGCGTCGATTTCGTTGCGGACCTGAGTCAGCGCTGTGTCGAGCACCTGCTGTTGCTGCAGCGGATCATGATTGCCCGCATCCGCTGGCAAACTGATCGCGTTCAAACGAAACAGCGGCCCGCCAACCAGTCCCGGCGCAGCACATACACCGTGCAACACGCCAGCCTCGGCCGGGCGCTTAAGAGCGGCAACATTGACCGGCGCCACCGCGTGATGATCATCCGGCAGCGCCGTGGCCAACGCGCTGAGCAACGCTTGCAGCGCGGCTTCAGCGTCCGGCCCCTGACAACTGACCTGCACCTCATCCTGCTCGCCAACGGCCAGGCCCATCAAACCGATCAGGCTGTTGCACGGCGCCGATTTGCCGGCGAAGTGCAGTTGCGACTGGCTCTTGAACCCTTGCGCAGTCTGCCGAATCAGCGCAGCCGGGCGGGCATGCAAACCACCGCGATGGGCCACCAGAACATGGCCATGAACCTCAGGCCCGCCGATGACTGCTGCGCTCGCCGCCAGACCGTTGCGCGCAATAATGTGCAGCAACGGCTCGCCGACTTTCACTGCTTTGAGCGTAATCGGCCGCACCTGAAAATCCTGGCTGTTGGTCAGGATCAACAGGCTGACCAGGCTTTTGCATTGCTGGCCGACCTTGTCCAGGTCATAGCGCAACAACGGCTGACCCTTGCTGACGCGGGTGCCATCCTTGACCAGCATCGAGAAGCCTTCGCCGTTCAACTCAACGGTATCGAGGCCCAGATGCAGAAGGATCTCCGCGCCGTTGTCGGCACGCACGGTGAGCGCGTGGCCGGTGCGGGCGACGTGAATGATCATTCCGGCGCACGGCGAATACAGCGTGTCGTTGATCGGGTCGATAGCAATGCCGTCGCCCATGGCGCCGCTGGCGAACACCGCGTCCGGGACTTTGGCGAGCGTGAGCACCGGGCCGCTGAGCGGGGCGCTAAGGGTCAGCTCTTTATTGTTGTTGTGCATGGCTCGGTCTCATCGGTTATATCTCGGTTCGATGTCCCCTGTAGGAGCTGCCGAAGGCTGCGATCTTTTGATCTTGTCTTTCTGTGAATCAAAATCAAAAGATCGCAGCCTTCGGCAGCTCCTACAGGTTTGCTTCAATTAATGCGTGCGGGTCACTTTGCTCAGGTGGCGCGGCTGATCCGGGTCCATGCCACGGGCCACGGCCAGACCGGCGGCCATCACGTAAAAGCTCTGGATCGCCAGAATCGGATCAAGGGCCGGGTGCTCGGCGCGGGTCAGGGTCAGATCGCGTTCGTTCACATCGTCCGGCGCTGCCAGCAACACGCGGGCGCCGCGTTGACGCATTTCCGCCGCAAGACTCAGCAGGCCAGCCTGTTCAGCGCCGCGTGGGGCGAAAACCAGCAACGGGTAGTGTTCGTCGATCAGCGCCATCGGGCCGTGACGGACTTCGGCGCTGCTGAACGCTTCAGCTTGAATCGCCGAGGTTTCCTTGAATTTCAGCGCTGCCTCTTGGGCGATGGCAAACCCGGCTCCCCGGCCGATGACCATCAAACGCTCGCAATCGCGCAGCGCTTCGATGGCCATGCTCCAGTCCTGTTTCGCCGCTTCGCGCAGGCCTTCAGGCAGGGCGTTGCCGGCCTCGAGCAATTCGTTGTCCTCTTTCCAGTGCGCGATCAAACGAGCGCTGGCGCTGAGGGTGGCGATAAAACTTTTGGTCGCGGCGACGCTGCTTTCAGTCCCGGCGAGCAGTGGCACGCTGAATTCACACGCGGCTTCCAGTGGCGAATCGGCGGCGTTGACCATCGACACGCTTAACGCGCCACGCTTGCGCAACAGACGCAAGCTGTTGACCAGATCCGGGCTCTGCCCCGACTGGGAAAAGGCGAACGCGACCTGACCGCTGACCTTCAACGGCGCCTGCTGCATGGTCACCACCGACATCGGCAACGACGCCACCGGGACGCCAAGTTGCTGCATGGTCAGGTAGGCGAAGTAGCTCGCCGCGTGGTCGGAGCTGCCGCGAGCCACAGTCATTGCCACTTGCGGCGGCTGACGGCGCAGGCGCCCGGCAATTTCGATCATTTGCGGGTCGAGCTGTTGCAGTTGGGCTTGCACGGCCTCGAACGAGGACAGCGCCTCCTCAAGCATTTTTGAAGTCAATGTCTTCTCCTTCGACCATGACGGCGGTCAGTGTGAGTGAGCGGTCCAGCCGCACGCAGTCGGCCCAGGCGCCAGGTGCAAGGCGCCCGCGTTCAGTAATGCCGAGATAGTCGGCGGGAAATTGCGACAGGCGTTGCGAGGCCTCGGCGATCGGCAAACCGATCTTCACCAAGTTACGCAGGGCCTGATCCATGGTCAGCGTGCTGCCGGCCAACGTGCCGTCGGGCAGGCGTACGCCGCCCAGGCATTTGGTCACGGTGTGGCTGCCGAGCTTGTATTCACCGTCGGGCATGCCGGCGGCGGCAGTCGAATCGGTGACGCAATACAGGCACGGGATTGAGCGCAGGGCCACCCGAATGGCGCCGGGATGCACATGCAGCAAATCCGGAATCAGCTCGGCGAATTTGGCGTGGGCCAGCGCGGCGCCGACGATGCCTGGCTCGCGGTGATGCAGCGGGCTCATGGCGTTATAGAGATGGGTGAAACTGGTCGCACCGGCATCAAGCGCAGCGACGCCTTCCTCGTAACTGCCGAGGGTGTGGCCGATCTGCATGCGCACGCCACGGCTGCTCAGCTCACGGATCAAACCGTCATGGCCGGCGATTTCCGGGGCGATGGTGATCACGCGGATCGGCGCCAGTGCCAGGTATTCTTCGACTTCGGCCATCAATGCGGTGTGGGCGAAGTTCGGTTGCGCGCCGAGTTTGCCGGGGTTGATGTACGGGCCTTCGAGGTGTACGCCGAGGACTCGCGCGGCACCTTTCGGACGCTGTTCGCAGAACTCTCCGACTTCTTTCAAGACGCTGGAGATCTCGGCGCTCGGCGCGGTCATGGTGGTGGCCAGCAGCGAGGTGGTGCCGAAACGCACGTGGGTTCTGGTGATGGTCTCGAAGGCGCTGGCGCCTTCCATGATGTCTTTGCCACCGCCGCCGTGGACGTGCAGATCGATGAAACCCGGCAGCAGATACGGCAGGTCATTGTCGGTCGGATCGCAGGGCACGCCTTCGATCGACACGACTTTGCCGTGTTCGTGGACCAGCCGGCCGCGAACCCAGCCGCTGGCGGTAAGGATGTTGTCTTCGGACATTTTGGTTCTCGCTTTTGGCCGCGCTTAACGACGCAGCTCTTTATCTACGAAGCTCTGCAACAAAGTCGTAGTAGTCGTTGCGGCAATAGGTGTCGGTGACTTCAATCGGTGTGTTGTCTTCGAGGTAGCCGACCCGGGTCATCAGCAGCATCGCGGTGCCGGGTGCGATGCCGACCAGTGCGGCGAACTCGTCAGAGGCGTTGATCGCCTGGATGTGCTGCAGGGCGCGGACGATCGGCTTGCCGATGCCGTCGAGGTATTCGTAGAGCGAATCGCCAACCAATTGCGGCTTGGGCATGATCGAGGCGGGCAGGGTGCTCATTTCGATGGCCATGACCGTGTCATCGGCTTTGCGCAGACGCTTCATGCGCGCGACCTTGTCGTTCGGCGACAGGCTGAGGCGGATCAGTTCTTCGTGGGTCGGCAGGGTGATTTCGCGTTCCAGCCATTGCGAGCTGGGTACGAAACCCTTGAGGCGCAGCATCTCGCTGAAACCCGAAAGGCGCGACAGCGGTTGTTCGAGGCGAGGGGTGATGAAAGTGCCGGAACCTTGCAGGCGACGAATCAGGCCTTGATCAAGCAGAACTTCCAGCGCCTTGCGCGCAGTCACTCGGGAAATGCCCAGTTGCTCGCTGAGGTTGCGTTCCGAAGGCATCGCCTGTTCGGACTTCCACTGCCCGGCATGAATCGCTGCTTCCAGATTGCGCGCTAGCTGCAGGTACAGCGGCGTCGGCTGGGAGTCGTCCGGGCGTAGGGTATGGAGGTCGTTCATGTAGGGCATTTCCGTCGCGAGTATAGGATTGTTGTGGCTCGCTTGTGGGGCGGAAATTAATACCACTTGAATACCATGTCAACGCACGGAAATGGGCTTTGGCCCAATGAAATGGAGGGTTTTAGGGGGTGTGGTTTCAAGTGGTATTAGTGTTGGCCTATAAAAAGCAAAAGATCGCAGCCTGCGGCAGCGCCTACAGTTGAGAGTGGTATCACCTCTGTAGGCGCTGCCGCAGGCTGCGATCTTTTGATTTATTTTTTTGCAGGTGACCAGTGGTCAGGGTTTAAGGGCGAATTTCGACCATCGTGCCGTCCGGCACCAGGTTCCATACTTCGCGCATATCAACGTTGCGCATGGCGACGCAGCCGTCAGTCCAGTCGAGGGTGTGGAACAGGTCTTCCGGGGTCTCTTCCGAATCCGGCGTGCCGTGGATCATGATCATCCCGCCGGGCTCGACGCCTTCACGCCGGGCGCGGGCCGAATCGCTGATGTTCGGGTAGGAAATGTGCATCGACAGATTGAATTTGTCGCTGGTCTTGCGCCAGTCGATCCAATAGAAACCTTCTGGCGTGCGCTTGTCGCCTTCTATCAGTTTCGGACCTTTCTTCGCGCCTTTGCCCAGGGAAATGCGATAGGTCTTCAGCGGCTTGCCGTCGGCGATCAGCTGCAGTTGATGCGCGGATTTAAGCACCAGAACTTTTTCGATAAGAGGTGTATTCGACGGCGTCACGGTGGTCACGAATGACGCTTGGGAGACGGTAACGAACGACAGGCAAAACAGGGCAAGCAACCAGCGCATTGAAACGATTCCCCAGGGAGTGACGCAGATAACCAACATTTTATATGTATGTGTACATGTAGGAGCTGCCGAAGGCTGCGATCTTTTTGTCGGCCATCGTGCCAATGTCTTGATTAAATAATGACCGGCTGCGCCAACGGAGGAATCGATTCAGACCGAACCGGATACGCCTCGATACGCCGATCAGCGAAGAAGCATTCTAAGGTACGCCCCACCGTGCGGAAAGCCAGCTCGTCCCAGGGAATGTCGGCTTCGTCGAATAGTTGTACTTCGAGGCTCTCGGGGCCGGCGGCAAAGTCCAGGTCGACCAGTTCGGCGCGGAAGAACACATGCACCTGACTGATGTGCGGTACGTCGATCAGCGTGTAGATACTCAGGTTGCGCACCCGGGCGCAGGCTTCTTCGGCGGTTTCGCGTACGGCGGCCTGCTCGATGGTCTCGCCGTTCTCCATGAAGCCGGCGGGCAAGGTCCAGTAGCCGAGACGCGGCTCGATGGCGCGGCGGCAGAGCAACACTTTCGTGCCCCAGGTCGGCACGCAACCGGCGACGATATTGGGGTTTTGATAGTGAATGGTCTGACAGCTGTCACAGACAAATCGCAGCCGCGAATCGCCTTCGGGAATGCGCTGGGTGACCGGGTTACCGCAGTGGCTGCAAAATTTCATGCTGGGCTTCCTGAATGCTGCGCCTATCTTGGCGTGCAGCGGTGCCGGTCGGCAAGTTGTCGTTTCGCGACACGGCGGGTTTCGGGGGCTTGGGCGCTTGCAACGATTGGTGCATGATGCAGAGTAAGGCACAGATCGAGAACACTCATGCTGGACGAGCTACTGCATAGGGTTAGCAACCACACACCGCGCACGCTGGAGACCGACACCCGTTTCCCCGAGGCCGCCGTTCTGGTGCCGATCACCCGCAGTGACGAGCCGGAACTGGTGCTGACCCTGCGCGCTAGCGGGCTCTCGACCCACGGCGGCGAAGTCGCGTTCCCCGGTGGTCGTCGCGACCCGGAAGACCCCGACCTGATCTTCACCGCGCTACGCGAAGCCGAAGAAGAGATCGGCCTGCCCCCCGGCCTGGTTGAAATCATCGGCCCGCTGAGTCCGCTGATCTCCCTGCACGGTATCAAGGTCACGCCGTATGTCGGCGTCATCCCCGATTTTGTCGAGTATCTGGCCAACGATGCCGAGATTGCCGCAGTGTTCACTGTGCCGCTGGAATTCTTCCGCAAAGACCCCCGTGAACACACGCACCGCATCGACTATCAGGGTCGCAGCTGGTACGTGCCGAGCTACCGCTTTGGCGAGTACAAGATCTGGGGGCTGACGGCGATCATGATCGTCGAGTTGATCAATCTGCTCTATGACGCCAAGATCAGCCTGCACCAACCGCCAAAAAGCTTTCTTGATACTTGAACGCATCAATACCTGAGCCATCGGCAGAATGGCCATTCACCGTGAGCCCTGAGGAAAACAAGATGAAATACCGCTTGGGCGACGCCCGTGTCGAGACCCACCCACAGAGCTGGGTCGCCCCCAATGCCGTACTGGTGGGCAAGGTCAAACTCGAAGAGGGCGCCAACGTCTGGTTCAACGCCGTGTTGCGCGGCGACAACGAACTGATCCTGATCGGCAAGAACAGCAATGTGCAGGACGGCACGGTGATGCACACCGACATGGGTTTTCCGCTGACCATCGGTACTGGCGTGACCATCGGCCACAACGCGATGCTCCACGGCTGCACCGTTGGCGATTACAGCCTGATCGGCATCAACGCGGTGATTCTCAACGGCGCGAAGATCGGCAAAAACTGCATCATTGGCGCCAACTCGCTGATTGGCGAAGGCAAAGAGATTCCCGACGGTTCGCTGGTGATGGGCTCACCGGGCAAAGTCGTGCGCGAACTGACCGAGCCGCAGAAGAAGATGCTCGAAGCCAGCGCCGCCCACTATGTGCATAACTCGCAGCGCTACGCCCGTGATCTGGTTGAGCAAGAAGAATGAACACAGCCGAGAGACCCGTTGCCTCGCCGTGCGTGAATATTTGTGCGCTGGATGAGGATGACATTTGTACTGGCTGCCAGCGTACGGTCGCGGAGATCACCCGCTGGGGCCGTATGACCAACGACGAGCGCCGCGTGGTGCTGGGGTTGTGTCATGAGCGGGCGAAGGCGAGTGGGTTGGTGTGGATGATCCCTTCGAAATCGTGATCGGCTTGAGGGTGCCCTCACCCTAACCCTCTCCCAGGGGGAGAGGGGACTGACCGAGGTGCCTTTCGCTATACGCCGACCTGAGCTATTGAGTCGAACTCAGGTTTGAAAAGCCCCCGATCGGCTCCCTTTCCCTCTCGCCTGAAGGAAAGGGATTGTTCAAGCTGCACCTATCTGCGTTATCGAGTCGAGCTCGAATTGGAATCCAGGGAAGATGGGCTCCCTTTCCCCCTCCCCCCCTGGGGGAGAGGGCTGGGGTGGGTAAAGACCGGGTACATCCTTTACGTTTGAGACCGGGGACATGGTTTACAGGTATTAATCATGGTCAGGAGGTGCTGACCATGCCCTGGAATCAAGAGTCCCCAATGGATCAACGAGTGAA
>NZ_FYDN01000026.1:0-19389 GCF_900187485.1 Pseudomonas sp. Irchel s3a12
AGTCGTAGTCTTCGAGGTCCGGGGCAAAGGTGCTTTTCGCCGTGCCTTCGGGGAGGATCTGCGGTTTTTCGAAGTCGTAGTCGCGGCGGCTGACGCGGGTGGTGCGGGTTTCCAGACGCAGGTTGAAGCGCTTGATCACCGGTTTGTCGGCGGCCATGCCGGAGTCTTGCTGGTAGCTCACGGCTTTGAGTTTGCGGAACACGGTCTGGTCGTCGCCGAATACCAGTTTGTGGCCGCTGCTGCTGTGCTGGAAGTGAAAGTGGATACCTTCTTCCTCGCACAGGCGCTGGATGAAATGCAGGTCGGATTCGTCGTACTGCACGCAGTACTCACGCTCCGGGTATTCGGCGTTGAGCTGGAAACTGTAGGCGTCGGCGAGGATGCCGCGATCTTCCAGCACCTGAGCGATGATCTTCGGTACGGTCAGTTGCTGGAAGATCTGCTGATCATGGTTGTGCCGCAGGTAGGCCAGTTGTGGTACCAGGCTGAGGCTGTAACGGGTCAGGGTCTTGCCGGAATCGCCTTGCTCGATGCGATAGACCAGGCCGTGGATCTTGCCTGCACCGGTGGGGCCGAAGGTCAGGACGCCGGGCTTGTGCAACAGCTCTTCGAGTTTGAGGTCGGGGCGCGCGCTGATCATTTCGAGGTCGAAACGGAAGGGCTGGTTGATGGCTTCACGACCAACAAAGCTCAGCACCTGCAGGTCGCTGGAACTGCCTTCAAGGGAAAAGGTAATGTGGGTAGCGTTTGCGTCCAGCATGCCTGACTCCTTCCGTGGAAAAGCTTGGCTGATGGTGCAGCAATACCAAAGTGCTATCAAGGGATTTTAAACACGCTTGAACCCCTGCATTAAACTCGATCTCAAAGCACTGTACCGAGGTGTCTGCCGGGATGAATTCACCATGGACTCGTTGATTACTGCCGCTGGTCGGGCGCTGAGCGCTGGTGATCCGCTGGGTGCGTTGAACTACGTTGCTTTGCGTGAAGACCCGCCTGCGCTGGCGTTACGTGGCATTGCCATGGCCCAGCTCGGTGATCTGCCCCGCGCCAAAGCGTTGTTGCAGCGCGCGGTGAAAGCCTTTGGCAGCAACGAACCGCTGTCGCGGGCGCGTTGCGTGGTGGCCGAGGCGGAAGTGGCGCTGGCGACGCGGAACCTGGGCTGGCCGGTGAAGGCGCTGGAGACCGCCCGGCAATTGCTGCTCAGCCACGGTGACCGGTTGAACGCAGCGCACGCGCGATACTTGCAGATTCGCCGCCTGCTGCTGATTGGTGAACTGGATGCGGCCGAAGCGCTGCTTGGCGAAGTGGACCGCGCACTATTGCCGCCGGTGCTGCATGCCGCCCATGAACTGACGGCCGCCGGGATTGCCCTGCGCCGGGTACAGGCGCACAAGGCCAGCGCCGCACTTGCCCGGGCGCAGCTAGCGGCACAACAAGCGGGCATCGCGAGCCTGATGGCAGAGGTCGATCATGCCATACGAGTCCTCAATGCGCCGGCCGCGCGGTTGACCAGCGCGGGGCACGCGCAAGCGGTGAATCTGGCGCAGGTTGAAGCGTTGTTCGCGTCGTCAAGCCTGGTGATCGATGCCACGCGCTACAGCGTGCGCGGAGCCGGGATGACCGTGGCACTGGCAACCCGGCCGGTGCTGTTCAACCTTGCCCGATTGCTTGCGCAAGCCTGGCCGGGCGATGTGTCTCGGGAGCAACTGATTGCGACGGCATTCCGCCTGCAGCTCAGTGATGAAAGCCACCGCGCGCGGTTGCGTGTCGAAATCGGTCGGCTGCGATCAGCGTTGCAACCGTTGGCGAATATCACCGCCACTTCGCGCGGCTTTGCACTGGTAGCGGCCGATGTGGCGTTGCTCACGACGCTGCCGATTGAAGACAGACAGGCACAGTTGTTGGCCTTGCTGGCTGACGGTGAGGCCTGGTCGAGTTCAGCCTTGGCGCTGGCGTTGGGGCGCAGCCAGCGACAGGTGCAGCGGGCACTGGAGGCCCTGGCAGTGGAGGACAAGGTGCAGGCTTTTGGCGTGGGCCGGGCGCGGCGCTGGATGACGCCACCGCTAACGGGTTTCGCGACGATCTTGTTACTCCCGGTGTCGTTGGGCAATGGTTAGGCTGGACCCACACATCCATGAGGAAGCCGACATGAAACAGGCAAACGCAGAAATCCTTCGCGAGTACGGTCCTTTTGACGACATCAAAGGCGTTCACGGCGTGACCTTCGATGGCCAGCAGGTCTGGTTCGCCAGCGACGGCCAGCTCAATGCACTCGACCCGGTCAGCGGCGAAACCGTGCGCACGATCAAGGTTGGCGCTGATGGTGGCACCGCGTTCGATGGCCAACATCTGTATCAGATCGCCGATCGCCACATCCACAAGATCGATCCAGCCACCGGCCGCGTGCTCCATACCATCCCGGCACCGGGCAATGGCGGTGATTCAGGCATGGCCTGGGCGGACGGCTCGTTATGGGTGGGGCAGTATCGCGAGCGCAAGATTCATCAGATCAATCCGCAGACCGGCAAGATCCTGCGCACGCTGGAGTCGAACCGTTTTGTCACCGGGGTGACCTGGGTGGATGGCGGGTTGTGGCATGGCACTTGGGAAGGGGATGAGAGTGAACTGCGGCATATCGATGCGCAGAACGGTGAAGTCATCGCGGCGTTGAAGATGCCCGAGGGCTCGGGTGTTTCGGGGCTGGAAGCCGACGGGGCCGATCGATTCTATTGCGGTGGTGGCGACAGTGGCCGGGTGAGGGCGGTGCGTCGGCCCAAATGATGGAGGCGTCTACACGGCCTCTTCGCGAGCAGGCTCGCTCCCACAGTGATTGCGGGTGAACACAAGCTTTGTGAGTTACCCAAAACCCTGTAGGAGCGAGCCTGCTCGCGAAAGCGCAGTATCAGCCACCGCTGTTGCGACGACGTTCAATACCCTCCGGGCCGCCGATGTCCAGCAACCTTCTTTCCACCAGAACATTCTCAAGTGCCTGGCGCTCGACCGGCGCCATTTGGTGCTCACGCTTTTTCAGCTCCAGCAGAATCGGGCTGGACCAAGTACGGTAGGTCTGTTCGATGTTGCGACGCGACGTCATCAGTCTCTCCTTGAAAAAGAGCCGGGTGTTGCGGGCAGGGACTCTATCCGATGAGGTAATAACGTTAGTCGAGAAAGCCAAGACGCGCGAATCCACACGCCGGATGTAGGAGCTGCCGCAGGCTGCGATCTTTTGACTTTGTTTTTTAAAAGACAAGATCAAAAGATCGCAGCCTGCGGCAGCTCCTACAGGGGGGGCGAGGTTAGTCGTCGACGTCCATCAGTTGCTGCACACCTTCCCACGCTTCGGCGCGCATGCGTTCAATGTCCAGGCCCGGAATCACGCCGTTCTCCACGACCACGCGGCCGCCGACCAGACTGTATTTGACGCTAATCGGCTCACCCGCCACCACGGGCGCGACGGCGCTGTCGTGGAAGCCATAGAACCGCGGGTGGTCGAGGCTGTAGATCACCAGATCTGCCGCCTGACCGACTTCAAGTGTGCCAACTGCGCCGAGTCCGAGGACTTGCGCGCCGCCTGCTGTGCCCCAGTGGATGACATCTTCCGCCGTGGTCGCCGAGGCGCCTTGTTCAGCGCGGTGGATCAGCCATGCGGTGTTGGCTTCGCCGACCATGCTTCCGGACTCGTTCGAGGCTACGCCATCCACCCCCAGGGAAACCGGCACGCCGGCCTCATACATCTGCGGCACAGGCGCCACGCCGCTGCCCAGCCGAGCGTTGCTCACCGGGCAGTGGGAGACGCCAGTGCCGGTCTGCGCGAGCATGCGGATTTCGCCGGGTTGCAGGTGTACGGCGTGGGCGAACCAGACGTCCGGGCCGAGCCACTCGTGTTCAGCGACGAATTCCACCGGCAGGCAGTTGTACTTGTCGCGGCAGAAATTCACGTAGTTCTGTGTCTCCGACAAGTGCGTGTGCAGGCGCAAGCCGAGGCCGCGCGCGGTGTGCGCCAGTTCGCGCAGCAGCGTCGGTGGCAGCGAGAAGGTCGGTGTAGTCGGGGCGACCACCACGCGGCGCATCGCGTCCGGGGTGTCCTGGTGGTACAGGGATTTCAACCGTTCGATATCGCCGACCATTTGCTCAAGGCTTTCCGGTTGCAGCGCGGTTTTCGAGAAGCCCGGATGGGCGCTGGCCGATTCCAGCGCGCCGCCACGGCACAGGACAAAGCGCAGGCCAAACTCATCCGCCAGATCGAACAGCAGATCACCGGTCTCGGTGCTGCCGTGGGCGTGGTAGAGATAATGGTGATCAGCGCACGTCGTCACGCCAGACAGCAACAATTCGACCATGCCCAGCCGTGCAGCGATTCGCGCCAGTTGCGGGGTAAACCGGTTCAGACGCGGGTAGGGCACGCTGGCCAGCCAGCCTTGCAGATCCTGATTCAAGCCTGCGGGTACGGCTTTGAGCAGGTTCTGGAACAGATGGTGGTGAGTGTTGATCCAGCCCGGATAGACCACGCAGTTTCGCGCGTCGATCACCCGTTCACCGGGTTGTGCTTGCAGGTCGGCGGCCATCGCGGCGATGCGCCCGTTGACCACGCGGATGTCCACGGCGCCGGCCCGCGCGCGGGGGCCGCGCAGGCCGGTCATCACCGCAACCGGGTTCTTGATCAGGATGTTCTGAAGTTGAGTCATGGGCAGCTCCAAACTAAAGGATGTGCGAGGCGGATTTGTTGGCGGTGGTTTCCGGCACGCTGACGCCATTCAGCGCGGCGTTGAGCAGCACCGACACCAGGCAGGCGATGACCACGCTGCTGTGCAGGAACGGCTGCGACCACTCGGGAAGTTGTTTGAACAGGGTTGGCGCGAGCACCGGTACCAGCGCGGCGGCGATGGTGAAACCGACGATCAGCACGTTGTAGCGATTGCGCTCGTAGTCGACTTTGGCGAGGGTCTGAATGCCTGCCGCTGCGACCACGCCGAACATGGCGATGCCAGCGCCACCGAGGGCAGCGGTCGGCATCGAGGCGATGATCGCGCCGGCCTTTGGCACCAAGGCAATCGAGCACATCAGCAAACCGCTGACCGCGACCACCCAACGGCTGCGCACGCCGGTGAGGATCACCAGGCCGACGTTTTCCATGAAGGCGATAAACGGAAACGCGGCGAACATCCCGGCGATGGTGCTGGCCAGGCCGTTGGCGCGCAGGCCATTGATGACCTGTTTGTCTTCCACCGGTTTTTCGACGATGTCGCCGATGGCCACGAACAGCCCCATCGACTCGACCATCTGCACGATCATCACCACCACCATGGTCGCGATGGGGATCAGGCTGAAAGTCGGCAGACCGAAATAGAACGGATAGGGAACGGTTAGCCACGGCGCCTCTTCGACGCTGTGAAAGCTGCCCATGCCGAGGCCATACGCGAGGCCTGCACCGATCAGCATGCCGATCAACACCGCCATGTTGCGCAGTAGCGGGCTGCCGTAGCGGTTGACCAGCAGAATCGTCAGCAACACCACCACCGCCACACCGAGAAACGCCGGGGCGCCGAAGTTGCTCGCGTTGCGCCCACCTCCGACCCATTCATAGGCAATCGGGAACAGCTGCAAGCCGATCACGGTGACGATGCAACCGGTCACCACCGGCGGAAAAAATCGCCGCAATCGACCCACGAACGGCGCTATCAGCATGGTGAAAATCCCCGCGCCGATCACCGCCCCGCAGACCCCGGCAAAGCCCACCTCCGGGTTGCTGCCGATGGCGATCACGGGGCCGACGCTACTGAACGCCACGCCTTGCAGAATTGGCAGGCGCACGCCGAATTTCCAGAAACCGACGGTTTGCAACAGGGTGGCGATGCCTGAACAGAACAGCGTGGTGCTGATCAGCACCACCGTGTCGGCATGGGACATTTTCAAGGCACTGGCGACAATCAACGGCACGGCAATGGCGCCGATGTACGACACGGCCATGTGTTGCAGGCCGAGGGTGAGCATCTGTCGCACCGGTAAAATGCGGTCCACGGGATGCACGGTGGCGGCGGATTGCGTTGGAGATGGGGCTGACGACATGGGGAAACACCTCTGGCTGTTTTTATGCGGTAGAGAGGGGTATTCGTCTGATGCCGATCAGCTCAAGAACACAGTGGAACCCTGTGGGAGCTGGCTTGCCAGCGATGGCGATTTAGCAGTCATCATTTTTATAAACTGACAGTCCGCTATCGCTGGCAAGCCAGCTCCCACAAGTTTTGTGTTGTGTAAAAAACTGGCATCAGTCATTCGTACACATGTGCCCGAAGCCGCCATCCACCGGCTCCGATGCCTTGTTTCAGCCTGCTAGGCAGGCGGCGAAGCCCTGGTTCAGCGCCGCGCGGTCGAGGTCGCGGCCGATGAATACGATCTTGCTCGAGCGGGGCTCCGTGCCCCACGCGGTCGAGGCGCGGAATTCCACCAGGCTGTGCACGCCTTGCAGCACGTAGCGCTGGTCTTCGTTGGCGACGGCGAGCACGCCTTTCATGCGGTACAGGTTGTCGGCCTGGGAAGAGCGCAGTTCGCTGATCCAGCGGTGGAACGCCATCAGATTGACCTCGCCGTCCACGGCGATGCCCACCGATGACACGCTTGGATCGTGTTCGTGATCGGGCGCTTCGTGATGATGATCGTGGTGGTCGTGGTGGTCGTGGTGCTCAGGTTCAGCACCGATTTCCATGAGCTTCTGCGTGCATTCGAATGCGCCGATACCGAGGATTTTCGTCAGGTCGATTTGCGCATGGGTCGAGGTCACCAGATCCGCTGTGGCGTTCAAGCCACGGATCTTGCCGCGCAGAACGTCCACCTCGTCGCTGCTGACCAGATCGACCTTGTTGATGACGATCCGGTCGGCGCAGACAATCTGATCCACCGCCTGATTGTCGACGCCATCGAGTTGCAGATCCTCCAGATGCTGAGCGATGTGTTTGGCGTCGACCATGGTTACGATCGCGTCGAGTTCGACTTCTTCGGCGATCGGGTCATTGATGAAGAAGCTCTGTGCCACCGGATACGGATCGGCCAGGCCACTGGTTTCGATGAGGATGTGATCGAGGCGCACCGGCCGCGCCACCAGTTCGCGGACGATGCGCACCAGGTCCTCACGAACCTCGGCAGTGCAGCACACGCAGCCGTTGACCATCTCGTAGATTTCTTCGGTCTCGGAGCTGAGGACGAGGTCGCCGTCGATACCGACTTCGCCGAACTCGTTTTCGATCACGGCGATCTTGCGGCCGTGGTTTTCCTTGAGGATGTAATTGAGCAGGGTGGTTTTACCCGCGCCGAGGAAGCCGGTGAGGATGGTCACGGGGATTTTCGTGTTGCGGGTTGGGGCGTTGAATGGGGTGTTCATGGTGAGGCTCCTTTGATTGACCGGTGCACACTGAATTCGGGTGATGCTGCTTCATTGTGGGAGCGAGCCTGCTCGCGAAGGCGGTGTGTCATTTAGCAGTGATGGCGACTGATCCATCGCATTCGCGAGCAAGCTCGCTCCCACAGGGTTTTTGGTGTTCTTGCCAGCGGGTGGCAACGCCCGCATCGAGACCAAACAGGTCGAGCACGCGGCCGAGGCTGTGGTCGACCATTTGCGCCAGGTTCTCCGGGCGGGCGTAGAAGGCGGGCACCGGCGGGGCGATGATCCCGCCCATCTCGGTGACGGCGGTCATGTTGCGCAAATGGGCGAGGGTCAGCGGCGTTTCCCGGGCCATCAACACCAGCGTGCGGCGCTCCTTCAGCGTGACGTCAGCGGCACGACCGATCAGCCCCGAGGACGTGCCGGTGGCAATCTCCGCCAACGTCCTCATCGAGCACGGCGCAACCACCATCCCGAGGCAGCGAAACGATCCGCTGGCGATCCCGGCGGCGACGTTATCGGCGCGGTGGTAATGACTGGCCAGCGCAGTGACGTCGGCGAGTTTGTAGTCGGTTTCGTGGGCCATGGTCAGCAGCGCGGCGCGGCTGACGATCAGGTGGCTTTCGATGTTCAACTCGGCGAGCAATTGCAGGAGTCGCACGCCATAGATAAACCCGGACGCACCGCTGATGCCGACCACCAGCCGTTGCCGGTTCACGATTGCAGACCTTTGAGCAAAACCCGCGCGCGCTCCAGAACTTCCTGATCGAGCTGCGCCTTGATCCCGTCAAAACCCGAACCGCGTGTGGCATCCAGGCCCATCCGCGACGTGGTGCCATTGACCGACGATGAAGGATCGAGCGGACTGCCCGGCAAACCATCAATGGTGAAAATATCCAGGTGCGGCTGGAAGTGCGTGGCCAGTGCCCACAGCACCTGGCTGTCATCGCTGATGTCGATATCGCTGTCCACTGCGATCACTGTTTTCAGGTACGGATCCCAGCCGAGCAGCGCCAGCATGATCTGCCGCGCCTCGCCGTCACGGCTTTGGTCCAGCGCGACGTAGCAGTGAAAATGCGTGCCGGAATTGGGGTAATGCACGGCAGTGACCGCGGGGAACCGCGCTTTCAGCTTCTCGCTCATTTCCGCTTCGCGCGGCAGGCGGGCAAGGGTCAGGTGTTCGGCGTAGCGGCCGCCCATGACGTCGACCAGCCAAGCGTCTTTGCGCTTTAACAGCGTATCCACGCGCAGCACGTTGTTGGTCGAACGATCCGAGGAGTAACCGCTGAATTCACCGAACGGACCTTCCTCGGCATACGCCGCCGGGTCAATCGCGCCTTCCAGAACAAACTCGGCATACGCCGGCACACCGATGCCGTAGCGTGGGGTTTTCACCAGTTCCAGCGGCGCGCCGAACAGCCCGCCAGCGACGGCACGTTCATCGGCGCCATAAGGCAAGCGCGCAGCAGCGGCGAGCATGAACAACGGATGCGCACCGACGACCATTGCCACGCGCAACTCTTCGCCACGCTCGCGAGCGGTCTGCAACATTCGCCACAGGTGCCCGCGTGAATGCAGACTGGTCGCTAGCGCTTGGCGGGCGTGGCGCATCGAGCGGTGATAGCTCATGTTGGCGATGCCGGTCAGCGGGTCTTCGGCGATGATGATTGCGTTAGTGATGTATGGGCCGCGATCGCTGGCGAAATGCTTGAGCATCGGCAGCAGCGCCAGGTCCAGCGCTTCGCCTTCGAAGACCTCATCGAGGATCGGACCGCTCTCCACATAGCGTGGTGCGATGGGCTGGTTGGCGCGGGTCTGGAAGGTTTCGTGCAGTTGCGCCGCAGTGACGCCGAACAGCCGGGCAATGCGGGTACGGGATGCAAACAGATTGGTCGCCACCGGCACACCGAGGTTGCCGACGTGTTCGCAGATCAGCAGTGGATCGCGGCCTTGGGCGGCGAGGGCATCGACCAGGGCGGTGACGTCCTGATCGGCGGAAATCGCTGGGGTGACAGTCAGCACATCGTCCGGGTACTCACGGCGATAGGCGTCGATGAACACGTGAAAGTCCTGAGAATCGCCGAGCGTCGAACGGGTCATGGTGTCACCTCGTAAAAAGCAGGCACGCAGGGGTGAGAGGGCGATCGCGCGGCCAGCCGTTGGCCTGCCGGTCGAACGAACGCCGGGTCATCTTCGTGCCTGTAAAGTCGCTGTGTGCCTGGGTTGAACACTGATCCCCTGTAGGGGGGAGCCTGCTCGCGATAGCGGTGTATCAGTCACTATCACCGCTAAATGACACTCCGCTATCGCGAGCAGGCTCACTCCTACAGTGGGATATGTGTGTGGCTACAAGTACGTGGTGGTCAGGCGTATGTCGGCCTCGACCAGATCCTTGGGCGGTGGCGTCGGTTCGATCCCGCACAACCGGGCGATGTTGTTGCCCAAGTAGTCCTCGAGATGATCCTCATTGATGCCCAAACCCTGCGGCGCCGGTGAGCACAACACCTCAAGTTCGCGCAGCCACATACCCGGTTCGTTCGGCGGCGAATCCGTACCGAACACGATCTTGTTGCGCGGCAGTTCCTTGGCGAATTCGACGATCCGCGACTGGAAGCACCAGCCCGATTCGCAGTACACGTTCGGCGTGTCCATGGCCATCCAGAACGCCTCGAACGAGTAGTTGCCGCCGGTCTGGATGCCGAAGTGGCCGATGATGAAATTGACCATCGGGAACTCGCGGATGATCGGGTAGAACATCGTCGGAATCGTGTACGGGCCGTCGCCAGTGTGGATCAGCACAACGATGTTGTACTTGGCGCAAACCTTCATCGCCGGGCGCAACCAGTCGAGTGCGCGATCCGGGCGATAGCCGTGCATGTTGGCGTGCAGCTTGAGCATCTTGAAGCCGTATTCCTTGATGTGGAATTCCAGCTCCGCCGCACCGTTTTCCGGTCCCCAGCGCGGGTTGAAATTGAAGTTGCCGATGAAGCGATCTGGGTACTTCACGCAGAGTTCAGCGACGTAGGACATGTAGTCGCGCACGCCCTCGCGGCCCCGGCGGTTGCCGTCGCGATAACCGGTGTTGCCCGGTGGCGGCTGGATGAAACCCATGTCGATGCGGCGCGGTTTGCCGTTGATCATGTACGGGCCGTCCATCAACTTGAGCATGCGCTCACCGGTGAACGGTTCGCCGGTGTGGCGCCAGGCCTCGTCGACCAGATTGGTGGGGTGCAGATGGGTGTCGATGATCATCGGTTCAGCTCCTGGCCAGTTGAGTGGTGACGGGACGCTTGAGTTGCGCCTCTGCTTCGGAAACGGAACGCGGTGGCGGGGTTGGCTCAAGGCCGATCATCCGCGCGGTGTTGTTGCCCAGATACTCTTCGAGGGTGTCCTCGTCGAGGTTCAGGCCTTGCGGCGGCTCGTGGCAAAGCACTTCGAGCAGGCGCAGCCACATGCCCGGTTCGTTCGGCGGGGTGTCGGTGCCGAAGAGGATCTTGTGCGTCGGCAAGACCTTGGCGAATTCGACGATCCGCGATTGCAGGCACCAGCCGGATTCGCAGTAGACGTTGGGCAACTCCATCGCCCATTGCATCGGTTCGAACACATAGACGCCGCCGGTCTGCACGCCGAAGTGGGCCATGATGAAATTGACGTTGGGAAATTCCTTGATCATCGGCACCCATTCCGACGGGATGCTGTACGGCCCGTCGCCCGTGTGCAGCTTGACCGGAATGCCCAGCTCGGCGCATTTCTCGAAGCATGGGCGCACCCAGTCAAGTGCACGGTCAGGCCGGTAGGCATGCATGTTGGCCTGCATCTGGACCATCTTGAAGCCGTGTTCCTTGACGTAGCGCTCGATCGCCTCGACGCCGTTTTCCACACCGCAGCGCGGGTTGTAGACGAAGCAGCCGATGAAGCGGTCCGGGTAGGTCTGGACCATTTTCAGGGTGTAGGCCATGTAGGCGTCGATGGATTCGCGGCCCGAGAGTTCGCCGTCGGTCCAGGTGTAAATCGTGTTGCCCTGCGGTGGCTGGATGAAGGCTTTGTCGATACGGCGCGGCTTGCCGTTGACCATGTACGGGCCATCCATCATCTCCAGCAGACGCTCGCCGGTGAACGGGTCACCGTCATGCCTCCAGGCGAGGTCCACGAGATCCGTGGGATAGCAGCTGATATCGATGATCATTGCAGTCGATCTCCTGATAGCGGGGAAGGGAGCCTTGCGGCTCTCGGCATCCACGTCCCGGGCAATCGGCCGTTGCTATGCGCAAGACACGCGCATTCCCTCGCCTGTTCGCATCCGGCCCGGGTGGGTGGTTGCTGAGGGCGAGTATTGGAAGGCGGGGTTGGGTTCGTACAATATTAATTGGGCGCGGTGGTGATACTTGGGCGATATGGGCAGATCAAGAGCTACCCTCACCCCAGCCCTCCCGAAACGTCGGACCGCCCGTAGGGAGAGGGGGCCGACCGAGGTGTTTTTCGCGATGCATCGACCTGAAAGATCGAGTCGATTATGGATTCAAGGCTGATCTTTCAAGTCGGCGTAATTCGTCAATATCCCCCAATCAGTCCCCTCTACCTCTGGGCGGTCCGACGTTTCGGGAGGGCTAGGGTGAGGGCTGGATTTCAAGCGTACGCAAAGCCAACTGCTTGATCACTTCAACCACCGGCGCCACGCGCTCAGCCTGCCCATGCGGCCACACCGCGTAAAGATTGTAATGCGCGGCAATCTGCGCCTCGTTCAACGCCACCAACCGCCCACTGCGCAAGGCATCGGCAGCCAATAGCCCACGCACCAACCCCGCACCAACGCCAGCCTCAGCCGCCGCAATCAAATTCGCCGCATTATCAAAAATCACCCGCGCCGACGGTTCGGTCGGTGTCATCCCAGCGGCATCCAGCCATGGAATCCACGAGCGCCGCGTATACCCCAACAAAGGCAATTGAAGAATCTGCGCGGGACTCAACGGCGCCTGCAAACCATAGCGTTCCAGCAATTCGGGCGAAGCCACCGCCAACACCCGATCGCCACAAATCTGCGTCATCTCGCAGTCGTCCCAATCGCCATAGCCATAACGCAACGCCAGATCCACTCGCTCAAACGTACTGCGATCACTGCGCGGCATCGACAGCAGCGTCACCTCGTAATCCGGCAGCTCATCGAGCAGCTGCGGCAGGCGCGGATTGAGCCAGCTCTGTGCCAGTTCACTGTCGACATCCAGGGTCAAACGTTGCGCCATGCTGCGGTTTTTCACCGACGAAATCGCCCGATCAATCTGCGCCAGACCGTCCGACAGCACACTGGCAAACAACTGCCCGGCGTCGGTCAGATTGCTGCCGCCACCTTCACGCACGAACAGCGGCTGGCCGATGAAATCTTCCAGCGCGCGGATCTGCTGACTGATCGCACTGTGCGTGAGGTCGAGCTTGCGCGCAGCACTGGAGAAACTGCCGCTGCGCGCCGCGTGGATAAACGCGCTCATGGACTGCACCGACGGGTATCGCTTGTACATGTTGTTAGTCCTGCTTACAGCGGTTGGCAGAAATCGTCGCTGGCCGCGTTTTGCCCGGGGTTCCAATAATCGGTCACCAGGCCCGCACAAAGACGGGCCGCTCTTTTGGAGCCTGACAATGATTGCATTCACGGTTAACGGCGAACGACGCGAGCTGGATGAAGCGTCCTCCTCCATGCCCTTGTTATGGGTACTGCGTGATCAACTGAAACTCACCGGCACCAAGTTCGGTTGCGGCATGGGCCTGTGCGGTGCCTGCACCGTGCACCTGGACGGCGTCGCGGTGCGTTCCTGCCAATTGCCGGCGGCCGCCGTCGCGGGCCACCGCATCACCACCATCGAAGGCTTGTCACCGACGCAAAACCACCCGTTGCAATTGGCCTGGATCGCCGAAGATGTGCCGCAATGCGGTTACTGTCAATCCGGGCAGATCATGTCCGCCGCCGCGTTGCTCAACACCGGTGCGGCGGTGACCGATGACTCGATCCGCAATGCGATGTCCGGGAATATCTGCCGCTGCGGCACTTACGGGCGCATCAACAAAGCGATCAAACGCGCGGCGAATGCGCCGAAGGAGGCGTGATGAGCCTTATCGACGACAGTCGCACAGAATTGCCGCGCCGAGTGTTTCTCAAGCAAGCGGCGACGGTTGCTTCGGGCCTGGCGATTGCTCTTTATCTGCCGAGTGGCATGGCGGCTACTGACCCAAAAGCGCCAGCACCGGCGAGTGAATTCGAGCCGAATGCCTGGGTGCGCATCTTTCCCGACGGCACGGTGAAACTGGTGGTGCACAAGCACGATTCCGGCACCGGCACGCAAACAGCGCTGGCCGCGTGCGTGGCGGAAGAACTGGACGTCAATCCGATGACCGTGCAGGTCATCACCCCGGAAGATCCGTTCTTCGAGACCTACATTCATCCGGTCTGGAAGGTCTTTTCCACTGGCGGCAGCACCAGTGTTTCCCTGGAATACGAGCGCCTGCGCATGGCCGGTGCCATGGCGCGGGCGCTACTGATCACGGCAGCCGCCAAGCAGTGGAAAGTCAGCCCTGACAGTTGCACCACGGAAGAAGGTCGGGTCGTTCACATTGCGAACAAACGAAGCCTCGGTTACGGCGAACTGGTCGGCGTTGCGGCGAATCTGCCAGCCCCGACAAACGTCAAGCTGAAGGATCCGGCGCAGTTCAAATACATTGGCAAACTGCGCCACAAACGTGATGCGGCGGCCAAGGTCTGCGGGCAATTCAAGTACAGCATCGACGTGCAACTGCCAGACATGCTGGTCGCCGTGATTCAGCGCGCGCCGGTGGTTGGATCGACAGTGCTCAGCGTCGACTCAGCGGCCGCATTGCAGGTGCCGGGCGTGCGCAAAGTGCTGGCGATTGCGGGGCGCCCTGATGTGCTCGGCGGCAATCAGGAAGGCGTCGCTGTGTTGGCGGATACGTTCTGGGCCGCGCAGCAGGGGCGCAATCTGCTGGCGATCAAGTGGAGCGATTCGCCGTTGGCCGGGTTCTACAGCGAGCAACTGTCCAGCGCGCAAGCCAAGGCCATCGGCGACCCGCAAGCACAAACCGTCAAAGCCATGGCCCAGGGTGATGTCACCGGGCAATGGTCAGGCGCGGCGAAGCTGATCGAAGCCGATTACACCATGCCCTACAAGGTGCAAAACCCGCTGGAACCGATCTGCATCACCGCACACGTCAAGGACAAAGCGATCACTTACTGGGGCGGTGTGCAGGTGCCGTCCTCGGCACTGGAAGCGGCGCAAACCGTGTGCGGCATCGACAAGGCCAACGTGACCATTCATGAATTGGTCTCCGGCGGCAGTTTCGGCGCGCGGGAGGCTAAGTACTGGTTGTTCGAAGTCGCGTATCTGGCGCAGAAAACCGGCGTGCCGGTGAAACTGCTCAACAGTCGCGAGGACGAAATGCACGCGCTGTTCAATCACCCAGCGACCTTGCATCGAGTCAAAGGCGCGCTCGACGCCCAGGGCAAACTCACCGCGCTGCAACTGCACGCGGTGTCGCCGGCCTCGCCGGAGCAGTGGGAACCGGGTTACTTCGAACGGCCGGACCATATGGATTACAGCACCACCGAGGCGATCACCGCGTGGGACTTCGCTTACCGTCCGCCGCACCTGGAGCTGAACTGGGTCAAGCACGAAAGCAACGTGCCCAGCGGCTGGTATCGCTCAGTGAGCTTCATCCCCAACGTGTTCGCCGTGGAAAGCTTCATGGATGAACTGGCCCACGCCGCAGGCGAAGATCCATTGGCATTCCGGTTGGCCAATATGCAGGAGCGGCCACGGCATGTGGCCGTGCTCAAGCAGGCTGCCGAGCGCGCCGGTTGGGGCAAACCGTTGCCGCCGGACACGGCGCTGGGGATCGCGACCAATCAGGGTTACACCAGTTTTATTGCGGTGGTTGCGCGACTGGCAACGGTTGATGGCAAGGCCCAGGTCGAGAAGCTCACCTGTGTGGTCGATTGCGGTCTGGCGGTTTCGCCGGGCGGTGTCGAGGAGCAGATCTACGGCGGTCTGATGTGGGGACTTGGCCATGCGTTGTTCGATCGGCTCGACATCAAACAGGGCCGGGTGGTGCAGAGCAATTTTCACGATTACCGGGTGATGCGCATGTCCGACATGCCGGCCACCGACATCGTCGTGTTGAATGGCGAGCCGAGTAAACCCGGTGGCGTCGGCGAGTTGGGCAGCCCTTCGGTAGTGCCGGCCATCGCCAATGCCTTGTTCGCGCTGACCGGCGTACGCCAGCGTTCGACGCCGCTGAGTCTGGGGTAAGCCGCCATGGACTTGCGTCTGCTGCGGTATTTCATGACGTTGGCCGATGAGCTGCACTTCGGTCGCGCCGCCGAGCGCCTGCATATCTGCCAGCCGCCGCTGAGCCAGCAGATTCGTTTGCTGGAGGAAGAACTCGGTACGCCGCTGTTCGAGCGCAGCCATCATCGGGTCGAACTCACGGCGGCGGGGCAGATGCTCAAGGAGCAGGCGCCGCTGGTGTTCGAACAGCTTGAGCGGGCGCTGGACCTGACGCGGCAGACCGGGCGCGGACAACTTGGTGAGCTGGAAATCGGCATGATCAGTTCGGTGATGGTCGGCGTGCTGCCCAAGGCCTTGCACCTGTTTCGCGAGCGTTATCCGCAGGTCAACTGGCGTTTGCATGAAATGACCCCGGCGGCGCAGGTCAAGGCGTTGAAGGAGAAACGCATCGACGCTTGTGTGTTTCGCGTCGGCTATGACGATCCGCAGTTGCGCAATGAACTGCTGATCTACGAGCCGATCAACGTGGTAATGCCGGCGGATCATCCGCTGGCTGGCCGCGAGGTGCTGGCGCCGGCGGATCTGGCGCAGGAGCCGTTTGTGGCACTGGAATTGAAACAGTCGCGGTTCGCTCATTTTCTGTTTCAGTGCTGCATTCAGGCCGGGTTCACGCCGCAGATTCGTCAACAAGTGATCGAGGTGCAGACCTTGCTGAGTCTGGTGCGCGCCGGGTTTGGCGTGGCGCTGTTGCCGGCGTCCATTGAGCAACTGGCCCCGGCGGGGTTGGTGTTCCGGCGCCTGACCCCGGCGTTGCCGGAGGTGCCGCTGTATGCCACTTATCGGGCGGATGATGCTTCGCCGGTGCTCAAGCTGTTTCTCGACACCCTCCGGGAACTCAAGACGCAAAATTCGAACTGAAATCCAATCCCCTGTAGGCCTTCGCCTGCTCGCGATAGTGATGTGTCATTCAACGGATCTGCTGGCTGACACACCGCTATCGCGAGCAGGCGAAGGCCTACAAAGGGATTTGTGCCGTTGCGAACATTTATGCTCGGCACGATCAGAGGTGGCTGCGGTCGTACTCTTCACATGGGCGTATCACTTGTGGAGATCCAATGAGCCAGGAAGTCCTGACCACCGAAACCAACCGCCGCCAGTTGCAGCAGATCATCGCCGGGCTGTCCGACGGGGTGATCCTGTTGGAGCTGGATCAGAGCATTCTCTGGGCCAACGAAGCCGCGCTGGCCATGCACGGTGTCAAGCGGATCACCGATCTGGGCCACAATGCCGACGAATACGCCAAGAAATTCAACCTGCGCTATCGCAATAATCACTCGATCACCGCCGAAAACTACCCGATCAGCCGAGTAGCGCGCTGTGAGAGTTTCAATGACGTACTGATCGAAGTGTCGCCGAGCGACGACCCGGAACGCATCTGGGTGCACAGCGTACGCAGCATGATTCTCACGGACCGCGAAGGGCAGCCCGAGTCGCTGGTGCTGATCATGAGCGATGTCACCGATTGGGCCAACGCCGAGCAGCGCTTCGAAAGGACGTTTAATGCCAACCCGGCACCGGCGGTGATCTGCCGGCTCAGTGATCTGCGTTACATCAAGGTCAATCCGGGGTTTCTGGAAATGACCGGGTACACCCGTGAGCAGGTGATTGGCACGACCTCTTATGAAATCGACATTTTCGAGCAGGCCGAACACCGCGACCTGGCTATTCAGCGCCTGCGCGACGTTGCGACCATCCCGCAGATGCAAGCCGAGCTGCGCCTGCCCGATGGCAGCAGCAAGCAGGTGATCGTGGCCGGCCAGCCGCTTACGCTCAACGATGAGGATTGCATGCTGTTCTCCTTTGTCGACATGGAGCTGCGGCACAAGGCCGAGGTGGCGCTGCGTCAGAGTGAGGAGCGTTTTGCCAAGGCGTTTCGCCTGACGCCGGTGCCGATCCTGATTTGCAGTGCCGACGAACAGCAGGTGATCGACGTCAATCAGGCGTTCCTCGAAACCCTGGCTTATGACAGCGACGACGTGCTCGGCAAAACCGTGCCGCAGCTGGACTTTATCGATGACAGCGGCGCGCGCACGCGGTTGCTGGCGGCGCTGGCGAAAAACGGGCGGGTGGATCGGGTGGATGTGCGGGTGCGCAAGAAAGATGCGGATCTGCTCGAGTGCGCGCTGTCCGCTGACACCGTGAATATTCAGGACACACCGTGCTATTTGCTGGTGCTGATGGACATTACCGAGCGCAAGCGTACCGAGCTTGAGTTGGTGGCGGCGATTGAGGAGGTGATGAAAGATGCTTCCTGGTTCAGTCGTACGTTGATCGAGAAACTGGCCAATGTGAAAAAGGTCAACTCGCCGCAACTGCCTAGCGTTTCGTTCACCGATCTGACGGCGCGTGAGCGCGATGTGCTGGGGTTGATCTGCGAAGGGCTGGCGGACAAGGAGATCGCGGCGCGGCTGAAACTGGCGCCGAACACGGTGCGTAATCATGTCGCCACGGTGTATTCCAAGCTCGATGTGCACAGTCGCAGCGAGGCGATTGTCTGGGCGCGCGAGCGTGGATTGTTTTCCGGGGAGTGGGGCGCCAAGGGCCAGCGCTGAGGTGCAAATGCACTAGTTCATCAGGTGCATATTGAGGTGTTGGCGGTCGACGGCTGTTCTTAGTCTGGCGGGGTGCGATACGAGTTTTTTCTGGCTCGGGATCGCGGCCCTTCGCAGTCGTTATAGGAACAGTCTGATGATGAATCTTGCGCAGTTGCGCACGCAGCTTGAACGCAGTTTTTCGCCGCTGGCGTGTGAGTGTCTGGTGGATGGCGATCATTCGCTGACGGTGAAGCTTTATCACCCGGTGTCGGGGCAGGTGGATCTGGTGATCAGTGGGTTGAAGCTTGATGCGCTACGGACGCCGGAGTCGGTTGAGGCTTTGATTGAAGAATTGCGGTATGAGTTGGAGAGCAACACTTTGCGTTCTTTTCGGGATCCTGATTTGGCTTAGGGCTTTTAGGCTTGGCGGCCTTTGGGCCGACCATGCTCTTGGGGGGTGGGTGTATATCCGTTTCTTTGGGTGCTGCGGCTGGCGGTTCCGCTCTTACAGCGGGTCACTTTTGCAGACGCCCAAAAGTAACCAAAACGCTGGGCCCCGGCGTTCGGCCCACTCGCTAAAGCTCGGGGTTCCTTCGCTCCGGGATCGATCCGGGGGCAGCGCCTACGGTTTGCTTCGCTGCACCTCCTCTCGCTGTGTTTGGCTTCGCCAAACGGTCGCTGCGCTCCCACCCCCGGATCAATCCCTCCACTCAGCCTGCCGAAGGGGCCAGCACGGCAAGATCAAGAGCTGCAGCCGAGCTAACGCTCATCCTGTTGAGTGGTGAGAAGCACAAGCGATGCGCGATTTGTGCTGTTTTGCTTTGGCTGTTCTGTGGGAGCGAGCCTGCTCGCGAAGGCGGCCTGACAGCCGACCAATCTCTGCCAGATGTACTCTGTTCAATTGTAGGAGCGAGCCTGCTTGCGAAGGCGGCCTGAAGCCGACCAATCTCTGCCAGATGTACTCTGTTCAATTGTAGGAGCGAGCCTGCTCGCGAAGGCGGTCTGACAGCCGACCAATCTCTGCCAGATGTACTCTGTTCAATTGTAGGAGTGAGCCTGCTCGCGAAGGCGGCCTGACAGCCGACCAATCTCTGCCAGATGTACTCTGTTCAATTGTAGGAGCGAGCCTGCT
>NZ_FYDN01000025.1:0-51093 GCF_900187485.1 Pseudomonas sp. Irchel s3a12
CAGAGCTGTAGGGCCCACGCCCATTGCTTCGCAGGCTTCACTCACCGAATAGTCTTTATCCAAAACCAGGCAAGCCGCATCCCGTTTGAAATCTGTCGAAAAATATCGTCTGGTCAAATCACACCTCGTCGTTGGGCGTAGATTAACGCCCTTTAGGGGTGTCCAGAATCATTAAGCCAGATCAGGTGAGGGGGGAATCTCACTGACACCACCAAAAAAGCCAAGCCTTCGCTAATCCCGGTGTATCAAGCCGCACTCGACGCCAACGTCTCCAACGGCGAATACATCCAGCGCATCAACGAATGCCGCCCGCTGATGCCCAACTTGATCGCCGCGCGTTTCAGATAACTCTCCACGGTGTTGACCTTCAACGCCAATTGCTCCGCCAGTTCCGGCGCCGTGCGACCGGCGAGCAGGCCGACGCAGACTTCAGTTTCGCGGTTGGACAGGCTCAGCCCCAGTTGCTCCAAGCGCTCGTCAAAGCGCAGGCGCAAGGTTTCCAGGCCGCTGCCTTCGGCTGCTTCGGACGGAATTTGTGGATCAGGGGTGGCCGGTTGCAGGGCGTTGATGTGTTTTTCCACCATCGGCAGCAGCACCGGGGAGATGTCCTGCAACAGGCTGCGCTCCTGCGCGGAAAAGCGTTGCGACTCGCCGTTGCGGTACACCGAAATCACGTAGCGATAGCCGTCCTTGCGCCGGGTCAGGTGCAGTTGCGAGGCGTCCGCACTGGTCGCGGCCGGCGGATTCTGTAAATGGTGAGCCGCCGCACTGTGTTCGGAAAACACCGTTTCGGCGAGCAGGGCCGGCTCTTTCAGCGGCTCCGGCTCACTGCGGCTCGACGCGCGGCCCACTGGTTCGACACGCACCTGCCGGATATGCGTGGCGTCGACCGCCAGTTGCGTCAGGATCAGGTCATGCAGCATGCGCGGAAAGTGCCGGCTGCCGGTGCTGGCGATGACCTTGCCGATGTGGGGGAACAAGTGTGAATTCATATGCGTGTCATCCCTGAGAGGCGTTAATTCAAAAACGTCTGCAGCCCTGTCGACGATCTCCTTGGTCGACGAAAAACCGCAGACTTGGATCCTATCCTAGTACAACGTTTGAGCGACGGTTTAATGAAGGTGTTATTAGCTAATAACCCTGAATTTGCTGGCTTCAACGTGGGAACGAAGAGAACACCGTCGTTGAATTGTCCTGTTCAGGTTGACGGTGAAACCCATTTCAACCGATTTATCCCTTTCCGATGCGTCAGTAACCTGTACACAACTTGAACGCAACAACAACTTTCCAACATTGAAAAGGGACGCACACCATGACCACTCCAACCTACAACCGCCTGAACAAAGACGACGCTATCGTGCTGCTGGTCGACCACCAGACCGGCCTGATTTCGCTGGTGCAGGACTTCTCGCCGAACGAGTTCAAGAACAATGTGCTGGCCCTGGCGGATCTGGCCAAGTTCTTTGAGCTGCCGACCATCCTCACCACCAGTTTTGAACAAGGCCCGAACGGCCCGCTGGTGCCAGAGCTGAAAGAGATGTTCCCGGACGCGCCGTACATCGCTCGTCCAGGCCAGATCAACGCCTGGGACAACGAAGACTTCGTCAAGGCGATCAAAGCCACTGGCCGCAAGCAGATCATCATTGCCGGTGTGGTGACGGATGTGTGCGTAGCGTTCCCGACCTTGTCGGCGCTGGCAGAAGGGTTTGAGGTGTTTGTGGTGACCGACGCTTCCGGCACTTTCAACACCACAGTGCAACAGGCTGCATGGAGTCGCATGACTCAGGCCGGCGCACAGATGATGAACTGGTTTTCGGTGGCGTGTGAGCTGCACCGCGACTGGCGCAACGACATTGAAGGGTTGGGCAATCTGCTGTCGCAGCGCATCCCCAACTACCGCAACCTGATGAACAGCTATTCGGCGTTGACGGCTCAGCAGAAGTAAGCTGACGTGCTGCAAACGAAAAGCCTGCCCTGAAAAGCAGGCTTTGTCGTGTCTGCGCTTTAAAGCGCTGGCAGCGCTACGATGGCGTTACTTCAGGTTTTGGCTGAAAAACGTGGTCAATTTGGCGAAGGGAATCAGGTTGACCCGGTCGTACAAGTCGACATGGCCGGCCCCTGGAATGATCAGCAGCTCTTTGGGTTCGGCCGCGCGCTGGTACGCGTCTTCACTGAACTCGCGGGAGTGCGCCTGAGCACCGGCGATGAACAGCAGCGGGCGCGGGGAGATGCTCTCGATGTCATTGAACGGGTAGAAGTTCATGAACTTCACATTGCTGATCAGCGTCGGCATGGTGGTGGTCTGCGGCGAAGCACCGGCCGGAGTGACCTGGCCACGCGGGGTACGGTAGAAATCGTAGAACTCGTCACCCACGGCATTGCCAGTGAGCTTGAGCGGTGTGCCGCCGGTGTAGCGCACCGGGCCGCCCCAGGACTGCGCGTCACGCTGCTGCGCCGCCTGTTCAATGATCGATTGGCGTTGCGCTGGCGTGAGCGAATGTTTGAGGCCGTTGCGGTTGGCAGCACCCATGTCGTACATGCTGACGGTGGCAATCGCCTTCAAACGTGGGTCGATCTTGGCGGCACTGATGGCGAAGCTGCCGCTGCCGCAAATACCGATAACGCCGATACGCTCGCGATCGACCAGTGGGCGAGTGCCGAGAAAGTCCACCGCCGCGCTGAAGTCTTCGGCATAAATGTCCGGCGCAACCGACTGGCGTGGCAGGCCTTCGCTTTCGCCCCAGAAGGACAAGTCGAACGACAGCGTGACGAAACCCTGTTCCGCCATTTTGGTCGCGTAGAGATTGGCGCTTTGCTCTTTCACTGCGCCCATCGGGTGGCCGACGATGATCGCGGCATTTTTTGACTGTGGGTCAAGGTTCTTCAGGCTGAACAGATTGCCTGCGACCTTCATTCCGTACTGGTTCTTGAAGGTGACCTTTTCCACGGTCACTTTATCGCTGGTGTAGAAGTTGTCTGCGCCGTTCGACATATCGGCTCCCATGGCTGAAAAAGTACTGAAGAGCAGCCCGAAGGCCAAGCAAAAACCTTTCACTGGAATGTCCTTGCGATTGAGGGTTTATTCGTCTGAGCCTGTGCACGAACATTCTCTCGATCAGCGCCTCGGCGCCGAAGTGCATTCCTCTGGATTGCTTGCCTGATCCACTGAGTCCTGGATTTTTAATGCCGCGCAAACACGATTTGGCGGCGATGAGAGGGCAGGGACGCGATATGGATTACGCTGAGGATTCAGCGCTGGCCTCGACCACCCCGGTCTCAGCCCGCCCGCCACTGCGCTGAGTTTCCGGAACACCGATCGCGAGCAACACAACCGCCACCGCCGCAATAGCGGCCAGGGTCAGAAACGCCGCGCTGTAACCGGCCTCTTGCACGACGAGTCCGGCGAGGCCGTTGCTCAGCGCCGCGCCCAGCCCGAACACCGTGGTCAGTGCGCCGAGGCTGACGTTGAAGTGGCCGGTGCCCTGGGTGAGGTCTTTGACCATGATCGGAAACAAGGCGCCGAACAGACCGGCGCCGACGCCGTCGAGCAGTTGCACCGCGACCAGCCAATAGGCGTCGTCCGACAGCGTATAAAGCACGCCGCGCAAGGGCAGGATCAGGAATCCGGCCAGCAGCAGCGGCTTGCGTCCCCATAGATCGGCTTTCGCCCCGACCAGTAATGCCGCCGGCACCATCACCAGTTGCGCCGCGACGATGCAGGCCGAGGTCAGCGGGGTGGCCATCTGCAAATTGGCTTGCGCGAGTTTTTGACTCACCAACGGCAACATCGCCGCATTGGCGAGGTGGAACAGCGCACAGCAAATGGCGAACAGCAACAGCGGCCGGTTGCTCAGCAGCACCGACAAACCGGAAGGCTGGCGGTGGCAGGCGTCGGCTGGATCCAGTCCGCGCGCCAGATCATGGTCGATGGCTGCTGGCGAAACGCAGGTGATGGCAATGACACTGGCCAAAGCCATGGCCGCCATCAGATAGAACACTGCGACCGGGCCGAACAGGTAGGCAAATATACCGGCCAGCAGTGCGGCGCAGGCATTGCCGGCATGATTGAAGGTTTCGTTGCGCCCGGTTCGCCGAGTGAACGCCCGTGGCCCGGTCATGCCCAGGGTAATCGCACAAATGGCCGGGGCGAATATCGAGGCGGCCATTGCGCTCAAGGTTTGCGTCAGCGCCACCCAAGTGAACGACGTCACGAACGGCAGCACCAGGCAGCTTCCGGTCACCACCAGCGCGGCGATCGCAATCAACGCACGTTTGCGCCGGCTGTTGTCGACCCAGGCACCGGCGGGTGTCTGGGTAATCAGCGCGGCGACCCCGGCGATGGTCATCACCAGACCAATGCTGGCCGGCTCCCAGTGATGCACCGCCAAAAGATAGATGGCCAGATAGGGGCCGAGGCCGTCGCGCACGTCGGCGAGGAAAAAGTTCAGGCTGTCCAGGGACAGGTTGTTGCGGCGATCGAGGTCAGCGGCCACGGCGGTGTCTTCAATGTTCGAGGTTTGCGGATGGATTCAACCTCAGCAAGCCTAATGACCTGCGCCCGTGAATATAAGTTGCAGGCCACGGCTGTGTCGTTGCGAAACAACGTCAAGGGGCTGAAAACGACGTTCCGTCATACGGTTGCTGCACGTTCGACGCGCTACTTGTATCCTTGCGCCGGTCGAGGACATACGACCGCTGTTATTGCCTTGAATCAGTAACGGCCGGAACCGGAAACCGGACTTTCCATTAGGTACTTTCGTGAAGCGTGATACCCACCTCGTCATCCTCTTGCTGCTGGTCATCGGCTGCTCCCTGGCGTCGCTGACCATCTGGAAAGTGCTGTCTTCGCGCGATCGCGCGCTGGAGGAAGTCAACGTGCACGGGTTGAACCTGACCCAGGCACTCGAGACCTATTCCGAAGGCATTGTCCGGCAAAGTTCGCTGCTGTTGCTCGGGCTGGTCGAACGCCTGGAAACCGAAGGCAGTGGCCCCACGCAGATCCAGCGCCTGAGTGCGCTGATCAACCGCCAGCAACCGTTGATGCCACAAATGAGCGGTATCACCATCTATGACCGAGATGGTCATTGGCTGATGTCGTCGAACCGGCCGATTCCGGTCGGTGCCAGCAGTATTGATCGAGCCTATTTCATTCATCATCGCGCCGATCCGAGCCGCGAACCCTTTATCGGGCCACCGATCCGCAGCCGTTCCAATCAGGAGTGGGTGATCACCGTCAGCCGCCGTTTCAATGATGATCGCGGCGAGTTCGCCGGGGTTGTGGCCGTGACGCTGGGCGTGGAAAACTTTCTGCGCCTGTTCGGCAAACTCGACATCGGCCAGGACGGTGCCATCGGTTTGTCCTATACCGACGGCACGTTGCTGGTGCGCTATCCCTTCCGCGAGCAGGACATGGGCCGCAACTTTTCCAAGTCGCCGATCTACGCCAAGTACCTGGTCGATCAATCGGTCGGCACCGCGTCTTATACCTCCAGCCTGGATGGCGTCGAACGCCTCTACGCCTTCCGCAAAAGTGAGAAGTTGCCACTGATCACCACGGTCGCCATCGGCAAGCGTGAAGCGCTCAAGGCGTGGCGAACCGAGGCACTGCTGTCGGCGGTGGTGGTGGCGGGGCTGTTGGGGCTCACCGGTCTGATCGGCTGGTTCTTGATCCTCGATATTCGGCGCCGGACCCAGGTGGAAGGCGAACTGCGCATCGCTCAGCAGCAGTTGCTCGGCTCCAATCGGCAACTCGAGTTGTTGGCCATGAAGGATGCGCTGACCGGGCTGGCGAATCGGCGCTGCTTCGACCAGACCCTGGCCACAGAGGCGCGTCGGGCAAAGCGCGACGGTTCGTCACTTGCCTTGCTGATGATCGATATCGACTATTTCAAGCGCTTCAATGATGCCTTCGGGCATGTTGCCGGCGACGCTTGTCTGCAAACCGTCGGTAGCGTGCTGGATGAGTGTGTGCGGCGACCGTCGGACCTGGTGGCGCGCTACGGCGGCGAAGAGTTCGCCGTGATCATGCCCGACACCGATATGGGCGGCGCTGCGGTGGTGGCGCAGTTGATTATCGAGCGCCTGCAGCAAGCCAACATTGCCCACCCCACCAGTCCGGTGGCTCGTGTGAGCCTGAGCATCGGCATCGCCGTTGCGCACGGTCCGCACCTGGAGCCGGTGAGCGCTCTGATCGAGTGCGCCGACCAAGCGCTGTATCAAGCGAAAACGGCAGGGCGCAACAGGTTCATGACATCCGCTGCGCAACCCTCACTCAACGTCGATGGACAGCAGGCCACCGACTCGTGACACCAGCGTGTCGACGGCAAACGGTTTGGTCAGTACCTGCATGCCCGGGCCGAGCTGACCGTTGCCGATCACTGAATTTTCCGCGTACCCAGTGATGAACAAAGTCTTCAGCCTCGGCCTGATTTCCCGGCCCGCATCGGCCATCTGCCGGCCGTTCATGCCGCCCGGCAAGCCGACATCGGTGATGAGCAAATCGATGTGCGCGCTGGAACGCAATACTTCCAGTCCCTCAACGCTGTCGGCCGCTTCGAGCAGGTTGTAGCCGAGGTCGTTCAGCACGTCTTTGAGCAGCGTTCGAACGGTGGGTTCGTCGTCGACAATCAGGATGGTCTCACCGGCCTTTGCCGGCAGGGTTGCCGAGTTTTGCGTGTCATCGTGATTGCGCTGCGTTTCGCCGCGGTAGCGCGGCAGGTAAATGCAGATGATGGTGCCTTGCCCCACGGTCGACTGCACCCGCACCTGCCCGCCGGATTGCTTGGTGAAACCGTAGATCATCGACAGCCCCAGCCCGGTGCCCTGGCCCAGTGGTTTGGTGGTGAAAAACGGGTCGAAGGCCTTGGCCATGACCTCCGCACTCATACCGGTACCGGTGTCTGCAACCGACAGGCACAGGTATTGCCCTTCGGGCATCTCCCGTATGCGCGCTGATTCAGCATCCAAGGTTCGATTGGCGGTTTCGACGGTGATGCTGCCGCCATCGGGCATCGCATCACGGGCGTTGATGCACAGGTTGAGCAAAGCGTTTTCCAGTTGGCTGGCATCGACCAGCGCCGGCCACAGATCGGCGCCAACGACCGTTTTCAGGCGAATGCTCGGGCCGACGGTGCGCTGGATCAGTTCGGTCATGCCGGCAATCAGCGCGTTGACTTCAGTCGGCCGAGGATCGAGGGTCTGCCGGCGGGAGAACGCCAGCAGGCGATGGGTCAGGGCGGTCGCGCGTTTGGCGGCGTCCTGGGCGATCAGCATGTATTTGTCGATGTCCTTCAGACGACCTTGGGCGATGCGTTTTTCCATCAGCTCCAGAGAGGCACAGATCCCCGCCAGCAGGTTGTTGAAGTCATGGGCCAGACCGCCGGTGAGTTGCCCGACGGCTTCCATTTTCTGCGATTGGCGCAACTTCTCTTCGGCCTGCATCAGTTCTGCGGTGCGCGCCGAGACCCGTTGTTCCAGTGTGTCGTTGAGCGCTTTTAAAGCGGCGGTGACCCGGTCGCGTTCGTCTTCGACATTGCGCCGGTCTTCGACATCGATCAGCACGCCGGGAAAGCGTAAAGGCGTGCCGTCCTCGGCGCATTCGACGCGTCCGTTGGCTTCGATCCAGGTGTATTTGCCATCCCCGCCGCGCACTCGGTACTGGTGCGAATAGGCGCCACCGCGGGCAAGGGCGTCATTGATTGCCACTGTCAGCCCCTCGCGGTCATCGGGGTGCACGGTGACTACCACTTGCTCCAGGCTCAGACCGTCACGGCCCAGTGCCGGGTCAAGGTTGAAGACCCGGGCGAAAGCTTCGTCGACGTAGAAACGATCGGTGGGCAAGTGCCAGTGCCAAGTGCCGATAATGGCGCCGGCGGCCAAGGCGAGTTGGACCCGTTCGACGTTTTCCCGAGCAATCGCCTCGCTGACGCGCAAGCGTTCCTGCGCGTCGCGGCGCTCGGTGACGTCGCTGAAGAAGATCGCAATCTGCCGATCGGCCGGGTCACCGACACGGACGGCGCGTACGTCGAACCAGCGTTCGAAGGTGTTGGCGTAGTTCTCGAAGTTGGCCGGCTCGCCGGTCTTGGCGACGTGGCCGTAGGTCTCGAACCAGAATTTCTCCAGGTTGGGCGCAAACTCGGTGACCCACTTGCCCCGCAGGTTGACCCCGGCCTGACGCTCGAACGCCGGGTTGGCTTCAACGAAGCAGTAATCGATGGGGTAGTCGTCGGCGTCGAATTTGACTTTGACGATGGCGAAGGCGGCTTCGATGGTTTCCAGAATGGTGCTGAAGCGCTCTTCACTTTTGCGCAGTGCGGTTTCGGCACTGCGCGAACGGGTCAGGTCGAGCATGGCCCCGACCATGCGTTCGGCTTTGCCGTCGGCATTGCGGATCAGATGCCCGCGGTCGAGCACCTCGGCGTAGGATCCGTCCTGACAGCGGAAGCGGTACTCGGCACTCCAGGTGGTGCCTGTGCCCGCCATCGCCGCCCGAATCGAAGTCTCTACCCGCGCGCGATCCTGCTGGTGGATCTGCGCAAAGCGCCAGTCACACGTCGGTTCGATGGCGCTGGGAGCGTAGCCGTACGCCTGTTCCAACGCGTCGTTCCAGACAATCTGATGGGTTGTCAGATCCCAGTCCCAGACGGCGTCGCAGGTCGCTTTGACGGCCAGGCGCAGGCGCGTGACCTCGGACTCAAGCTCCTCGCGAGTAAGCTGTTTCAGGATATCCACCCCTCATGCCTTGATTATTGGTCTGCGTTCAATAGGCGTGTTTCAAGCGAACACCCAGGTTGCTTCGTAAGCTTTGTGAGCCATTGACCCGGGGCGCCCTGTTTAAGTTGCACGCGGGGCACGGGCGCGTGCGTTTTCATAACGAGTCGCCGTTATCCAGCGTGTCGAGCAACTGTTGGCCGCGTTGCCACAGTGCCTGTTGTTTGGCTGGCGGCATGCGGTCGAGATTTTTGTACATCATCGCCATGCGCTGATTGCCCCGTAGAAGGTCGGCGTGGCGCATCAGGAAATGCCAGTACAGGGCGTTGAACGGGCAGGCGTTGTCGGCCGTGGTTTCGCGCACCGAGTAAGCACAGTCGCGACAGTAGTCGGACATCCGGTTGATGTACTGGCCGCTGGCGCAATAAGGCTTGGAACCGAGGTAACCGCCATCGGCGTGCATGACCATGCCGAGGGTGTTAGGCAGTTCGACCCAATCGAACGCGTCCATGTAAATCGCCAGATACCATTCACAGATCTGCTTCGGCGCGATGCCGGCGAGCAGGGCGAAATTGCCAGTGACCATCAGGCGCTGGATGTGATGGGCGTAGGCGTGTTTGAGGCTTTGGCCGATGGCCTGGCGCATGCAATTCATTTTGGTTGCAGCGGTCCAGTAGAACTCCGGCAATGGCCGCTGGTTGGCAAATGCATTGCCTTCGGCGTACTCGGGCATGTGCAGCCAGTAAACGCCTCGGACATATTCGCGCCAGCCGATCAGTTGGCGGATGAAACCTTCGGCCGCATTCAGCGCGATGCTGCCGGACCAATAGGCCGACTCCACATCAGCGCAGAGCTGGCGCAGGTCGAGCAAGCCAATGTTCAGCGCCGCGCTGATGCGCGCATGGAACAGAAACGGCTCGTCGCTGGCCATGGCGTCCTGATAGTCGCCGAAGCCGGCCAGGGCGTAGTCGAGAAAGTACGCCCAGAGCGCCTGGGCATCGGCGTGCGTCACCGGATAGTTGAAGTCCTCCAGACTGCCGTAATGACTGGCGAAACGGTGTTTTACCAAGGCGAGGACTTCGACGGTGATTGCATCGTTGGCAAAACCGGCCGGGTAGGGTGCCTTGACGGTTTTCGGCAAAGCTTTGCGATTCTCGGCGTCAAAGTTCCACGCGCCGCCGACCGGCGTGCCGTCACCGTTGAGCAACAGGCGACTTTTGCGGCGCATCTCGCGGTAGAAGAACTCCATGCGCAACTGTTTTTTGCCTGCGGCCCAAGCGCGAAACTCATCGCGGCTGCACAGGAAGCGGCCGTCCGCGTGCCAGTTGATCGGCACACCACACGCTTTGAGCGATTGCTCCAGACGCCAGTCTCCGCACTCCGTCACGTGCAACTCGCTGGCCTGCAACAAAGTCTGCCAGCGCTTCAGCTCGCCGGGCACCGAACCGCTGTTCTGCGGGTCGTCGAGGGCCACGTAATGCACCTGGATGCCCTGTTTCTCCAGCGCCTGAGCAAAGTGACGCATGGCACTGAAAATCAGCGCGATCTTCTGCGGGTGATGGGCGACATGGGTGGCTTCTTCCATAACCTCGACCATCAGCACACGGTCGTGTTCGCTATCCAGACCGGCCAATGACGCCAGATCAAACGATAACTGGTCACCCAATACCAGGCACAGCCGACGGGTTTTGTTCATTTCACGAATTCAGCGTAAGGGCAGCAGGCTGCCGCGTGGACGTTTAAGTGCTAAGTCCAGATAGTTGTACAGATTGTAGTCTGTGTATAGGTTTTTGTGCGGTGAATTGCGTGATTCCGGGTATTGGCGAATCGTATCTCACCAGCCTGAATACTCAGATCTCCCCTGCGGGAGCGAGCCTGCTCGCGAAGGCGTCGTCACATTCAACATTTTGGCTGACTGACACGCCGCTTTCGCGAGCAGGCTCGCTCCCACAAGGGCTTTCACTGCGACTCGGATGAACGCTCCCGCTGTTGCGGGAGCGCTTGACGCCGCGTGGAAAGGGTTAGCCGGGATAAACGGGGTAATCCACATAGCCCTCGGCGTTGCCGCCATACACCGTCGCCGGGTTCAGCGCGTTCAACGGCCAGTCATTGGCAATCCGCGCCGGCAGGTCGGGGTTGGCCATGAACGGGCGGCCGAAAGCGATCAGATCCGCCAGCCCGGAGTCGAGCAGTTGCACCCCGGATTCGGCGGTATAGCGCCCGGCGTAAATGATCGCGCCGCTGAAGGTTGCGCGCACGGCCTGACGAAACGTCAACGGCATCGCCGGGGCGTTGTCCCAATCGGCTTCGGCGATCGACAGATAGGCGATGCCCACGTCCTGCAGCACTTTGATCGCTTCGATGTAAGTCGTGTGCGGGTCTTCCTCGACCATGCCCAAATAGGTCCGCGCTTCATCAGTGGTGGTGAACAGCGGGGCGAAGCGCACGCCGACTTTTTCCTTGCCGATGCATTCGGCAACACCGGCCACCACTTCGCGCAGAAAACGCAGGCGATTGTCCAGCGAGCCGCCGTACTGATCGGTGCGCAGATTGCTGTGGGCCGAGATGAACTGGTTGACCAGATAACCGTTGGCGCAGTGCAATTCGATGCCATCGAAACCCGCGTCCATGGCGTTGCGCGCAGCCTGGATATACAGCTGCACCAGTTCTTGAACTTCATCAGTGCTCAGTGCGCGAGGTGCTGACGGTGGAACCAGTTCACCGGCACCGGGCGTGGTTTCGATAAACACGCTGACGCGGTCGGTGGCCACGGCGGAGGCTGAAACCGGAGCTGCGCCGTTGGGCTGCAACGCGGTGTGCGAGACACGGCCAACGTGCCACAACTGGGCGAAAATCACCCCGTCCACGGCATGCACGGCGTCGGTGACTTTGCGCCAACCGGCGATTTGCTCAGGCGTATGAATGCCCGGCGTCCACGCATAACCCTGGCCACGAGGTTCGATTTGTGTGCCTTCGGTGACCAGCAGACCGGCGCCGGCGCGCTGTTGGTAATACTCGGCCATCAGCTCGTTGGCGATATTGCCCGGTTGCGTGCTGCGCTGACGGGTGAGAGGCGGCAGGACGATACGGTTTTTCAGGGTGTGATGACCCAGTTTGGCGGGGGTGAAGAAACTGCTGTGGTTCATGAATGACCTTGCTCGTGGTTTATTAGACCAGTCGTCTATTGGCTGGGCGAAAAAATAACGCCGGGCAACACGCACCCGGCGTTTGGAAGGGTTGTTCGAGGTTTTAGCCGAGCATCTTCAGCAGTTTCTCGGCGACGGCGGCGGAACTGGCCGGATTCTGGCCAGTGACCAGTTGCCCGTCGGCGACCACATGAACCTGCCAGTCAGCGACTTTCGAGTAATAACCGCCGAGACGCTGGAACTCGTCTTCGATCAGGAACGGCACCACGTCCGTCAGGCCGACTGCCTCTTCTTCGGCGTTGGTGAAGCCGGTGACCTGGCGATGCTGCACCAGCGGTTTGCCGTCAGCGGTAAGGACATGACGCAATACACCCGGTGCATGGCAGACGAAACCGTGGGGTTTGTTGGCGCGGTCAAACGCTTCGATCAACGCGATTGACTGGTTGTCTTCGGCCAGATCCCACAGCGGGCCATGGCCACCCGGGTAAAACACGGCATCAAAGTCATCAGCGTTGACGTCGGCCAAGCGGCCGGTGTTGGCCAGTGCCTGTTGTGCGGCCGGGTCCTGGCGGAAGCGATCGGTCTCGGCGGTTTGAGCATCAGGCTCATCGCTTTTCGGGTCGAGCGGCGGCTGGCCACCGGCTGGCGAAACCAGGGTGACGTCGGCGCCGGCGTCCTTGAAGGCGTAGTAGGGCGCGGCGAATTCTTCCAGCCAGAAGCCGGTTTTCTTGCCGGTGTCGCCGAGTTGATCGTGGGAAGTCAAAACCATCAGGATTTTCATAGAGCACCTTGAGTCGATCAGGTGTCTTCGATTGGGCGAAGGATTCGCACATCGGCAACACCGGTCAGAAAACGTTTGTCGGGGCGCAGCATAGATTCCAATTAGACCAGTCGTCTAGTAATTTTTTATCCTGCGGTTTTTCATCGACAGGTATGGCAAACTTCCGTTCCTCCAAATATACGACTGGTCTATTGCCTGGTAATGTGCGCCCGATGAAAGCGACCTACGACGACACCCGCCAACACTTGCTCGACACCGGCCACCGGATGATGGCCGAGAAGGGCTTCACCAGTGTCGGCCTCAACGAAATCCTGCAAACCGCCGGTGTGCCCAAGGGCTCGTTCTATCACTACTTCAAATCCAAAGAGTTGTACGGTCAGGCGTTGCTGGCGGATTACTTCGTCGGCTATCTCGCCGACATGGAACGGCGCCTGACGCTGCCGGGGCTGAGCGCCTATGAGCGGCTGATGGATTACTGGCAGGGCTGGCAGAACCGCTGCACCCTCGAAGGCCACGGCGATGAGTGTCTGGTGGTCAAGCTCAGCGCTGAAGTCGCCGACTTGTCGGAGTCGATGCGCCTGACCTTGCGCGATGGCGCCGAGCAAGTGGTGGCGCGCATCACTCTGTGCATCGAGCAGGGCCAGGCCGAAAACAGCCTGCCCGCAGGCGACGCCCGGCATCTGGCGGAAACCCTTTATCAGCTGTGGTTGGGCGCCAGTTTGCTGAACAAATTGCAGCGTACCGGGCAGTCGCTGCAGACCTCGATGGCGATGACGAAACAACTATTGCACGTTTGACCAAGGTTTTTGTGCGACGCAATGGGTGACCTACCTGTCGGCACTCGATCGGTTAGATATACGAATGGGAATAAGTTTCAATAACGGAACGCTTGGTATACCATCGCCGCGTTTTGCTGGCGGTTTTACCCTTCGTTCTGGCCTATTCGTAAGGTTTTCATTTCATGCGTCGTACTCTGCTTTCAATTTGCGTGCTGCAGGCGTTGTCCCCTTCCTCATGGGCCGAACAGGCCGAATCAACACCCGCAGCGCTAGAGCTGGAGGCGACCGACGTGGTCGGTACAGCGGATTACGAACGGGCTGACGGCCCGGTGCAGGGTTACCGCGCCACACGTTCTGCCAGTGCCACCCGTACCGACACCTCGATCCATGAAACCCCGCAATCGATCAGCGTGGTCACCAAGGATGCTGTCGAAGACCTCGGCGCCACGCGTCTGCAAGATGCGCTGGATTATGCCGGTGGTGTGGGCCGGGCGAACAATTTTGGCGGGCAGGGCCTGACGACGTTCACCGTGCGCGGTTTCACCACCGGCGAGTTCTACCGCAACGGCTTCCCGATCAATCGCGGCTACCCGAACATGCCCGATGCCAACACCATCGAGCGTCTGGAAGTTCTGCGCGGGCCGGCGACGATGCTCTACGGCCGTGGCGATCCCGGCGGCACCTTCAACGTTGTGTCCAAGCAGCCGTTGGCCGAGCGCACGGTCACGTTGGGCAGTCAGTTGAATGATCAAGGCATGAAGCGCGGCACCCTGGACGCCTCCGGCCCGCTGGATGAAGAGGGGCGCCTGGCCTATCGACTCAACGTGGTGGGTGAGGGCGGCGATACCTTCCGCGATCACGTCGAGACCGAGCGCTACGGCATCACGCCGGTTCTGACCTGGCAGGCCAGCGATACTACTCGAGTGATCTTCGAGGGTGATTTCATGCGCAACAATCATCCGCTGGATCGCGGTGTGACGCGTTACGCCAAGCAGATCGGCACCGCCTCGCGTGACACGTTTTTCGGCGAAAAAGACGCCGGCAAATTGCACAACGACAACAACATGGCGCAACTGCGTTTCGAACATCTACTCAATGATGACTGGACGCTGGGCGGTGGTTTCCAGTGGCTCGACGGCTCGCTTGAGGGCAATGCGATCGAGGCCAACGGCATTGCCGATGACGGTCGAACCCTGGGGCGCAACTTCAACTACCGCAAACTGGAATGGACCGACAAGGACACCCAGCTCAATCTGACCGGGCATTTCAGCACTGGTGGTTTGCAGCACACCTTGTTGACCGGCATTGAGTATGAAGATTATGACTACAAGTCGATCATTCAGCGCTCCAGCGGCGCGGTCGGCGCCTACCCGATCGACATCTTCGATCCGGTCTACGGCCAGCCGCGTCCGGCACTGACGCGCACGCCAACCCACGACAAGGAAAACCTCAAGACTTACGCCGCGTTTGTACAGGATCAGGTCGCGTTGACCGAGCGTCTGAAGGTCTTGGCCGGCGCACGTTTTGAGCGTTTCGAGCACGACTATGAAACCTATGTGCCGGGCGGCAAAAACTGGCAGGCCAGTGATAACGCGGTGACCCCGCGCCTCGGCGTGACTTACGACCTGACCGAGACTCTGGCGATCTATGCCGACACGGCGCGCTCGTTCAAACCCAATACCGGCGCGAGTCGTACGGGCGGAGGCTTCGCACCGGAGAAGGGCAAGTCCTACGAAATGGGCATCAAGTGGGAAGCGCTGGACCATCAGTTGAGCGTGGATGCGGCGATCTACCAGATCGAAAAACGCAATGTGCTGACCACTGACCCGGTTGACTCGACCTTCAACGTCGCCGCCGGAGAAGTGCGCAGCCGTGGTTTCGACCTGAACGTCGCCGGCAACCTGACACCCGAGTGGCGAGTGATCGGCGGCTACGCCTACGTCGATGCCGAGGTGACCAAGGACAATGTGATCCGCTCTGGCACGCGCCTGATGAACATTCCGCAAAACAGCTTCAGCCTGCTCAACGTCTACGAGTTTCAGGACGGTGCGCTAAAAGGCCTGGGCCTGGGCACCGGACTCAAGTATGTCGACCAGCGTGCCGGGCAAACCGCCAATACCGCGTTCTCGATGGACAGTTACACCGTTGTCGACCTGCTCGGCTTCTACAAGGTCAACGAGAAAGTGCGGCTCAACCTTGACCTGAAAAACCTGTTTGACCGCGATTATGAAGAGGGCGCGTTCGGTAACGTCTACGCCTATCCAGGTTCACCAAGAACCGTGCAGGTGGGGATTTCCTACACCTTGTAAGCCGAGCTCGACGCTGCAACGGCAGCCCCTCACCCCAGCCCTCTCCCGGAGGGAGAGGGAACCGACCGAGGCGTCTTGCGTTATGCATCGAACTGATAGGTCGCGTCGATTACGCGGGCATCGGCAATGCTTGGCGGTATTGGATTCACCGGCGCTATTGCACGTCGGCGTTCATCGCCAATATCCCCCAATCGGTCCCCTGTCCTCGGGGAGAGGGAACCGACCGAGGTGTATTGCGTTATGCATCGACCTGACAGGTCGCGTCGATTACGCGGGCATCGGCGATGCTTGACGGTATTGGATTCACCGGCGCTATTGCACGTCGGCGTTCATCGGCAATATCCCCCAATCGGTCCTCTCTCCTGAGGGAGAGGGCTAGGGTGAGGGCGGCGGCTTCGGCACATGCCCGTTAGTGAGCGGGTGCTCGAACGCAGGATGCACGCGGCGCGCAATTTCCTGCTCAACAGCACGCGCTCGGTGGGCGAGGTGGCGCGATTGTGGTCGCTAGAGATTGTCCTTTTTGAGTTGACGGATAAACGCTTTTCAGCCGATTTATCCCGTTCCTGTGCGTCAGTAATCTGTACCCAACTTGAACGCAACAACAACTTCAAAAACTCAAAAGGGAAGCAAATCATGACCACTCCAACCTACAACCGCCTCAACAAAGACGACGCCATCGTGCTGCTGGTTGACCACCAGACCGGCCTGATTTCCCTGGTGCAGGACTTCTCGCCAAACGAGTTCAAGAACAACGTGCTGGCCCTGGCGGATCTGGCCAAGTTCTTCGAACTGCCAACCATCCTCACCACCAGTTTCGAACAAGGCCCGAACGGCCCGCTGGTACCGGAGTTGAAAGAGATGTTCCCGGACGCGCCGTACATCGCTCGTCCAGGTCAGATCAACGCCTGGGACAACGAAGACTTCGTCAAGGCGATCAAAGCCACTGGCCGCAAGCAGATCATCATTGCCGGTGTGGTAACGGATGTGTGTGTAGCGTTCCCGACCTTGTCGGCGCTGGCGGAAGGGTTCGACGTGTTTGTGGTAACTGATGCTTCCGGCACCTTCAACACCACTGTGCAACAAGCCGCGTGGAGCCGCATGACCCAGGCCGGTGCGCAGATGATGAACTGGTTCTCGGTGGCCTGTGAGCTGCACCGCGACTGGCGCAACGATATTGAAGGCTTGGGTAATCTGCTGTCGCAGCGGATTCCCAACTACCGCAACCTGATGAACAGCTACTCGGCGCTCACCGCTCAGCAGAAGTAAGCCTGCGCGATCCAAACGAAAGCCTGCCCTGAAAAGCAGGCTTTTGTCATTGTTAAGTCAAACCCCGGAATTCAACCGCGACACCACGGAGAGCGCGGATTATTCAAGAGAAGTTGCTCGATACGTTTTATAAAGTCGCTGGACCTCCGGATCATCCAGGCTTTCATACGTAATCCCTTCCTTGTCGAGTCCGTCCAGACCCTTTATCCCGCCAATCATTGCTGGCCATTCATCGCGGCTGGAGATATCGACGACGAAGGGGGTCAGATAACCATCCAAATGGCCTTTGAAAGGGTCTCGAATCTCGTCGGCGAGTGCTCGCAAGTAGTCGTCTTTATTGGTTCTCGACCAGTCGATAGCGAACCGGGTCCGATAGCACAACTCCATGTAGATGAGCAGGATTGTGCGGCCATTGCCATCCAAAAACGGGTGGGCGGACGCCAACTGGCCCATTACTTCGCCGGGGCGCTGACGAAAACGTTTTTTGTTTGCTGCGAGTTCAAAGGCGTATTCCACGGATCTTTTGATCAGGTCAGGACGTTCGAATATCGTGTGATGCGGATCATCTTTCGACCCTTTGAATACTGCGAGGTGGGGGACCAGTTCATTTCTGTCTTTTCCTGCCCACGGATAAAAACCGGAGAACAGGATTTCGTGGGTCTTGAGGACCGCTTTGTAGTCGATGGGTTTTTGCTTGGCGAGATAGGCAAGGGCATCTTCGATACTGGCTTCGAAGGAGAGATGCTCGGACTCTTTGACTTCAAGAGGGTCTTTCAGTTTGAGCGAGTTTTGAAGATAACCTTCAGTCTCGAAATCGCCGAAGGGGTCAAAAGTCATGCGCTAAGCTGCCTCTTGCAACGCCTTTTCTCTTGGAGGTAGCGTCCTTGAAGGGCCATGATTTCTGCTTTGTTGAGAACACCTTTACGTTTGAGATTGACGAGCAATTGCTCAATCCCATCCAGCTCGACAGCATCGCCTGCCAGACGAGTAATGGTCGCGGCCATGCAGCTCATGCTGTCACGCTCAGCGGTAACCTTATGCTTTTGGGCGAGTTTGCGGACTTCGCTCGCAACGCCGCCAGTGGCTGAACCCGTCATATGAACCCCTCGTTTTCTCTTCCGAAGCATAGCATGGCGCCGGCCCTGTAAATTTTCCAGCAGCGCCCGGCTGTCAGCGCGAACAAGTCCTTTTCCGGTTGATGGCGAACGCCTTTCAACCGATTTAACCCTTGTACCGCGTTACGCCTGCGCCCACTCATCACGAAACTGCAGCAGAAAATCGACAAACGCCCTGACCCGTTGCGGCACATAGCGGCCATGCGGGTAGAGCAAGGTGTAAGGTCGCGAGCGGCCGGCGTACGGCTCGAGCACCTCGACGAGGCTGCCGTCGGCCAGTTCTTTTTCGACAATGAATTTGTAGGTCTGAAAGACCCCGGCGCCATGCTTGGCCAGGGTCACGCCACCGAGCACATCATCAGAACAGGAGTAGCCGCCGTCGGAATACACTTCACGGTCGTGGCCGTTTTCCTCGAACAGCCAGGAGATCCGCCGTCCGCTGCTCGGCAGTTCGAACTGAATGCATTCGTGTTGCACCAGGTCTTCCAGCGTCTGCGGTGTGCCAGCCTTTTTCAGATAGTCGGGAGACGCGACCACCACCAGTTTTGCATCCTCCAACAGGCGCGCGACCATGGTCGAGTCCGGTTGGGCGCGGACGCGGATCGCCAGATCGTAGCCTTCGCCGACAAAGTCGATATTGCGGTTGCCCAAGTGGATGTCGACGGTGACGTCAGGGTAGAGCGCGCGGAATTTTGGTAGCAGCGGCAGGATGCGGTGATGGCCGTAAGTGGTGGGAAGGCTGATGCGCAACTGACCGGACGGTGAGGTCTGTGCGCCCATGACTTCTTGTTGCGCCTCGACCAATTGCGTCAGCGCCTGGCTGCACTGCAGGAAAAAGTTTCTACCGGCCTCGGTCAAGCGAATGCTGCGCGTGGTGCGGGCAAACAAGCGTGAACCCAATCTTTTTTCGAGGCGAAGAATTGACCGGCTCACGGCGGCCGGAGTTACACCGGCGAGCTGCGCGGCGGCGGTGAAACTGCCGGCTTCAGCGGCGAGGCAAAACAGTTCGATACTGCCCAATTGCAAGTCATCAAAATGGCGCTTCATGTGAGTACACCGAGGATCAACTGACGGTTCATTCTCAGGCTTATCTCATGAAGCGGCACCGCCGGTACACACCGACGGCGCTGCGGGGAGGTATCAATGGCCAGCGCTTTGACCACCATCGACATGGAGGATTTCGCCAGTGACGAAGTTCGCGCCGTCCAGGTACAGGATCGCCTGCACGATGTCATCGATCTCGCCCATATGCCCAACCGGGTGCAGGCTGCCGAGGGCGGCGTGGGTTTCTTCGCCGTGCATCGGCGTTTTGATGATGCCCGGTGATACCGCGTTGACCCGAATACCACGCTTGGCGTACTCGATGGCCAGAGACTTGGTCGCCGCGTTGATGCCACCCTTGGTCAGCGAAGCGAGCACCGACGGTACGCCGTCAATCGCGTGGTCGACTAGGCTGGTGGTGACGCTGACGATATGGCCGCTGGCGTTTTTCTCCATTTCGGCAATGGCCAGTTGCGAGATATGGAAGAAGCCGCTCATGTTGGTCGCCACGACCTGTGCGTAGTCTTCTTTGCTGTATTCGGTGAAGGGTTTGGCGACGAAGATCCCGGCGTTGTTGACCAGCGTATCGATACGGCCGAAATGTGCGACGGCTTCACGGATCACGCGCTCGGCGGTCTGCGGGTCGGCGATGTCACCGGCGACGGCGAGAATGTCCGGGTCAGTGGACGGTTTGATCGAGCGGGATGTCGCGACAACCTGATAGCCGCGCTCACGGAATCCCTTGACCAGGCCTGCGCCAATGCCTTGCGAGGCGCCGGTAATCACTACAACTTTCTTGGACGTGCTCATGATGTTTCCTCATGCAATCTGGATGGTTTGAATAAACGGATTTCGAAGGTCAGGCGTGAGCCGCAACCTGTGCTGCCTGACGTAACGCTTGCTCGTAATAAGCGACGGACTGGGAACCGGGGATGACCTGTTTGTCATCAAGAACCATGGCCGGAACCGAATCGATGCCGCGTTGCTGATAAAACCGTTCGAGTTCGCGCACTGCTTGGCTGAACTCAGCGGTGGCCAGAAGCTCTTGCGCACGCTGGCCATCGAGTCCGACTGCGCCTGCCAGTGTCACCAGCGTGGCGTGGTCATTCGGGTTCTTGCCGTCAGTGAAGTAGGCCTTGAGCAGCGCCTGCTTCAACTCACGCTGACGTCCTTGTGTGGCGGCCCAGAACAGCAGTCGATGGGCATCGAAGGTGTTGTGGAAATGGCTGCGTTTTTCCAGGTCGAAGTGAAAACCGATCTGCTCGCCGCGTTCGACGATCATCGCGTTGCGGTCCGCCACTTGCTCGGCGCTGCGCCCGTATTTGCGCATCATGTGCTCGATGGCGTGTTCACCTTCGGCGGGCATGTCGGGGTTCAGTTCGAACGGTTTGTAGGTCAGCTCCACGTCGACTTCGCCTGCCAGGTTGCGGATCGCTTGCTCCAGAGCGGTGGCGCCCAACGCGCACCAAGGGCAAACGACATCCGAGACGAAATCGATTTTCACGGCCCGGCTCATGACTGCGAGTCCGACAGCTGCTGGCGATACTCGGTGGTGGTGATGCCGGCATAACCCCAGTTATCGGTGTCGACTTCTTCGATCACGATGTGGGTGAGTTTCGGATCCTTGTGCAGCACCCGCTGCATCGTTTCGGTGATTTCCTTGATGACCTGGGCTTTCTGCTCCCGGGTCACGCCGTCACGGGTGATACGTACGCTGATGAAAGGCATTTGGGGTATCTCCAGTCGCTGGCCCGTCGGAGTGATGGGCGGCTGTTGGAGAGGACTTTAAGAGGCAGGCGGGAATTGATAAATGGGGCTTGAGGTACATCATTTGTGATGTGGTGTATCAAATGGCTGCGTGCGGTGAAGTGCGCAAGAAGTTGCGCAGTACCTGGCCTGTTTTCATCCGGGAAAGTCTGTGCAGGCCTTATGAACCGGGGCTTTCAGCCAAGTGCGCAACTTCTTGCACACCACTGCGCAAAAAGTTGCGCACTTTTATTTGTTTAATCTCGTTTATTCAAAGGTCGGCGTACGGGTCGTTTGTTTAAGGCGCTGAAGAATAATGGTTTTGTGATAGCTGGCATGGAGTTTGACAGCTCAAGCCTGCCCGGACAGGCAATGGTGCCTGTCCGGTTGTGTGTTTTAAGCAAGGAGAGCATCCCATGGCAACACCAGCGTACATGTCGGTTACCGGCGAAAAACAAGGTCTGATCACTGCCGGCGCGTTCACCGCCGATTCCGTTGGCAACACCTTTCAGGAAGGTCATGAAGACCAGGTCATGGTGCAGGCTTTCACCCACGACGTGATCATCCCGCGTGACCCACAGTCCGGTCAGCCAACCGGTCAGCGCGTGCACAAGCCAGTGGTCATCACCAAGGTCTACGACAAGGCTTCGCCTCTGCTGCAAGCTGCGCTGACTTCCGGCGAGCGCATGAGCGAAATCGTTATCCAGTGGTACCGCACTTCGGCGCAAGGCACCCAAGAGCACTACTACACCACCAAACTGGAAGACGCGATCATCGTCGCCATCAACAACAAAATGCACAACTGCCAGGATCCAGGCAACGCGCATTTCACCCACCTGGAAGAAGTGCAGTTCACCTACCGCAAAATCACCTGGACCCACGAAGTTTCCGGTACTTCGGGTTCCGATGACTGGCGTGCTCCAGTCGTTTAATCACGGCTGATGGTTGTACCGCCCCGGCTGGCATCGCTGGTCGGGGCGCACTCACTTTTAAAGAATTTATCGCGTCAGATTCTTGCAATCTGAGGCGCGTCGCAGCACTGCGCGAGGGACAAGGGAATGTTCTCACCGGCCAACCAGCCTCATTTCAATCTGACCGTCGATGGCGTCGACAGCGATTTCCAAGTGCTGTCGTTTACCGGTCGTGAGGCACTCAACACGCCATTCGAATTCGAGCTGGAACTGGTCAGCGAAAAGGCCTCGATCAACCTCGAAAGCGTGCTGCACAAACTGGCGTTTCTTCAGCTGTCGCCAACTGGCACTGGCATTCACGGGCTGGTCTACAGCATTGCCCAGGGCGAGGCGGGCAAGCGCCTGACCCGCTACAAGATTTCCCTGCGCCCGCAACTGGCCTACCTCGCGCACCGGGTCAATCAGCGCATCTTCCAGCAGATGACCGTGCAGCAGATCATCAGCCAGGTGCTGGAAGAACACGGCATCCTCGCCAGCGATTACCACTTCCAGCTCAGCGCGATTTACCCCGAGCGTATTTACTGCGTGCAGTACGACGAGTCGGACCTGGATTTCATCCAGCGCCTGTGTGAAGAGGAGGGCATTCACTACCACTTCCAGCACACGTCCAGCGGCCACAAACTGACCTTCGGCGATGACCAGACAGTGTTCCCGAAACTCGCGCCAGTGGCCTATCAGCAGGACTCCGGACTGGTCGCCGACAAACCGGTGGTCAAACGTTTCGGCCTGCGTCTGGCCACCCGCACCAGCCGCACCACGCGCCGTGATTACGACTTCGTCAAACCGAAGATCGAGCTGGAAAGCGATGCCAAAACCTGGCATTACAAAGCCTTACGCTCGAAGTTCGGCGTGTGGGCCTACTACGGCGCAAACCGCCTCGGTACAGGGCCTACCTTGTGTGGTGTGTGGAACCGTGGCGCCTAAAATGGTTGCTGATCACAAAGATGCCTTGGTGGTGGAGTATTATCGAACGGGCACTAACGATGTGACGCATCAGTCCTCGTTGTTGGCTGTGCAGTCACACTGCCCCGTCTGCTCAAAAAAACAGGGTGGGCATGCATCATCGTATTCAAAATGTATGAAAACCAAGCTGGGGATCTGATTTATGCAAAAGGCTGACGCTGTTTATCCGGACCAGGCGCAAACAGAAATCTGTAGCAAGTATGGAATGCCTGTGCAACCGCCCGAAGAGATGGTCGCGATCGCTATTGACTCGCTTGGCAAGTCGCCGATTTATGGCACAAGAGTTCAATTGCCGGAAGACGGCAATATCAGCTGGTTTATTCACTGTGGTGAGTTCTCTGACGCGGATGACTTCTACAAGCCTGTCCATGTTCACCACCTGAGTGAAATGTTGCCTCAGGTTGTGAATTATCTTTGTCTGCCCACTGGCGCAAAATTCATCATCGATACAGCCGACTATGAAGATGTCTGGATGGCTGAGTAAGGAGTATTGAAGCCGGTTCACCACCGGTTTCGCGTTTGATTGATCCCGTGGATCAATTGGAATATCAGCGGCTTGGTCAAAGGAGTGACAACATGAAAGACGCCATTCGCTTGGGCGACTCCACCACTCACGGTGGCAAGGTCCTCGAAGCCTTCTCCCGGACTGACCTCAATGGCAAGCCGATTGCCGGTGTCGGTCACAAGGTCAGTTGCCCGTTGTGCAAAGGGATATTCCCGATTGCCGAGGGCAGCAGCACCTACACCGTCGATGGCACGCCCATCGCGCTCGATGGCATGAAAACCGCCTGTGGCGCTGCGCTGATTGCCAGTGGCCCGAAGGGTGCGGTCGTCAGCTGAGTGCTGTAATGCCGCTGACGGAGAGCCAGCGGCGTGGCGTTTGACCTTAGTGAAGAAATGTAATTTGAATGCAGTGGGCGGTAGCGGCTGCGGAGGAAGGCAATGACGTCAGGGTTTTCAAGCGAACTCAGAACTCTCTCCGCCAGAGATTTACAACGTTATCCCTCAACTGTAATTCAAGGGAGGGCAGCATCACGTCACCGTCACACTTGGACTCCCGTTCAAGTGTGACGGTGACAAAAGCAAAGCCCAGGGACGAAAGGGCGAAGTGTTGACGTGAGGTCAATACCAGAATCTGGAAGCGAGCCTGCCCGCGGAATTGGCGCATGCGCACCTGCCGGCCACGGCTTCTCAAGCCAGCAACTGCGCGATCCATTCAGCCTGTCGCGTGATCTCTCGTACCTTCGCCTCGGGCAAAGCCTGCTGCGCCCGGGCGAACTGACCGAGGGTCTTTTGCTTTTCGTTCAGTATGCGTTGCCACTTGGCCAGAAACTCCGGACTGCGTGCCTGCATCTGTAGCGGGCCGAAGTACAGTTCTTGACCGGTGTAGGTCACTGGTTCAGCGCGTTCGGCCACGATGATTTCGTAGTCGAAGCGGTTCTCCCGCAGCAGCTCTTCGCTGAGGATGCGGTAGCCGTTTTCCATCAGCCATTGGCGCAACGGTTGCTCGCCGCCGTTGGGTTGCAGGATCAGACGTTCCTCGCCGCTGAGGTGGGCCTTGCCGTTGTCGAGGATGTCACGGATGGTTTCACCGCCCATGCCGCAGATGCTGACGGCGGTGATGCCGTCGTCGGGTTTGATCGCCGCCAGACCATCCGCCCGGCGCACGCTGATGCGCTGCTGCAGATCATTCTCGCGCACGGTGCGTTCAGCCGCGTGGAACGGCGTCGCCGCAACCTCGCCAGCCACCGCCGCAGTGATCAAACCACGACGCATCAGCGCCACCGGCAGATAGCCGTGATCCGAGCCGATATCCGCCAGTCGCGCACCGGCAGGTACGTGGGCAGCCACCCGCTCGAGGCGCATGGACAATGTCTGTTCGTTCAACGGCAACCCCTTGATGGCAGGCAAAGGGGTGCGACTCTGGCGAGCAACGCCGGACCTGTCAAATCCCGGCGACGGAATTCAATGGCCCATTGGCCGCGCTTAATGGCCAATGGGCGCTGAGGTTTAGCCGGCCAACGTTGCGTTATCGATCACGAAACGATACTTCACGTCACCCTTGAGCATGCGCTCGTAGGCGTCGTTGATCTGGTCGGCGCGGATCAGTTCGATGTCGGAAACGATGCCGTGCTCGGCGCAGAAATCCAGCATCTCCTGGGTTTCCGGGATGCCGCCGATCATCGAACCGGCAATCGTGCGGCGCTTCATGATCAGATTGAACACGTTCGGCGAAGGGTGCGAGGTGGCCGGCGCACCCACCAGCGTCAACGCACCATCTCGCTTGAGCAGCACGAGGAATGCATCGAGATCGTGCGGCGCGGCGACTGTGTTGAGGATCAAGTCGAAACTCTTGGCGTGGGCGGCCATTTCTTCGGCATTGCGCGACACCACCACTTCATCGGCACCCAGCGCTTTGGCCGCTTCGCGTTTGGATTCGGAGGTGGTGAACGCCACAACGTGGGCGCCCAGGGCGTGGGCCAGTTTGATGCCCATGTGGCCAAGGCCGCCGATGCCGACCACACCGACTTTTTTGCCCGGGCCAGCGTTCCAGTGGCGCAACGGCGAGTAGGTGGTGATGCCGGCACACAGCAGCGGTGCGACGGCGGCCAGTTGCGCTTCGGGATGACGGATGCGCAGCACGTAGCGTTCATGCACGACGATGTTTTGCGAGTAGCCGCCCAGCGTCCAGCCCGGTGCATCCGGGGTCGGGAAGTTGTAGGTGCCGATCATGCCGTCGCAGTAGTTTTCCAGCCCGCTTTCGCAGTCATCGCAATGTTTGCAGCTGTCGACGATGCAACCGACGCCGACCAGATCACCGACCTTGAAATCCGCGACGTGCGCGCCGACAGCCGAAACACGACCGACAATTTCGTGCCCCGGTACGCACGGGAACTGCGTACCGGCCCATTCCGCCCGTACCTGGTGCAGGTCGGAATGGCAGATGCCACAGAACGCGATGTCGATCTGCACATCATGGGCGGCCGGCGCGCGGCGGTTGATCTGCATCGGCTCAAGGGGTTTGTCGCCAGCGTGGGCACCATAGGCTTGAACAAGCATGGGAACATCCTCAATCGGTTTGTCGTAAGGCATTGTTGCTTGTTCAGCGCTGCGGGCAGTAGTGCATTCCTGTGCAATCCTTGCCTGATCCTGTGCGTCGTTGTGACATTGCGCGGACAGACGCTTGTGGCGTTTGCAGGTAATCTCCCGGTTCACTGACGACAACAAAATCAAAACAGGAGTCATTGATGCAACCAATCCGTCTCGGTCTGGTGGGCTACGGCAAGATCGCCCAGGATCAACACGTCCCGGCGATCAACGCCAATCCCGCTTTCCACTTGGTCTCCGTCGCCACTCAAGGCAAACCCTGCGCGGGCGTGGAGAACTTCCAGTCCTTGAGCGAGTTGCTGGAAAACGGTCCGCCGGTGGATGCGATTGCCTTCTGCACGCCGCCGCAAGGTCGTTTTGCGCTGGTGCAGCAAGCACTGGCCGCCGGCAAACACGTGCTGGTGGAAAAACCGCCGTGCGCCACCTTGGGCGAGGCGCTGGCGCTGGTCGATCAGGCTGCCGGGCAGGGCGTCAGCGCCTTGTTTGCCTGGCACTCACGCTACGCGCCCGGCATCGAAGCCGCCCGCGACTGGCTCGCCTCGCGTACCCTGCAAAGCGTGCAGATCGACTGGAAAGAAGACGTGCGCAAATGGCATCCCGGTCAGGCCTGGATCTGGCAACCTGGCGGCCTCGGCGTATTCGATCCGGGCATCAATGCCTTGTCGATCGTCACTCATTTGCTGGCGCTGCCTTTGTTTGTCGAATCGGCTGAACTGCGCGTACCGAGCAACTGCCAGTCGCCAATTGCCGCGTCGATCAAAATGTCCGACCCGCGCCGCCTCGATGTACGCGCGGAATTTGATTTTGACCATGGGCACGATGAGCTGTGGAGCATCGAGGTGCGTTGCGCTGAAGGCGTGTTGCGCCTGGATAACGGCGGCGCGCTGTTGAGCATTGACGGTGTGCGCCAAGCGGTGTCGGAGGAAGGTGAGTACGCAGCGGTGTATCGGCATTTTCAGCAGTTGATTGGCGACAAGGCCAGTGACCTGGATGTGCAGCCGTTGCGCTTGGTGGCGGACAGTTTTTTTGTCGGCAGTCGGGTGTTGGTTGAGGCGTTTTACGACTAGTGCACGTTCAGCGCTCACCGCTACACACAACGAAAAAAGCCTGCCCTGAAAAGCAGGCTTTTCGTTTGTGGCGTGACCGTCAATGCGACGAAACATACTCCGACGCTGTGGTCGGCAATGGCAGTGCATACGTTGCCTTCATCCATTCAATCTCTGCCTGTGGCGTCCTGCCGAAGAAGCGTTTGAACTCACGACTGAATTGCGAAGCACTTTCATAGCCAACGTTGAAGGCGGCTGCCGAGGCACTCATGGCCTGGCGCAACATCAACAGGCGCGCCTGATGCAAACGCGTCGACTTCAAATACTGCATGGGTGAGGTGTCGGTCACGCTGCGAAAGTGCAGGTGGAAGTTCGGCACGCTCATGCTCGCTTCATGGGCCAGTTGCTCGACGTCGAGTCGCTGCTGATAACAACTATGGATCTTGCGGATCGCACGGGTCACTTTGCCGAAATGTCCCTGTCGGTTGAGCGCGGCGCGCATGGAGCCACCTTGCTCACCGGTCAGGATGCGGTAATAGATTTCCCGCAGCAGGGACGGCCCGAGGATTTGCGCTTCGCCGGCAACGCTCATCGCTTCCAGAAAACGCAGGGTGGTTGCCCGCAGTGAAGCGTCCATCGGCGAGGCATACATACCTTTGGGCGGGGCATCGCTTGGGCCATGCACGTCATCCACTTGCAGCATCAACTCGCTGGCCAACTGGAAATCGAGGTGCATGTAGATCGCGAGCATCGGCTCGGCCTCAGTGGCATCGGCCTCCATGGTGAAGGGGATCGGCACCGAGACCACCAGATAGTGCTGGGCGTCATAGACGTAGGTGTCCTCTCCCAGATAGCCGCGTTTGCGGCCCTGGCAGAGAATCACGATGCCGGGGTCATACAGCACCGGGGTGCGCGTCAGGGGGCGATTCGAACGCAGGAAGCGCACGCCTTCGAGGGCGCTGAGATTGTAGCCTTCGATCGGTGCGAGGGCTTTCATGAGCTGCACCATGCGCGCGGTGCCTGCATCGACCTGCGTCATCACATCCTCTCTCAATGATCGGTGGACCGGCTCAGCGCTTCCCATTGGTCAATCTCGCTGGCTGCATTTTTCAGTTTGTCACGGACCAGACGCAAGGCGTCACTGCCCAATAGCAAGTGGGCCGGTGGTGTCGGGCTGGCGATGATCTGCAGCATCGCTTGGGCAGCCTTTTGCGGGTCGCCGAGTTGCTTGCCGCTTTTCTCTTCGCGGGCTTTGCGGATCGGATCGAAACTGGCGTCATAGTCGGCAATGCTGCGCGCGGTGCGTTGCATCGAACGGCCCGCCCAATCCGTGCGGAACGAACCCGGTGCGACGGCAGTGACGAAGATGTTGAACGGCTGCAGCTCCTTGCTCAGGGTATCGGAGATCCCTTCGAGCGCAAATTTGCTACCGCAGTAGTAAGCGATGCCCGGCATGGTAATGGTGCCACCCATGGAGGTGATATTGAGGATGTGCCCCGCACGACGCTGGCGAAAGAAGGGCAGAAACGCTTTGATCACCGCCACCGCGCCGAACACGTTGACGTCGAATTGACGATGCATGTCTTGCAGCGGTGATTCTTCGCAAATGCCTTCGTGGCCATATCCGGCGTTGTTGACCAAAACGTCGACGGGACCGTGAGTGGCTTCGACTTGCGCAACGACGCTGTCGATACGCTCGAAATCAGTGACGTCCAGCACCACCCCGTAAGCGTTGTCCGGGGACAGTGCCTGGAAGTTTTTCAGGTCGGTTTCATTGCGCACAGTGCCGATGACACGGTGGCCGTTGGCAATAGCTTCTTTGGCCAGCGCATGGCCGAAACCGCTGCTGACGCCGGTGATGAACAGGGTTTTAGCGTGAGTCATGTCGAGCTCCCATTGGATCAGGTCTGAGTCCATGGTAGCGATCAGCAAACGGGGGGACCTATGCCGGTTTATCTTCGAGCATTGCCTATTCCTATCGGGCCCTCTTGATGTTGAAAAAAAACGGCGGCAACGCAGCTACGCTCGCTCACCGTCGAACTTGCAGATCAGTGCCGTCAGAAACGCGCCAACCTATAGGGCTCGCCACTCGGCAATGCCGTTGCCGGAAAGGCGGACAGGCCCGCCATTCGCACCACCATCTCCGCCGTCACCGCCGCCTGTGTCAGCCCCAGATGCTGATGCCCAAAAGCAAGCAACACCTTGCCCCCACTCACCTGATCGATCACCGGTAATGAATCGGGCAATGACGGTCGAAAACCCATCCACGGCGTCGCTGCTTCAGCATTCAGATCCTGGCGAAACAAACCCTGACTCAACCGGTGCAATTGCCACGCACGCTCCATGCTGGGTGGTTTCTCCAGTCCGGCGAATTCAACCGTGCCGGCCAGGCGCAACCCTTCGGACATTGGCGTCATGATGAATTTGCGCTCCAGCGAGGTCACGGGGAAGGGCAGTCGGTCGTGTTCCTGCGGCAGCATCAGGTGATAGCCGCGCTCGGTGTCCAGTGGGACTTTTTTGCCGGTGAGGGCGGCGGTGAGTTTTGCTGAATGTGCGCCGCAGGCGATCAGGACGCGGCTTGCAGTCAGGCCGCCATTGCCAGTGGTCAGCGTAACCCCGTGCTCCTGCACGTAGCCGCCCTGAACCTGTTGCTGGACAAAACTCACGCCGCTGGCCTTGGCCGCTTCGACCAGTTCGCACACCACGCGGAAGGGATCGATAAAGTGCCCGGTGCGTGGAAAGAACAAACCGCCCTGGATCTGCTCACTGAGTTGCGGCGCGGTTTCGCGGATGGCGCCGGCCTGCCAGTAATCGACCGGTACCTGCTGCTGATGCAGGCGAGCCTGTAATGCCTGGATGGCCTGACGCGATTCGGGGCATTCGAACACCAGCAGCGAACCATCGATCTTCAGCAAGTCCGGCCTCTGGATGTCGGCGAGCAAGCGCTGCCAGGCGTCCAGGCTGTTTTCATTGAGCGCGCGCAAACCCGCCACGGTGTTCTGAAAAGGCGTCGGGCGCAGATTCAGCAGCAGGCGGGTGAACCATGGCAGGGCGCGCGGCAGGTATTTCCAGTCCAGACGCAACGGCCCCATCGGGTCCATCAGCATGGCCGGCAGGCGCTTGAGGATGGACACGTCGGCAATTGGAAACACCTGCTCGGTCGCCAGATGCCCGGCGTTGCCGAACGAGGCGCCGTGGCCGGGTTGCTGCTGATCGATCACGACCACGCGCAACCCTTGGCGAGCCAGACGCAGTGCGCAGGCGACGCCGATGATGCCGGCGCCGACCACGGCGATGTCGTGGGAGCCGTTATTCGCCATGGTGCTGGGCTTCCCTTTGGCCATCGAGCAGACGGCGCAATTGCAGCGGATTGGCCTGTTTCAGTGCAGTAGGCAGCAAGCTGTCCGGGAAGTCCTGATAGCAGACCGGGCGCAGGAAACGCAGGATCGCCGCGGTACCGACCGAAGTCGTGCGGGCGTTGGAGGTGGCCGGGAAAGGCCCGCCATGCACCATCGCGTCACACACCTCGACGCCGGTTGGCCAGCCGTTGACCAGCAACCGGCCGGCCTTGCGCTCCAACGTCGGCAGTAATGCACGCGCCTGTTGCAGGTCTTGGTCATCCAGATGCAGTGTCGCGGTCAATTGGCCCTCCAGATGTTCGGTCACCTGGCGAATTTCCGCTTCACTGCCGCATTGCACGATCAGCGCCGCCGCACCGAACGCTTCGGCTTGCAGGCGCTGATCGGCGAGAAAGTCTGCGGCTTCGGTCACGAATACATGGGCCTGGCATTGATTAGGGCCGTTGCCGCTCAAACCAACACCTGTGATGTTCGCACTGGCATTTTCGGCCAGCGCATTCACGGCAGACTCGTAAGCACTGAAGATGCCGGGTGTCAGCATCGTCTGCGCGGGGCTGCGTTGAATCAGCTCGGCGGTGGCGACGATGAACTTGTCCAACGCGGGTCCTTTCAAGGCAATCACCAAGCCCGGATTGGTGCAAAACTGGCCCGCGCCCAATGTCAGCGAAGCCACAAACCCTTCAGCCAACGCCTGCGTGCGATTGCCCAGCGCCGCCGGAAACAGCAGCACCGGATTGATCGAACTCATTTCCGCGTACACCGGAATCGGCTCGGGCCGCGCTTGCGCCGCTTGCATCAGCGCCAGACCACCGCTACGCGAGCCGGTGAAACCCACTGCTTTAATCCGTGGATCCGTGAGCAGCGCAATGCCCACTTCGCGGCCGGAACCGTACAGCAACGAGAACACGCCTTCCGGCAAACCACAGGTTTTTACCGCTCGAGCGACTGCGCGGCCGACCAGTTCGCTGGTGCCGGGATGCGCACTGTGGGCCTTGACGATCACTGGGCAACCGGCGGCCAGCGCCGATGCGGTGTCACCGCCGGCCACGGAGAACGCCAAGGGGAAATTGCTCGCGCCAAACACCGCGACCGGCCCCAGCGCGATCTGCCGTTGACGCAGATCGGCGCGCGGCAACGGCTGGCGTTGCGGCTGCGCGCTATCGACACGCACATCCAGCCATTCACCGGCGCGGACCGTGCGAGCGAACATTCTCAGTTGTTGGCAAGTACGCCCGCGTTCACCTAGCAGACGCGCGTGCGGCAGGCCGGTTTCGGCGTGGGCACGGTCGATCAGTTCATCTCCGAGGCCTTCGATTTCTTCGGCAATGCATTGCAGGAATTCAGCGCGGACATTCAGGGTCGTCTCGCGATAAACATCGAACGCTGCCCAGGCCAGCGCGCAGGCCTGTTCGACATGCTCGGCCGCTCCACCGGCGTACGCCGGTTCCAGCGTTTCATTCGTAGCCGGATTGATCCCGCGAATGGCGCTGCGATTGCCGGCAATCATGTGTTGCCCGATCAGCATGTGGCCCGTCAAAGTCATGGTGTCTTCCTGATAAAAAGAGGGAGGCCTGCCGCGAATCACAAGGCTTCGCGGCAGGTGAGGGGGACGTGATCAGGCGAAGTTCTGTTCCGCCGACCAGTTCTCGTACCAGTGACGGAACAGCGAATACTGCTTCTCGGCATACCGCCGCTGCGAGTCGCTCAACGCATCGGTTTCGTTGAAGTGCAGGGTGTATTCCTTGTCGCCGTTGAGCACCATCAGGTGTTTGTAATACAGCACCAGGTCGCAGCCTTCATCGAACGACGACAGCACCGCCAGCGCCGATTCCAGTTCCCGCGCCTGACGCCGGGCCTTGGCGTCACCTTTGGCCGCTTGCTTGCTCAGGGCGACCAGTTGCAGCACCTCGCGGGGCAGGGCGTTGCCGATGCCGGTGATGGCGCCGGTGGCGTTGCAGTTGACGAAACCGTGCACCACTTGCGTGTCGACACCGACCATCAGGGTCACGTCATCGTCCTTGGAGGTGATGTTTTCGGCGGCGTAACGCAGGTCGGCGCCACCGCCGAATTCCTTGAAGCCGATCAGGTTCGGGTACTCGCGGCGCAGTTCGAAGAACAGATCCGCGCGGGTGGCAAAGCCGTAGTAAGGGCTGTTGTAGATCACCGCCGGCAAATTTGGCGCGGCTTGCAGAATCGCGGCGAAATGGGCCTTTTGCGCGGTGACCGAAGCGCCGCGAGACAGCACGCGGGGAATCACCATCAAACCCTGCGCGCCGACTTTCGCCGCATGGGCCGCGTGGGAAACCGCTTCGCGGGAGTTCACCGCGCCAGTGCCCACGATCGTCGGAATACCCGCCGCGACCAGACGCGCCACGCCTTCCTGACGCTCGGCCTCGGTCAGCAGCGGCCAGTCGCCCATCGAACCGCAATAAACCACGGCGCTCATGCCGATGTCGATCAGCTCGCGACCTTTGGCCACCAGCGCGTCGAAGTCCGGTTTGCGCTGGGCGGTGCACGGGGTCATCAGGGCCGGCATGCAACCGGTGAAGATGTTGTCGCTCATTGTTTTAACTCCTTGGCACATCATTCAAATTGAGGTGAAAAGTCAGCGTGGCGGTTCAGATGCCCCACGCGAACGGGTCTGCTTCGTCGATCAGCAAGGTGCTGTCGGCGGTCATGTAGGCGCGGCCGGTGATGTACGGGCGGATACGTTCGCCTTGCCATTCGAAGCGACCTTCGAACTGGCTGCCGGTGATGCTTGCCTGCACCCAGGTTGCGCCGGGTTGCAGCTTGTCGTCGGCGGCCAGACAGGCGAGTTTGGCGCTGGTGCCGGTGCCGCACGGGGAGCGGTCGTAGGCTTTGCCGGGGCACATGACGAAGTTGCGGCTGTCGGCCTGATCGTCATCGGCGAACAGTTCGATGTGATCGATCACCGCGCCGTCCTCGCCGTAAATGCCTTGGTCTTCGAGGGCCTTGAGCATCGCCCAGGTGTACGCCGTGAGGTGTTCGACGTTGTCCATGGTCAGCGTCTGGCCGTGCTCGGAAACGAGGAAGAACCAGTTGCCGCCATAGGCGATGTCGCCCAATACGCGGCCGAACCCCGGCACATCCACCGACACTTGTTTGCGATGGCGATAAGCGGGGACGTTGCCCAGGGTGACGGTTCCGTCGTCATGCAACGTGGCGCTGACCGGGCCGACCGGGGTGTCGATTTTGTGCTCGCCCGGTTCGATTTGCCCCAGGTACTGCAGCGAGTTGATCAGGCCGATGGTGCCGTGGCCGCACATGCCGAGGTAGCCGGCGTTGTTGAAGAAGATCACCCCGCAAGTGGCGTCCGCCGAGACCGGTTCGCAATACAACGCGCCGACCAGCACATCGTTGCCGCGCGGTTCCAGCAGACAGGCGCGGCGCCATTGATCATGTTGAGTGCGCAGCGCATCGCGCTTCTCGACCATGCTGTTGCCGGGCAGCTCGGGGAAGCCTTTCATCACCAGGCGCGTCGGTTCACCGCCGGTGTGGGAATCAATCACGTGTACTCGTTTCATGAACATGTCCCGTTGGATGATTTCAATAGGCGCCGGCAGGGCGCGCAGAGACGGTCGAGGCGGGGGCAGCGATTTCGCTGTCCTCGTCGTCCTCTTCCAGGCGCAGCAGATGCGCCGGTACACCGGTCGCCGCGCCCCAGTAGTAAATGCCGGTGGCACACGCCGCGACGACAAGGGTGTCGAATGGATGGGCAAGGATGCCGAGGCCACCGAAGGTGCCGAGTTTCGACAGCACGATGGTCACCGCGTAGAAGGCGATCAGCCACGCCGAGGAACGCACTTGGCTGGCCAGATTCAGGTGAGCGGTTGGCACAAATCGACCGCAGAGCAGGTAGACCACGAACATCAGGATCTGCAGGCCGAGCAGCCACGACACGGTGCTCCAGCCCGACCAGTAGACGATCAGCGCGGCGATGATGAACGACACCGGCCCGAGCACGCCCATGCACTTGACCCGGAACGGCCGTGGCATGTCCGGCGCATTGCGGCGCAGCGCAGCCACCGACACCGGCGCCACGGCGTAGCTCAACACCAGCGCAGCGGAGACCACGTTGATCAGCGCCTCCCACGACGGGAACGGCAAGGTCCAGAACACCGACAGGGCGAAGGTCAGCCACAGCGCCGGGCGCGGGATGCCGGACTTTTCATCGATGTGGGTGAAGACCTTGAAGAAGGTCCCGGTCTGCGCCCAGCCATAGATCACTCGCGGGGTCGCGTTCATGTAGATGTTGCCGCAGCCGCTCGGCGAGATCACCGCATCGGCGACCACCAGATACGCCAGCCAGCCCACGCCCAGCGCCAGCGCGATGTCGCGATACGGCAGGGCAAATTCCTTGCTGATTCCGGCCCAGCCGTTGGCGAGCATTTCCGTCGGGATGCTGCCGAGAAAGGCCATTTGCAGCAGCACGTAAATCAGTGTCGACAGCAGCACCGAGAGGATCAACGCAATGGGAATGGTGCGCTGCGGATTCTTCACTTCACTGGCCACCGAGATGATCGGCGTCAGGCCCAGATACGCGAAAATGATGCCACCCGCCGACACGGCCATCTCGACGCCGGACAGGCCAAACGGGGCAAAGCCTTGCACCTCGAAGTTGGCCGGTTTGAAGAAGGTGAACAGCACCCCGATCACCAGCAGCGGCACGATGAACTTGAACACGCTGACCAGATTATTGGCCTTGGCGAAGGTCTTCACGCTGCGGTAGTTGAGCAGGAAGAACACGCACAACAGCCCGAACTGCACCAGCCAGCCGAGAATCGTCGGATCGCCGGTGCCAGCTTTGGACAGGCCGGGAAACCACGCCGCTGCGTATTGGCGCGAAGCGACCACTTCGATGGCGACCAGACTGGAAAACGCAATCAGGGTGATGAAACCCATTAAGTAGCCGAGCAGCGGCCCATGGGAGTAAACCGGATAACGCACCACGCCGCCGGCGCGCGGTAATGCGGCGCCCAGTTCGCAGTAAACGATGCCCAGCAACAACACGGCGAAGCCGCCCAGCAGCCAGGAAAAAATCCCCGCCGGGCCGGCAATGGCGGACACATGACTGGCCGCGAACAACCAGCCGGAACCGAAGATCGCCCCCAGCCCGATAAATGTGAGGTCGATCAGTGAAAGCTGTTTTTTGAACTTGCCTTGGCCTGACATGGCATCGCCTTCTTGTGAGTTATTGGATAGGCAGTTGTGTCACTGGGACGGCCAGACTTTGAACTCATCGACCTCGCGGCGATTGATGTTTTTTGCTGGCTTCGATGACGAAATCAGCACAATGACGCCGATAAAACATGGCCCTCGACACGCCGCGAACGATGCTGCAATCTGCGGGCGAACGGCGCATGGCGGGCATTTGGTCTGTCCACGTTACGAGGGGAATCTTTGATGCAGCAGGCGTTTTCGATCCTGGCTCAAGGCATGAATGGCCAGCGTCCGCAGACACTGGAGGAACTCTTGGCCGGCGCGGCGCTGTTGTTGCCGATGCTTGATGTGATCCCCAATGCGGCGATTTTCATCAAGGATGTGCAGGCCCGTTACGTGCTTGCCAACCGCACGCTGGTGCAGCGCTGTGGCTTGAAGGATTTGCGTCCGTTACTGGGCAAGACCAGCGCGCAGGTGTTTCCGGCGCAACTCGGGCCGGGCTACACCGAGCAGGATCGCAAGGTGCTGGAGGAGGGTTTTGTGCTGGAGGATCAGCTCGAACTGCATCTGTACGGCAGCCGCGAACCGGGGTGGTGCCTGACGCACAAGCAGCCACTGTATAACCGTGACGGGGTGATTATCGGTCTGGCGGGGATTTCGGTGGACCTGCAATCGGCCAGTGAAACCCACCCGGCATTCGAGCGGCTGGCGGCTGTCGATGAGCATATTCGCGCGAATTTCAATCGCCGCGTGACCCTCGGTGAACTGACCCGCATCGCTGGCATTTCCGTGGCGCAACTGGAGCGTTACTGCAAACGGGTATTCCACCTGACGCCACGGCAGATGATCCAGAAAGTACGCCTGGAGCACGCGCATCGATTGCTGCACACCGACCTGCCGATAACGGACGTGGCGCTGCAATGCGGCTACACCGATCACAGCGCGTTCACGCGCCAGTTCAAGGCGTCGACCGGGTTTACGCCACGCGAGTATCGGCAGGCCACTTCACCCTGATCAAGTGGCCATTGAAGATCAATGCAGGCGCTGCCGAACCTTCGGCAACTCCTGCGTCGGCCTGGGCCGACCTGCGGCGCTTGTCAGGAAAATCCTACAGGAGTACAAATGTACTCCATGACGAACCTGACTCCCCGCCGTACTGCCATTCTGACTTTTATCCGCGATCGAATCGCCGAACACGGTCAGCCCCCAAGCCTCGCTGAAATCAGCGAGGCTTTTGGTTTTGCCTCGCGCAGCGTGGCGCGCAAGCATGTGCTTGCGCTCACCGAAGCCGGGTTTATCGAGGTCAATCCGCATCAGGCCCGGGGCATTCGCCTGCTCGGGCAGCCGGCACGCCCGGAATTGCTCGACATCCCCGTGCTCGGCCGCGTCGCTGCCGGTGCGCCGATTGGCGCCGATGCCGACATCCATAGCCGCTTGCTGCTCGACCCGGCGCTGTTCTCCCGCACGCCCGATTACATGCTGCGGGTGCAGGGCGATTCGATGATCGAGGACGGCATTCTCGACGGCGATCTGGTCGGCGTGAAGCGCAATCCCGAGGCGCTCAACGGCCAGATCGTCGTAGCGCGCCTCGACGGTGAAGTCACCATCAAACGCTTCGAACGGCTGGGCGATGCCGTGCGCCTGTTGCCGCGCAACCCGGCGTATCAGCCGATTGTCGTGCGTGACGATCAGGATCTGGCCATCGAAGGGGTGTTTTGCGGTCTGGTGAGGCAAGGCTGATGGGCGCCGTCGTTGCGTTGGATACGCTGTTCAATGGCGGCCAGGTCTGGAAAGGCCGGCCTGCGCCACCGGCCGCCAGCCCGCAGCCGACCGGCCACGCCGCGCTGGACGCGGCACTGCCCAGCGGTGGCTGGCCGGAAGCGGCGTTGAGCGAAATCCTCCTGGCCGGTCCCGGTGTCGGCGAACTGCAGCTAGTCTGGCCGACGCTGGCGCGGTTGTCGGCGGCGGGCGAGCGCATCGTGCTGGTGGCGCCGCCGTTCGTGCCGTACCCGCAGGCGTGGGCAAGCGCCGGGGTCGATCTGCGCCAGTTGTCGGTGATCCAGGCCACCGAGCGCGATGCCTTGTGGGCGGCGGAACAATGTTTACGTTCGGGCAGTTGCGGCGCGGTGCTGTGCTGGCCGCACAAGGCTGATGATCGCGCGTTGCGCCGTTTGCAGGTGGCGGCGGAAACCGGTCAGACCCTGGCGTTTGCCTGGCGGCCGTTGAGCGAAGCGATCAACCCGTCACCGGCGGCGTTACGCATTGCCATCGACGCCAGACCTGCACAGTTGCGCGTACTCAAGTGCCGTGGCGGGCTGGCGCGTACGGCGCCGATTGCCTTTGCTGTGGGGCACTGAGGTCACCATGCGCTGGGTGTGTATCCTGTTTCCGCAATTGGCCCTGGACGCCGTGCTGCGTCAGCGGCCCGATCCCGATGAACCGTTGGTGCTGCTTAACGGCCCGGCCCAGCGCCGGGTGTTGCAAGCGGTCAATCCGGCGGCGCGCAAGCTTGGTTTGCGCGCAGGCCAGTCGATGACCGCCGCCCAGGCCATGAGCAAAGGCTTTGCCACGGCTGATTACGAGGCCGCCGAGGTCGAACACTGGCAGCAGTTTCTCGCCGCGTGGGCCTACCGTTTCAGCTCGCAGGTCAGCGTGCATTACCCGCGCACCGTGGTGTTCGAGATCGAATCGAGCCTGGGTCTGTTCGGTTCGTGGGCGCAGTTCGAAGCACGACTGCGCCGGGAACTGACTGATCTGGGTTTCCGCCATCGCATCGTCGCGGCACCGAATCCCGTGGCGGCGCGGGTGCTGGCCAACGCCTATGACGGCTTGGTGGTGCCGGACGGCGAGGCCTTGCAGCATCATCTCGGTCAGTTGCCCGTCGACCGCGTCGGTCTGGAACCCGCAGTGGCCACGGCGTTATCACGTATGGGCCTGCGCAATCTCAGTCAGGTGCAGAGCCTGCCGCGTCAGGCGCTGGCCCGGCGCTTCGAAGCGCAGATGCTCAAGCATCTCGACACGCTGTTCGGCGCGCGGCCATTGGCGCTGGCGTTTTACCTGCCGCCGGATCGTTTCGACGTACGCATCGAACTGAATTTCGACGTGCAGTCCCATCAGGCACTGTTGTTCCCGTTACGCCGTTTGACCGGCGATCTGTCGGCGTTCCTCTGCGGGCGTGACAGCGGCGTGCAGCGTTTCGATCTGCACCTGGAACACGCCGGGCTGCCGGACAGCATCATCAAGGTCGGCCTGCTCAGCGCCGAACGTGATCCGGCGATGCTCTTCGAACTGGCCCGTGGCCGGCTGGAACAAATGCAAGTCGAGGCGCCCGTGCGCGGCTTTCGTCTGCGCGCCGAGGACCTGCCGAGTTTCGTGCCGCAGTTTCAGCAACTGTTCGACGACCGTCCGCAGCAGACCTTGCCGTGGGAGCAGTTGCGCGAACGCCTGCGTGCGCGCTTGGGCGATGACGCGGTGCAGGGGTTGCGTTTTCAGGCCGATCATCGTCCCGAGTGCGCGTGGCAGCACGGCGTTGATAAACAACGCTGCGCAGGCTTGCCGAACGTGCATCGTCCGGGCTGGTTGCTCGGCGAGCCACAAAGCGTGGCGGAAGGTTCGGCGCGGATTCTCATGGGCCCGGAGCGCATCGAATCCGGCTGGTGGGACGGTGACGACGTGCGCCGTGATTATTACCTGATCCAGAATCGCGCCGGACAGCAGGGCTGGGCTTATCGGGCGGTGGGTGAGGGCGGTCCGCTGTGGCTGCAAGGCTGGTTTGCATGAACGACGGTTATGCCGAACTGCACTGCCTGTCGAACTTCAGTTTTCAGCGCGGTGCGTCCAGTGCGCTGGAACTGTTCCAGCGCGCAAAAAAGCACGGCTATCAGGCACTGGCGATCACCGATGAGTGCACGCTGGCCGGAATCGTTCGGGCCTGGCAAGCGGCGAAATCGGTGGAGCTACCGCTGGTCATCGGCAGCGAAGTGCGTATCGAAAACGGCCCGAAACTGGTGCTGCTGGTGGAGAATCTGGCGGGCTATCAAGCGCTTTGCGGCCTGATCACCCGCGCCCGACGGCGCACGCAGAAAGGCCAGTATCAGGTGCTGCGCGAAGACTTCGCCGAGCCGTTGCCGGGGTTGCTGGTGTTGTGGGTGCCGGACTCGCTTGATGACGTGGAGGAGGGTCGATGGCTGCAGCAGACCTTTGGCGAACGGTTGTGGCTGGCGGTGCAATTGCATCGTGGCCAGGACGATCAGCAGCGGTTGGCGGCGATGTTGGGGCTGGCCGCCGAGTTGCAGATTCCTGCCGTGGCCAGCGGCGATGTGCACATGCATGCCCGTGGCCGGCGTGCCTTGCAGGACACCATGACTGCGATCCGTCATCACGTGCCGGTGGCCGAGGCGGGGTTACGCCTGCATCCCAATGGCGAACGGCATTTACGCAGTGTCGAAGTGTTGCGCGAGTTGTATCCGCAGGCTCTGCTGGATGAGTCGATGAGCCTGGCCCGGCGCTGCACCTTCGACCTGGGCGAGTTGCGTTATCAGTATCCGAAAGAACTGGTGCCGGAGGGGCACAGCGCCAGTTCCTGGCTACGGCATCTGACCGAAGAGGGCATCGCCTGGCGCTGGCCACAGGGGCCGCAAGGCAAAGTGCTCAAGCAGATCGACGATGAACTGAAGCTGATCGCCGAACTCGGTTACGAAAGCTACTTTCTCACCGTGCACGATGTGGTGCACTTCGCCCGCGAGCAGAAGATTCTGTGTCAGGGCCGTGGTTCGGCAGCCAACTCGGCGGTGTGTTTTGCCTTGGGCATCACCGAAATCGACCCGGATCGCACCACGCTGCTGTTCGAACGCTTCATGTCCAAGGAGCGCAACGAGCCGCCGGACATCGACGTCGATTTCGAGCACGAGCGCCGCGAAGAAGTCCTGCAATACGTGTTTCGCCGTTACGGCCGTGGTCGTGCGGCGCTGACGGCGGTGGTCAGCACCTACCACGCTGCCGGCGCAGTACGCGACGTGGCCAAGGCCTTGGGCCTGCCGCCGGATCAGATCAACGCACTGGCTGATTGCTGCGGCCACTGGAGCGATGAAACACCGCCGGTCGCGCGTTTGCTCGAAGGCGGTTTCGACCCGGACAGCCCGGTGCTGCGCCGGGTGCTGAGTCTGACCGGGCAGTTGATCGGTTTCCCCCGGCACCTGTCGCAGCATCCCGGTGGCTTTGTGATTTCCGAGCAGCCGCTGGACACGCTGGTGCCGGTGGAGAACGCCGCCATGGCCGAGCGCACGATCATTCAGTGGGACAAGGATGACCTCGATGCAGTCGGCCTGCTCAAAGTGGATATTCTCGCCCTCGGCATGCTCAGCGCGATTCGCCGCTGCTTCGACCTGCTGCGCCACCATCGCAATCTGGATCTGAGCCTGGCGACGATTCCAGCCGAAGACAAACCGACCTACGACATGATCAGCCGCGCCGACACCATCGGCGTGTTCCAGATCGAGTCGCGGGCGCAGATGTCGATGCTGCCGCGCCTGAGACCGGCGAAGTTCTACGATCTGGTGATTGAGGTGGCCATCGTCCGCCCGGGACCGATTCAGGGCGGGATGGTGCATCCGTATCTGCGTCGCCGGAACAAGGAAGAAGAGGAAACCTACCCGTCACCAGAGCTCAAGGTTGTTCTGGAAAGAACCCTCGGCGTGCCGCTGTTTCAGGAACAGGTGATGCAGATCGCCATCGTCGCCGCCGATTACAGCCCTGGCGAGGCTGATCAGTTGCGTCGCTCGATGGCTGCGTGGAAACGCCACGGCGGACTGGAACCGCACAAGGAACGCCTCGCCGCCGGCATGAAGAAGAACGGCTACACGCCGGAGTTCGCCGCGCAGATTTTCGAACAGATCAAAGGCTTCGGCAGCTACGGTTTTCCCGAGTCCCACGCCGCCAGTTTTGCCTTGCTGACTTACGCCAGTTGCTGGCTCAAGTGCCACGAACCGGCGGCGTTCGCCTGCGCGTTGATCAATAGCTGGCCAATGGGCTTCTACAGCCCGGACCAGATTCTCCAGGATGCGCGCCGGCATCAGTTGCAGATCCGCCCGGTCGACGTGCGCGCCAGTGACTGGGATTGCAGCCTGGAAACCACCACGACGGTGCAACCGGCGATTCGCATGGGTCTGCGGATGATCAAGGGCTTTCGCGAGGACGATGCCCGGCGCATCGAAGCGGCGCGCGCGCGCGGGGCATTTGCCGATGTCGCCGACCTGGGCGAGCGGGCGGCGCTCGACAGTCGGGCGCAGGCGTTGCTCGCAGATTCCGGGGCGTTGCGCGGCCTGGCCGGGCATCGGCATCGGGCGCGCTGGGAAGTCGCCGGGGTGCAGAAACAGTTGGGTCTGTTTGCCGGGTTGCCGAGTCAGGAGGAGCCGGAGGTGGTACTACCTAAACCCAGCGTTGGCGAGGATCTGCACGCCGATTACAGCACCGTCGGCACCACGTTGGGGCCGCATCCGCTGGCACTGTTGCGCGGCGAACTCAAAGCCCGGCGCTGCCGCAGTTCGCAGGAGTTGCTTGAAGTCGAACATGGCCGACCGGTGAGCATCGCCGGGCTGGTGACGGGACGGCAACGACCGGGCACCGCCAGTGGTGTGACCTTCGTCACCCTGGAAGACGAATTCGGCAACGTCAACGTGGTGGTCTGGCGTGATCTGGCCGAGCGTCAGCGGCAAGTACTGGTCGGTTCGCAATTGCTCAAGGTCGATGGCCGCTGGGAGCGCGAAGGCGAAGTGCGCCACCTGATCGCCGGCCGCCTGAGCGACCTCAGCTCGCTGCTCAATGGCATCCGCGTGCAGAGCCGCGATTTCCATTAGCGCGCCCTGATCTGATCGTTCCCACGCTCTGCGTGGTAACGCCTCCCGTGACGCTCCGCGTCACAGCGGACGCGGAGCGTCCGTGGCTGCATTCCCACGCAGAGCGTGGGAACGATCAAGTCCGGAACAGCCAATTCACTGGCGTCAAAAAAACCTGTCACGAATGATGGCACTTTGTCATAATGCCGCCCCTTTTCAGCTCCCGCTGCGCATTGTCGTGCCGGGACATCCCCGTTTTTCAAAGGAATACTCAGTGAGAATGATCTCCCGGATGCTGGTCTCAGGCGTCGCGATTGCTGTGCTTGGCACGATGGCTGGCACACTCTCAGGTTGCGCGACCGAAAGCTCGCGAGCCTTGCCGGTGGCCAAGGTTGAAAGCGCCTCCCAGGTCTGGACCGGCGTTCGCGTGCCAATGGCCGTGGGCAAGTTCGACAACCGTTCCAGCTATATGCGCGGGATTTTCTCCGACGGCGTCGATCGTCTCGGCGGTCAGGCCAAGACCATCCTGATCACCCATTTGCAGCAGACCAACCGCTTCAGCGTGCTGGATCGCGACAACATGGGTGAAATCCAGCAGGAAGCGGCGATCAAGGGCCAGGCTCAGCGTCTGAAAGGTGCTGATTACGTGGTGACCGGCGACGTCACCGAGTTCGGCCGCAAAGAGACCGGCGATCACCAGCTGTTCGGCATCCTCGGCCGTGGCAAGACTCAGGTGGCCTACGCCAAGGTCAACCTGAATATCGTCAATATCAGTACCTCCGAAGTGGTCTATTCGACCCAGGGCGCCGGCGAATACGCCTTGTCCAACCGCGAAATCATCGGTTTCGGCGGCACCGCTGCCTACGACTCCACCCTCAACGGCAAAGTACTGGATCTGGCCATGCGCGAGGCGATCAATCGTCTGGTCGATGGCATGAACGCCGGTGCCTGGAAACCGGGCAACTGATCGACGCCCATTGCAAGGAGCAACACCCATGAATCTGACTTTGTCGCGCGCGCTGATGGCGCTGACGCTGGCCGCCAGCGCCTTGTTGGCCGGTTGTGCCTCCGGCCCGCAAACCCTGTACCAGTGGGAAGGTTACGAGCCCCAGGTCTACGAATACTTCAAAGGCGAAGAGCCGAAAGAAGCCCAGGCCGAAGCGCTGGAACGTGACCTGCAGAAAATCCGCTCCACCGGCAAGGCTGTACCGCCGGGTTACCACGCGCACCTTGGCCTGCTCTATCTGAGCATGGGCAAGGACGACCAGATGGTGCAGCAGTTCAAAACCGAGAAAACCCTGTTTCCCGAGTCTGGGACATACATGGATTTCCTGCTCAAAAACGCCAAGACCGGAGACGCGAAATGATCGCGCGCACCTTGAAACTGCTGGCCGCCGGTCTGGCCCTGACCGTGCTGGGTGGCTGCGTTGCGCCCAAGACCGTGGATTACTCGGCCTACAAACAGGCGCGGCCGAAAACCATTCTGGTGCTGCCTCCGCTGAACACTTCGCCGGATGTGAAGGCGTCCTACAGCCTGTTGTCGCAGGTGACCTTCCCACTGGCCGAAGCCGGTTACTACGTGCTGCCGATTGCGCTGGTTGATGAGACGTTCCGCCAGAATGGTCTGAGCACCCCGGACGACATCCATCAGGCACCGCCAGGCAAACTGAAGGAAATCTTCGGTGCGGACGCTGCGCTGTACATCACCGTGACCGAATACGGTACGCGCTACATGGTGATCAGCAGCGAAACGGCAGTGACCGCGACGGCGAAACTGGTCGACCTGAAAAGTGGCACGACGCTGTGGACCGGTTCGGCCCGGGCGTCGAGCGAAGAGGGCGGCAATAGCAATGCCGGCGGTATCGTCGGCATGCTGATCTCGGCGGCAGTGAAGCAGATCATCAACAGCTCCACCGATGCCGGCTACCCGATTGCCGGTGTGGCGAGCAATCGTCTGCTCTCGGCCGGACACCGGGCAGGCCTGCTATACGGCCCGCGCTCGCCGAAGTACGGCACTGACTGAACCCGGTAAGATCTTTCCCACGCACTGCGTGGGAAAGATCAAATGTACGCGTGAGCCTGCTCACCGCCCCCTCCCGGCACATGTGTCCTGCTTGCAACGAGCAGGCAGGTAGCGCGACGCCGCCTCGATGGGTGATCCGCACTCAACGTGCAATCAAGACCCTGCATCTCGAAGCCGAAGGCTATATCCTGCGTGGCACTCAGTTGCTCGACGTTAAAGGAGTGCCCAAATGACCGAAAAGAAACCGGAAACCACGGTCGACCGCGTCTACCAAGGGGTTTACGAGGCGATCAGCAAGCGTTCGTTGCGCCCGGGGATGAAACTGGGTGAGGCCTCGCTGGCCGAATTATTCAATGTCAGCCGCACGTCGGTGCGCGCGGCATTGAAGCAATTGGAGGCCGATGGACTGGTCACCACCGAGCCGAATAAAGGGGCATCGGTGTCGCTGCCGAGCAATGAAGAGCTCCGCTCGCTGTTTGAAACCCGCCGGCTGATCGAGATCGGCATCGTTACCGAACTGTGCCGGCGCAAGGACAGCGCGGCGATGCAGGATTTGCGCGAACACCTGCTGCTGGAAGATGAAGCCCACGCGGCGGGAGATCACGAACGGCTGATCCATCTGCTCGGTGAGTTCCACATCAAACTGGCGTGCAGCCTGAATAACCCGGTGCTGCTCGACTGGTTCCAGAAACTGATCTCCCGCGCTTCGCTGTACGCTGCAGCGCTGGACGACGACAGCCATGAAGTCTGCCGCGACAACGAACACCTGCGCCTGATCGAATACATCGAGGCCGGCAATCAGAGCGCCGCCATCGAGCTGACCTGCACGCATCTGAACGGCATCGAGAAGGCCATTCTCGACGCCGCCGCCAAAATGAAAACCGGCTACCATCCGCTCAAGCACCTGATCGGGGTTTAGGTTCCGGGAGGGGATGAAATCGGCTATATATCATATGAAACCAATGCGACTGGAGGCGCTCGAAACAGACGGGCGTCGCGTCGTTATGGCGTCGCGATTTATCGGGCAATCACCACAGGACACTGAGTCAGTCGATGCAGTTTTTATCCGATAGCCATGGTTGTGACGGCTGGAAAGGCGAAATGGCCGGGCGCATCAGTGCGTTCGACTGGAGCCATACTGAACTCGGTCCGCTGAACAGCTGGCCGGCCAGCCTGTGCAGCGCGGTGCAACTGATGCTGGCGTCGCCGCTGCCGATGGTCATGCTCTGGGGCTATGCCGGGTACATGATCTACAACGATGCCTATTCGAAATTTGCCGGTGGTCGGCACCCGTATCTACTCGGTGCGCCGGTGGAGCTGGGCTGGCCGGAAGTCGCCGATTTCAACCGGAATGTGGTCGATACCTGCCTGGCCGGCGGCACCTTGTCGTTTCGCAATAAAGAGTTGGTGCTGTTGCGCGATGGCGTCCCCGAAGACGTCTGGATGGACCTGTATTACAGCCCGGTGGCCAATGATGACGGCAAGCCGGCCGGAGTGATGGCGATGGTGGTGGAAACCACCGAGTTCATGCACTCCGAACGCCGGCGGCAGGAAGCCGAAAGTGCTTACCGCGCCGACAACGAGCGGGTGCGTCTGGCGTTGAATGCCGGGGCCTTGCTCGGCTCGTTTGTCTGGGACGTGAAAAACAACACGTTGTCGGCAGACGAGCGATTCGCCCGCACGTTCTCCTATCCGCCGGATCAGGATCTTAGCGACCTCCCGCAGGACATCGCCGAGTCGCGCATTCATCCCGATGACGCCGCCTGGGTGCAGGAGCGGGTCGTCCATTCCGTGCAGACCGGTGAACCGTATAACGCCGAATATCGCGTGCGGCGCAGTGACGGCAGTTATTCCTGGGTGTTGGCCAGTGGCGCCTGTGAGTTCGACGAACACGGTGCGCCGTTGCGCTTCCCCGGCGTCCTGATCGACATTCATGAACGCAAGATTGCCGAAGAATCCCTGCTCAAATTTACCCGCAACCTCGAACAGCGCGTAGGCGAAGAAGTCGAGGCGCGGCTGGCGGCTGAAGAGCAGTTGCGCCAGTCACAGAAGCTCGAAGCGATTGGTGGTCTGACCGGCGGCGTCGCCCACGATTTCAATAATCTGTTGCAAGTGATCGCCGGCAATCTGCATCTGCTCGCGCGCCATGAACCGAACAATGCCAACGTGCAGCGCCGCGTCAGCGCCTCGCTGGCAGCGGTCGAACGCGGTGCCAAGCTGTCCTCGCAATTGCTTGCGTTCGCCCGGCGCCAGCCTTTGTCGCCGGCGGTGTGCAACCCGCAGCAGATTTTCGAAGGTGTCGGCGAATTGCTGCAGCGAGCGCTGGGTGAAACCATTCAGATCGACGTGCAACTGCCGCAAAAGCCGTGGCACATCAACGTCGACCGCAACCAGTTGGAAAACGCCATTCTCAACCTGGCGATCAATGCTCGCGATGCGATGAAGGGCGAGGGCACCATTGCGCTCAGCGCTGCTAACGTGCGGCTCGAACGCGAGTTCTGTGCCGGTAAAGGCATCGTTCCCGGTGAGTTTGTCCGCGTCGCGGTCAGTGACTCCGGCGCCGGCATCCCGCCAGAGATTGTCGAGCAAGTGTTTGAGCCGTTCTTCACCACCAAGGCTGACGGTCAGGGCACCGGGCTGGGCTTGAGCATGGTGTTTGGCTTCGTCAAACAGAGCGGCGGGCATGTCGAGATCACCAGCACCCTCGGCGAGGGCACGCGGGTGCAGTTGTACTTCCCGCGCAGTCTGCGGCCGATCCTTGATGAGGCGCCCAGCCTGCAAAGGCAGCAGAGCGGCGGCCACGAAACGATTCTGGTGGTCGAGGACAATGACGCCGTGCGCGCTTCGGCGGTCGAATTGTTGCGCGAGGAGGGTTATCGCGTGCTGACCGCCGGTCATGGCGATGCGGCCATGCAAATGCTCCTCGAAGGTGTCGAGGTGGACCTGATCTTCACTGACGTGGTCATGCCGGGGCTGATCAAAAGCTCCGACCTGTTCGCTTGGGCCAAGGTGCAGACACCTCCGGTGGCCGTGCTGTTCACCTCTGGGCACACCCGCGACATCATTTCACGCAATCACCAGTTAAGCCCTGACACGCACTTGCTTGGCAAACCGTACAGCCCGGAAGCCATGTTGCAGATGATTCGGGTGGTGCTCGGTAGCTGAACGTAGAACATTCCTTCACCAAGGCAGGTCGATGACTTCCAAACGCACCTCCAAAGCGCCCACCGGCATGGTCCGGGTACGTGGCGCCCGTGAACACAACCTGAAGAACGTTGATGTCGACATTCCCCGCGATGCGCTGGTGGTGTTCACCGGGGTGTCCGGGTCTGGCAAGTCGTCACTGGCGTTCTCGACCTTGTATGCCGAGGCCCAGCGCCGATACTTTGAGTCGGTGGCGCCGTACGCGCGACGGCTGATCGATCAGGTCGGCGTGCCGGATGTCGACTCCATTGAAGGCCTGCCGCCGGCCGTGGCCCTGCAACAGCAACGCGGCACGCCGAGTACGCGCTCGTCAGTGGGCAGCGTGACCACGCTGTCGAGCCTGATCCGCATGCTCTATTCGCGCGCCGGCAGTTATCCGCCGGGGCAACCGATGTTGTATGCCGAGGACTTCTCGCCGAACACCCCGCAAGGCGCGTGCCCCGAATGCCATGGCCTCGGCCGGGTGTACGAGGTCACCGAAGCGCTGATGGTGCCGGACCCGAACCTGACCATCCGCCAGCGCGCGGTGGCGTCCTGGCCGCTGGCGTGGCAGGGACAGAACCTGCGCGACATCCTTGTGACCATGGGCATCGATGTCGACATTCCATGGAAGAAGCTGCCGAAAAAACAGCGCGACTGGATTCTCTTCACCGAAGAAACCCCGACCGTGCCGGTGTACGCCGGGCTGACCCCGGAAGAAACCCGCGTGGCCCTCAAACGCAAGATGGAGCCGAGTTACCAGGGCACCTTCACCGGCGCCCGGCGCTACATTCTGCACACGTTTACTCACTCGCAAAGTGCGCTGATGAAGAAGCGCGTTTCGCAGTTCATGCTCGGCAGCCCTTGCCCGTTATGCGATGGCAAACGCCTGAAACGTGAGGCGTTGTCGGTGACGTTTGCCGGGTATGACATCGGCGAGCTGTCGCAGATGCCGTTGCTGCAAGTGGCCGAGGTGCTGCGGCCGGTGGCGGCGGCCAGCTACCTCGAACACGCTGAAGAAACCGGCGAGACCTTAAGTCACGCGCAAACCCGCGAGGCGCGCCAGCAGCGCGTGGCCCACGGTGCCAGCGGCCACGGCAGCGCGCCAGACGTGCGCCACACGCCAAACCTGTCGCTGGAGAAGCGCCTGGCGGCGCAGCGCATTGCCGAGGATCTGCTGGAGCGGGTCAGCACCCTGACCGATCTGGGCCTCGGTTATCTGGCGCTGGAGCGCAGCACCCCGACGCTGTCGTCCGGTGAGTTGCAGCGCTTGCGCTTGGCGACGCAACTGGGTTCGCAATTGTTCGGGGTGATCTACGTGCTCGACGAACCCTCCGCCGGTTTGCACCCGGCCGATGGCGAGGCGTTGTTCGAGGCGTTGCAGCGCTTGAAGGCGGACGGCAACACGCTGTTTGTGGTCGAGCACGACGTGGAAACCATGCGCCGCGCCGACTGGCTGATCGACGTCGGCCCGGCGGCGGGCGAGCAGGGTGGGCAGGTGCTGTACAGCGGCCCGCCGGCAGGTCTGGCCGAGATCGAGCAATCGCAGACTCGCGCCTACCTGTTTGCCGAAGCGCAGCGCCAGGCACGCACCGCGCGCAAACCGACGGCGTGGCTGAAGCTCGACGGGATCACCCGCAATAACCTGAATAATCTCAGTGCTGAATTTCCGCTGGGCTGCTTTACCTCGGTGACCGGCGTGTCTGGCTCGGGCAAATCGAGTCTGGTCAGTCAGGCCTTGCTGGAACTGGTCGGCGCGCAGTTGGGGCGGCCGACGGTGGACAGCGAGCCTGAAGAACTCAGCCTCGAAGACGCCGCGCCGCAGGTCAGCAGCGGCCAGGTGACGTCGGGGCTGGAGTCGATCAAGCGACTGGTGCAGGTCGACCAGAAACCCATCGGCCGCACGCCACGCTCCAATCTGGCCACTTACACAGGGCTGTTCGACAACGTGCGCAAGCTCTACGCCGCGACCGACGCGGCACGGGCTGCCGGCTACGACGCCGGACAGTTTTCCTTCAACGTCGCCAAAGGCCGTTGCGCCACCTGCGAGGGTGAAGGCTTTGTCAGTGTCGAGTTGTTATTCATGCCCAGTGTTTATGCGCCGTGCCCGACCTGCCATGGCGCGCGCTACAACCCGCAGACCCTGGCGATTCTCTGGGAGGGTTTGAGCATTGCGCAGGTGCTGCAATTGACCGTCGAGGAAGCGGTGACGGTGTTTGCCGAGCAAGCGGGGATTCGCCGGTCACTCGAAGTGCTGCGCGATATTGGCCTGGGTTATCTGCGCCTGGGGCAACCGGCCACGGAGTTGTCCGGTGGCGAAGCGCAGCGGATCAAACTGGCCACCGAATTGCAACGCAACCAGCGCGGCGCGACCTTGTACGTGCTGGACGAACCGACCACCGGGCTGCATCCGCGTGATGTCGATCGGTTGCTGGAGCAGTTGGATACGCTGGTGACGGCTGGGCACACGGTGATTGTCGTTGAGCACGAAATGCGCGTGGTCGCGCAGAGTGACTGGGTGATCGACATCGGGCCGGGCGCGGGGGATCAGGGCGGTCGAATCGTGGTGGCGGGTACACCGCAGAAGGTTGCGGCGAGCAAGAAGAGCAAAACCGCGCCGTTTCTGGCTCGGGCCTTGAGCCGGTAATTGCGGCGTTCCGATTGGCACCATCAAGCGGGCGGCGAAGTTTTGAACGTTGGCGCGGGCCAGGCTTCGAATCTTTAACACCCGGCGGATGTGTGTCGGGCGTGTTTGACCAACGAGGTGGCCATGAACGAGCAAACGAAGCAGCAGAGCCAATCTGGCGAGCCGATTAACCGCAATGATCCAGCGATTGACCCGCAGGTGCCGGGGCAACCGTCGCCGACACAGCAGCAGGGCGAGGATGGTCAGGCGCAGAGCGCAGACCCGGCAGTGGATCAGAAGAACAAGCACACGGACAACGACAACGAGTTCAGCCCGGGTTTCAAACCGCAGCCGGATCGGGCGAAGCCGGGGGAGGAGACGGATGCTGATATTGATACGGATGGCGGTTGATGTTCGGTGGATATGACAAGGCCGCATCTTAGGATGCGGCCTTTTTTCGCTTGGATGTGGTGGTGTTGCTGACATCGATCCCCCTCACCCCAGCCCTCTCCCCCAGGGGGGAGAGGGGGAAGGGAGCCGATCTCGGTGCCTTTCAAAAGCCAGGTTCAACTCTAGATTTCAGATCGGTGTGACTCGAACATTCAACACGATCGGCTCCGTCTCGCTCTCCGGAAAGGCGAAGGGAAAGGGAGCCGATCGGGGGCAGTTCAAAATCGGAGTTGCACTCCAGTACCTGAGTTCGAAGCCGAAGTTTCAGGTCGGCGTAACTCGAACATTCACCTCGGCCGGCTCCCTCTCCCTCCGGGAGAGGGCTGGGGAGTGATCTGGTCAAACGATACTGGACACGGTTATAGGGTTTTACCCTTTTTCATGCCGCCAGGGCCTCCATGTCCACCGGAGTTCGGTAGCCATTGTGACTGTGCAGCCTGATCCGATTGTAATAATGG
>NZ_FYDN01000024.1:0-55064 GCF_900187485.1 Pseudomonas sp. Irchel s3a12
ACCACGCAGGCGTTGGTGATGCTGGCTCGCAAACTTGCTCGGGTGGTATTCGCCTTGCTGAAAGGGCAAAGCGAATACCAGACAAAAGTCAGTTGAGGGCTTCCCCTCAACCATAGAATCTCCCACAAGGACAATACTGTACCTGTGGGAGCGAGCCTGCTCGCGAAGGGGCCAGATGATTCAGGCAAAAATCAGGAATACTGAACCTCGATCTCATCCAACTGATGATCAAAGCTTTTGAGCCGCGCGGTCCAGGTGTACACCAGCACTTCAAAGTCCCGATCGATCACCGCCCCGCCCGGCCCCTCGGCGCGCGGGTCGCAGAAATCCAGTTGATAACGCTCGCGGGCCATGGCTGTAGCGACATCGGACAATTCGCGGGCATTGTTGAGCCAGTGCCAGCCCTCGTCATCGATCTGCTTGTCGAGTTCCAGGCACTGCTTTTTCAGCGCTTCGAGACTTTTTTCCAGCGGCGTGCCGGTGAGTTCGCCCATGACTTCGGCGAAGGTGCGCCCCGGCTGCCAGTAACTGCCCCAGAAATACCGGTCGAACACGGTTTCGACCCGGCGCAGGGCGACTTTGGTGTCCCAGATCAGCACCAGGGTCTTGCCCTGTTCAAGCTGCCGCTTCTTCACGCGTTGCACCTGAACCGACGCCCAGGCGACCACGACGATGGCCATGACCGCAATCAGCGCGACGGCGCTGTCGAGGAAAACCATGGCCTTGTCGATCTGGTGGGCCAGCATGATGCCGTAGAAATAGGTCGCCGAGAGCAGCACCAGCGCTGCGATGGCGCACCAGAAGCCGAGAGCGTAAGGGTTTTTCATTATTGGTTTCCCCTAGACCAGCGCTAGCAATGTGCGCTGAAAGGGCGCCTTGCTCGGGGCGCCCCTCCAACACTTCAAAGCATAGCAACGGCCTCAGGGTTTGCTGGGGCTTGCAGCGTGCGTTCGTCCGCTTTCCCAACCGCCGCCGAGGGCGAGGAACAAATCGATCTGGCTCATGGCGACCTGGGTGTTGGCGGCGGCCAGTTGCGCGGTGACATCGGTGTAGGTGCGCGTTGCTTGCAGGTCGGCGAGGAACGACTCGCGGCCGGCCTGGAAGAAGCGGTGGGTTTGGTCCGCGGCCAGTTTCGCCGACTGCTCGGCATCGGCCAGCGCATCGCGGCGTTGCAGCAGCGCGCTGTACTGGGCCAGACCGGTCTGGGTTTCAAGAATGGCGTTGAGCACCACGCCATCGAAGTGCGCCAGTGCGCCTTGGGTCGCCGCTTCTGCCTCGCGGATTCGAGCGCGGGCGCCGTTGGTCGGCACCTTCCAGCTCAGCGACGGGCCAAAGCCCCAGCGGTTGGTCGACGGATCACCCAAGTCATCGATGAGACCAACAGTGCCGATGGTCGCGCCGATACTGATGTCCGGATACAACTCGCCCGTGGCGACGCCGATCCCGGCGGTCGAAGCGGCCAGACGACGTTCGGCCTGGCGAATGTCCGGGCGACGTTTGAGCAGCGCAGCGCCATCGCCGACTGGCACCAGTTGAGCGATTTTCGGCAGTTCTGCGCAGGTGGCGGTACCGGCCGGCAATTGATCGACCGGTTTTGCCAGCAGCATCGACAGACGGAACAGCCCGGCCTGACGCGCCGCTTCATAGCGCGGCAGGTCGGCGCGCAGGGATTTGAATTGGGTTTGCGAACGGGTGACCTGGGTTTCGTCGCCACGTCCGGCGTCACGCAAACGCTGAATCAGCGTGGTGCTTTGCGATTGCAGGTCGAGGGAGTGCTGGGCAATTTCCCGTTCTTCGTTGGCCGCGCAGACTTGGGTGTAAGCGCGAACCACGTCCGCCACCAAGGTGATACGCGCCGTATCCGCTGCGGCTTGGGTCGCATCGGCATTGGCCTTTGCGCCTTCGATGCCGCGTTGCAAAGTGCCCCACAGATCGAACTGATAAGAAGCGCTGATGCCGATGTCGCCGACGTTATCGACCGGGACTTTTTCCGGCAGCAAGAATGCCTGACCAGACTCTTGCAAACGCTGCGCGCCCATCTTCACACCTGCGCTCCAGCCGCCCGCTGCTTCGGCCTCATCGACCTGAGCTCGAGCCCGTTGCAGGTTCGCCGCCGCGACGCGCAAATCGGTGTTGGAGGCCATGGCCTGCTGTACCAGTTGATCCAGCCGCGCATCCTTATAAAGACGCCACCAATCCGCTGGCACCGGCGCCGAGACGACCGGTTTTCCGGCAACCGCCAGTTCGCCCTGAAAATCCTTGCGCTGAACCGCTGCATCCTCAGGCACCTGATAGTCCGGCCCGACCATCTGACAGGCCGAGAGCATCACGCCCAACCCGGCGATCATCAGCGCCCTGCTCATTGCGCGGGCTCCTGCTTTTTATCGTCGACCTTTGAGTCTTCGATGATCGAAACGGTGGCAGTGCGCCCGGCAATCATGCGGAAATCTTCAGGCACATCATCAAAGGCGATCCGCACTGGAATCCGCTGCGCCAGCCGCACCCAGCTGAACGCCGGGTTGACGTTCGGCAACAGATTGCTGCCGCTGGTACGGTCGCGGTCTTCGATACCGGCGACGATGCTTTCAACATGCCCGCGCAGTTTGGCGCGGTCGCCGATCACACGAATATCCACCGACTGGCCAACATGAATGCCGTCGAGTTTGGTCTCTTCGAAATAGCCGTCGATGTGAAACGAATTGCTGTCGACCACCGACAACACCGGACGCCCGGCCGTGACGAACTCCTGCGGACGCGGCGCACGGTCGTTGACGTAGCCGTCCACCGGGCTGCGGATCACCGAGCGGTCGAGGTTGAGTTGGGCGCTGTCCACGGTGACCATGGCTTCGGCCAGCGCTGATTGCGCGCGGGCGACCTTCGACTGGCTTTCTTCCAGTTGCTCGGCCGGCACGAGGTTGCCGAGGCCACGGTTACGCTTGGCTTCGCGCTGGGCTTGAGCGAGGGTTTCTTCGCGATCAGCGACAGCCGCTTTGGCCTGACGCAGAGCCAGTTTGAAACGGTCCTGATCGATGCTGAACAGCACCTGGCCGCGTTTGATCAACTGGTTGTCTTTCACCTCAACCTGCTGGATCAACCCGGACACGTCCGGAGCGATCTGGATGATGTCGGCGCGAATGTGGCCGTCACGGGTCCACGGCGCAAACATGTAATACATCACCATGCGCCAGACGAGGACAACGGCAAAAGTCACGATCAGCAGGGTCAGTACCACGCGACCGATGGTCAAAAACGGTTTTTTCATGTCATCAGGTATCGACTGAGTGAGTCCACGCCGTACAGCAGTACCGCGTAGAGGGCCACGTTGAACAATGCCCGGTGCCAGACCAGACGGTAAAAGTGCACACGCGTAAGCACGGCATGCACCAGCAAAAACAGCACATAAGTGATGCCCATCAACACCAGCAGGGTCGGCAGGAAAATGCCGCTGATGTCCAGATCACCGATCATAGGGGCGCTCCATCGGGCAGCGGTTCTTCGGAGTCGGCACTGGCGACGAATTCGACGCCGGGCAACAGCGCCAGACGCAAACCGCTCAAGGCGTGCAGCAGGTTCAGACGGGTTTCATCGTCGCCGTGGCCATTGAGTGCGCGACGAGTGCGATCGAGGGTCATCAACAGCGGCGCTGGCGCCGGCAAGCGTTCGCCAGCCTTGAGGCAGGCGCGGAAATACTCGCCGACTTCACTGACCACTTGCTGCAACAGCGCGTTCGGCGCGCCGGTCACCCGTGGGGTGTAGGCGAGCAAATCGAGCAGGTTCAGGCCCACCCGCACTTCGCGCATGGCGATGCCGGTGTCCTGGCCGGTGAGGGCCAGACGCGGCAGGTGCTGCATCAGTCGATCGAGCAACTGCACGCCCAATTTGCGGTGTTCGGCAAGGTTGGCCGGTTCGGTCATGTCGACGATGTCTTTCCAGCTGAAGCGGGTCAGGCGTTTGGCCGCCAGTTCGGCGCCGAACGGGCGTGCAACCAGCGTCCATATAAACGCGAACAACAGCCCTAACGGACCCGCCAGGTTGGAGTTCACGAAGGCAAAAAAGTCCGCGTCGTAAGCCCCCTGAATACTGATGAATGAGGAGGTGTTAACCAGCGTCAGCAGCATGCCGAGGAAGAACCGCGGCTGCACCGTCAGGGTGCCGACGCAGATGAACGGGATGGAAAACGCCAGCACCAGCATCGGGAAGTCATGCAGGTTGGGCAGAATCAAAAACAGATAAAGGCTGGCGAACAATACCGACATGCCGGTCCAGAAAAAGAACCGGTAAATCTGCGGTGCCGGGTCGTCCATCGAAGCGAAGAAGCTACAGGCCACCGCGGCGAGAATCACCGCGCTGCCGCCGTCCGGCCAGCCGAGCAGAATCCACAGCACCGAGGCGGTAATGATCGCCAGAACGGTCGAGGCCGCCGAGTAGAGCATCAGCCCACGATCAATGAACGGCGTCAGACGACCGAGGCGCCAGTGACGGTAGACCGCGCGCCAGCTGTCCTGGCGCTCGCAGAGAATCGCGTCCTGCAGACTGCGGCAGTCCTGCCATAAATCGATGAATTCGCCGAGGCGATAAATCGAGTTGGAGAACAGCAGTTGTTTGCGGTCTTGCAGTGCTTCGGCACTCGGTTGCAGGGCTTCGAGTTGATCTTTCAGCGCTTGCCAGCGGTCGAGATCGGCGTCCTGATGAGCGAGCCATTCGCGGGTTGCGGCCAGCAGCGGTTCGAACTTTTCCACCAGTTCCGGCGTGCGCCGTTCGAGGGCGTAGAGCGAATCTTCCAGCGCATCGATCACCGGTAATAGATGAATCATGCGCCCGCGCAATTCCTTGGTGTTGCGCACGGTTTGCGGTCGCGCGCCTTCGTGGGGCAACTGGCCGATCATCAATTCGAGGCTGTTGAAGTTGGCAACCATGGCCATGCGCAGCGCAGTGACTTCTTCGGGCTGCACATCGCGGCTGAGGAATTTCAGGCTATAGGTCGTTGCGTCGGCGAACCACTTGCTCACGGCATCGTTGAACACCGGGGCCAGACGACGCGGCCAGAACATCGCACCAACCACGGCGGCTACAGCGATGCCGAGGAAAATCTCTTCGGTGCGCGCCTCTGCTACGTCCCACACCGCAAGCGGGTTATCCACCACCGGCAAGGCAATCAGCGGCAGGGTGTAACCGGCGAGCATCAATGCATAGTTGTTGGCCGTGCGCAGTTGCAGGGACAGGAACAACAAAATGCCCGTCCACAGCGCGATGACTACCACCAGCACATACGGGCTCTGCACGAACATCGGCACGAAAAAAACCGCCGCCGCGGCACCGAGAAAAGTCCCGATGGCGCGGTATAAGGCCTTGGAACTGGTCGGCCCGAGAAACGGGCTGGAAACGATATACACCGTGGCCATCGCCCAATACGGACGCGGCATTTGCATGAGCAAGGCGATGTACAGCGCGATCATCGACGCTGCAAAAGTTCGCACCCCATAAAACCAGTCACGGGCCGGCGGGATGCCAGAGAAAAAACCGTTCAAGAATTGACCACCAAAGGCGGGCTGGCCGCCTCAAAAGCTCTGAGTACCCGAAGCGTAGCTTCCAGATCGCTTTGCTCGATGCCTTCGAGCACCTCATGACGCAAGCGCACCAGTTCGATCTCGACAGCCTGCACCAGTTCACGCCCGGTGTCGGTCAGGCTCAGGCATTTGGCCCGGCGATCCTGGGCATCTTCGGTGCGGCAGACGTAGCCGGAATGGCAGAGCTGATCGAGCAGACGCACCAGCGACGGACTCTCCATCCCGGCCGCCTGCGCCACTCGCACCTGGCGCACGCCCTCGCCCAAGCGGCCGATCATCAACAGCGGCACGGCGCAGGCTTCGGAGATTCCATAGTTGACCAGCGTGGTCTGGCAGATCTTCCGCCAATGCCTGGCGGCTACCACCATGGCACTGCTGATGTTCATCTGGAGAGCGTCGAGATCGTTCGGCAAGGGGAGATGCACACTGTTAGTTTGCTAACTATCAATATCGCATTGGAGGGGAATTTCAGTCAAGTTTTGAAACAAATTGCCTGTTCAGGGTTAGCCTACCGAATCGAAATCACCCGCTATCTGCTCAATGAAATCGAAAACCTCCTCCGGCACGCTGAACTGGAACTGCTTACGTCGATGCTTTGAAACTTTGTTACCGTTATCCAGACACATCATTACCAGTTTCGAGAGGTCGCTCCCCCGTACGTCAAAACGCCCATTCACCTCTTTGATGACGTAGTCGTATTTTTCAAGAAACTCGGTCTCCTCGCGCAGCTCCACTTCCAATGCTCGCAAGGCCATCTGCAAGGTAAATTCTGCACATTGAGTCCCGTCCCAGAATCGATAGATTGAGTCGTGCCCAATAAAATCGAAAGCCATCTGATCAGCGTCCAGCCAAGTGACATTCCAGAACTCTCTTGCTGGTTTCGAGAACTCCTTTAACGCTTCGAGATAGCCAGACTCTTCGTGTTTCATCGCTACGGAAACCGGTAACAACAAACCATTTTTTAGAGCGCCAGAGTGGCAAAGCGTCTGGTGAATCAGGAAACGTGAAAGTCGACCATTGCCATCCATGAACGGGTGAAGAAAGACAAACCCGAAAGCCACAACCGCTGCAGCTATCAACGGATCAACCTGCTTGGCTGAGTGATTGGCAAAACTCATCAACTCGTCCATCAACTCCCTGCACAATTGCGGTGGAGGCGGGACATAGCTGACGCCAGCTGCGCCTCTCAAGCCGTTGTGTAAATGGTTCTGTTCATGACGGAAAAGCACAGCTTTATCGAAAGGATTGGAAACCGTACTGTTCTGCAACTCGACCAAATAGTCTTCGCTCAACTCTGTTCGCTCATGGGCTTGGCGGAGAAGCCGAACAAAACGGCGCGACTTTTCTTCGTTGGGCTCTTCTTTCTCAATGGCGAAAGAATCGCGGGTCTCATGCAGATAGGCCCAATTGATTGCCCGATCCATCATTTCCGGCGGCAACGTCGCCATAAAAGCCTGGACTCGACCAAGGATGTCCAGATCAAGCAGCGCCTGCAGCTCCGTCGTACGCTCGACTGTGGCGCAGTAACGCATTGACCCCAACCCGTTAAAATCTACCCGCCAACGACTATTTCGAATTGCAGGCCCGGTGACATAACGCTTGGGATCAAACAAAGCGACAACGTTGCCCCGAACCGGTACGGAATATTCCAGCTGTTTGCCCGTGAAACTTTCCCAAAGAAAACAGGCCTTGCGGATAAATACCCCGTTAGGTGATCGGCTCAACTCACCTAGCAACTCGTCCGCTTCAACGGTTTCAAGCGCCTGAGCAAGAATGCACAGGTTTATTCCCTCATGCTTCAGAGCAAACAAGATGTGCTCAAGTGTCGAACCCTGTGCCGGCGCGACGCCGTTTGGAACCGCTAGACACTCACCGATCAAGGTAATCCGGGTAACCGGTTTGATCATCGCAATGCGCTTGGGGGCAAATGCATTAAGCTTCAGCGCATCACGCAGGTGGGCATATCCAACAGTTGGCATCGTCATCGTCCACATAAAAAATTCACTGGGACGATTAAAGCCCAGTTTTTTTTACATCGCGCATGTTTTTTTTACATTTCAGCCTTTTCCTGCAATTTTTTTTACACACTTCTGCCCTTACGCAACAACACATCCAACTGATCCACCACCTCCGCCCAGTCGGCGTCATCCAGAATCTCGTCCCGTAAAAACTCCGCTTGGCTCTTCGTCCAGAAAAACGCATCAGCCAAATGCAGTTCGGGTTTGAGCGGGGAATGGGTGGTGATGAATTGGTCGATGCTGGTCGGGTCGTTGTCCAGGCCGAGTTGTTTGAACAGGGATGGGAGGCTATGGGTTGGTTGCTCCATTGCTGAGTTCCTTCAAAAATGGGGTGTTTGGAAGATTATTCGCGAGCAGGCTCGCTCCCACAGGGGAATGCGATCAACCTGTGGGAGCGAGCCTGCTCGCGAAGGCGTCAGTGCCGGCGCCACAAAACCTAATCACTCAACTCCCGCACCTCGGCATGCGGCACCATTTTCAGAAACTCCGGCATGCTCATGTGCAGCAAGTAGTTGTGGTTGCCCGCCTCCAGATAAATATCCTTCTGCCGCGTCATCAACGGGTCGATAACCATGTCCAGCCCGTAGGAATCACCCAGCGGCGGCACCGCGCCGCGCTCACAGTCGTCGAAGATGTGCGCCAGATTGCTTTCGCGGGTCAGTTGCCATTCGCCGCTGGTGCGCACCTTGCTCAGGTCCAAGTGACGGCTGGCCGGTAGCACGGCCATCAGGTAATGCCCGTGGTGGTCGTCGAGGATGATCGATTTGGCCACGCGCTCGGCGGGCACCCCGGCGACCCGTGCGGTTTCCAGGCTGCTGGACGAGTGTCGATGGGCGACGATGTCGTATTCGCAGTGCGCCCGGTTCAGGCTGCTCTGCACCTTTTTTGCCATACGCATGATGCACCTCGGTGTTGCGCTGAACGGTGGTTGCCGTGTCTTTGAGTCTAGTTCGGCGGGTGTCTGGCGCAGGGAAATCCGCTCACCGGACATATCTGCACATTGATCAAAATTCATACAGAACAACCCTCAACTAGACTGAAAGAACCAGCCCATGACGCTCGCGGAGGGTCACGTGAACAGCCGATGTTGTGCGTTTGCCTTGCTCCTGCTGATTAGCGGCTCAGCCCTGGCTGCCGACACCCCGTTGCCGCCGATGAGTCCGGCCGGTTTGTGGCTGATTACCTTGGGCATCGTCTTTCTGATCGCCGAAGCGGCGCTGCCCAATTACGGAGTGATCGGGCTGGGCGGCATCATCATGTTCGTCATCGGTGCGCTGATTCTGAGCAACGCCGAGTTGCCAGTGCCAATGATGATCGGCCTCGGTCTGATCAGCGCCCTGCTGTTGATCGGACTGCTGATCCGCGCCCTGAAAACCCGCCCGCGCCACGCCGTCAGTGGCGACGCCGGCCTGCTCGGCAGCGTGACCGCGATCACCACGGTGCAACCGGGCGATGCCCGCAATGGTTGGGTGCAACTGCAAGGTGAACGCTGGCAAGTGCTCAGCGCCACGCCGCTGCACACCGGGCAACCGGTACGCGTGGTGGCGCGCAAGGGATTGTTGCTGCAAGTGGCCGCGACTGACGCGGCACCGCTCGGAGAGTGATCATGGGTCTGCAAATCGGTTTTGTTGCGCTGCTGTTACTGGTCATTGCCTTGGCCGGCTCGACGTTTCGCATCCTGCGCGAGTACGAACGCGGCGTGGTGTTCCAGCTCGGCCGCTTTTGGCAGGTCAAAGGCCCTGGCCTGATCCTGCTGATCCCGGTGGTGCAGCAAATGGTCCGGGTCGACCTGCGCACGGTGGTGCTCGACGTGCCGCCGCAGGACGTGATCACCCGCGACAACGTCTCGGTCAAGGTCAACGCCGTGCTGTATTTCCGCGTGCTCGATCCGCAGAAGGCGATTATTCAGGTTGAGGATTATCTTTCTGCCACCAGCCAACTGGCGCAAACCACCCTGCGCGCGGTCCTCGGCAAGCATGAACTGGATGAGCTGCTGGCCGAGCGCGAGCAGTTGAACATCGACATTCAGCAGGTGCTCGATGCTCAAACCGATGCCTGGGGCATCAAGGTCGCCAACGTCGAGATCAAGCACGTCGACCTCAACGAGTCGATGGTGCGCGCCATCGCCAAACAGGCAGAAGCCGAACGCGAGCGGCGCGCCAAAGTGATTCACGCCGAAGGCGAATTGCAGGCCTCGGAAAAACTCATGCAGGCAGCGGAAATGCTCGGTCGCCAGCCTGGCGCAATGCAGTTGCGCTATATGCAAACCTTGAGTTCGATTGCCGGGGACAAGAGTTCGACGATTGTCTTTCCGTTGCCGATTGAGTTGCTCAAGGGCATGGCGGATTTGTCCGGCAAATCCTGACCCGCCTATCCACCCGCAGGTTTGGCCACGAACAAGCGTGCTTGCATCCCGCCCGCGTGGACTTCAGCGCTGGCCTGCCAGGTTGCGGGTAGCGGTGAGAACTCTTGTGGCTCGTCGACGGTTCCGACCAGCCAGACCCGGCCTCCGGCTGAGAGCTCCGTCAGGCTGTTCAGATAGACATCACTCGTCACCAGCGTGCCGAACCCGTACTCATTTGGCCGCGTCGATTGGCCATCGGCTTTCGGTGGGGTGAAGAGGCGCACCTGCGCCCCGGTGCGATCGTAGTAGACGTAGCTCAGATACCAGAGCATGTCGCTGGTGACGATGCGGTCACCGGCAAGGAAATGCTGGTTGACGTACTTCACGACCGTGTCGAGTTGATCATGAGTGTCGACCGTGGTGTTGTTGTTTACGCCGACCAGTTCCACCGCGATCAGCGACACCAGCACCGCCAATGCCAACATCCGCACGCGGCTGTACAAACGGTCGATGGCCAACGCCGTCAGCATCGGCAGGCCGAGGGCGTAAGCCGTCAGATAACGTTCGATGAACACTGGCGTAATGAACGACACCAGATACACCAGCAACAGCGGCAGGCCGGTGTACAGCGCCAGCAGGATGCTACCGCGCGACACGCTGCGATCGCGCATCACAGCAATGACTGCCAGCCCCAGCATCGCCAGCGGCAACGCCGCGAAAATCAGCCACGGCAAACTTTCACCGTCATCCTGAATCAGCCATGACCAGATCATCGACGGCAGCGAACTCAACGTTACGGCAGGCTCCCAACCGACATCGCCACCGGCCTCGAGCTGCTGCATGTGTTGCACCAAATCAAGCAGATTGGGCAGCCAAGGCAGATACAAAGCAACGATGGCCAGGTTCGCCAGCCACCAGTTCCAGCGCTGGATATGCCGGAATCGATAACCTCGTTGTACGCGGATCGCGATCAGATAAAGCCAGTGACACAGCGCCGCGAGCACGGCGAAATAGTGGGTGTAGAGCGCGGCGCTCATCAGCAGCACGTAATACACCAGATATCGCTGGCGTTGCGGGCGCCGGATCCAGTAGGCCAGCGCTAGGCTCGCGGCAAGCAGCAGCGCCCCGAGCAGCGCGTACATGCGCACTTCCTGGCTGTAACGCACCGCAGTCGGCAGCAGCGCCAGCAACACACCGGCGATGAATGCGGCGCGGCGAGTGGCCAGGCGATCCACCAGCCACACGCCCAGCCCGACCGCCGCAATGCCGGCCAGCGCACTGAGAGAGCGGACCGCCAGAATGCCGTCCCCGAACAGTTCGACCCAGCCATGCAGCAGCATGAAGTACAGCGGCGGATGCACATCGAATGCCGCGTGCTGCCAGATTTCACTCAGCGAATAGCGCGCCAGCAGCAGACTGGAACCTTCATCGCCCCATATCGCTGCCGCGGTCAGATCATAAAAACGCACGAATGCGGCCAGCGCCAGGATCGGCCATAGCCAGTGATTTTTTATCCAGCGCACCCAGCGCAAGCTGCCGAACCAGGAGCCGGGCGCGGCAAACGGATCTTGCGTGTCGCCCATTGGCGTGACTCTGTTCGCCGCCATTGCTGCCTCTTGCCGCGCCGCAGCGCCACGAGAGTATGACGCGCCAACCTGCCCATCACTTTAGGTCAGCCACGGCAGAACCGTCGATGCCGGTTGGTGCTTTCACGACACCCGGCAACCCGACGGCGACTTTTGCCTCTGGATACACCGACTCCCAACCGCCGCCCAACGCCTTGTACAACCCGACCATCGCCAGCGAAACACCGGTCGAACTCTCCACCCACTGCTCCTGCGTCGCCAGCAGCGCGCTTTGCACGGTGAGGACGTTGACGAAATCGACCACGCCTTCGACGTATTGCTGTTGCGCAGTGCGCAGGGCGATCTGGTTCTGGCGTACGGCTTCGGCGAGGCTGTCGCGGCGGCGTTGACTGGCGTTGTAGGCGGTCAGTTGATCGTCGATTTCGTGCCAGGCACGCAGTACGGTTTGCTGGTAGGCAACGGCCGCTTCCTGCTGTTGCGCTTCGCGCAGTTGCAGCACGCCGCGCAGGCGTCCGCCGTCGAATAACGGCAAACTGAATTGCGGGCCGATGCCGAAGGCCCGCGAACCCCACGAGCCAAAGTCGCTGAGCTGCATGGCTTGCGAGCCGAGGTTGCCGGACAGGGTGATGCGCGGATAGAAATCGCCCTTGGCCACGCCGATATTGGCAGTGGCAGCGTGCAGGCGCGCTTCGGCCTGGCGGATGTCAGGGCGGCGATCGGCCAGTTGCGACGGCAGGCCGATGCCGACTTGCAGCGGCGACTGCGGCACGGCGGCGTCTGTGGATAACTCCTTGGCCAATGCCTGTGGCGGTTCGCCCATCAACAGGCTGATCGCGTTGATCAGTTGCGATTGGCGCTGTTCCAGCGCGGGCAGGCGCGACTCGATCGCGGCGACTTGCGCGGCGGCTTCGGCAACGTCGAGGTCAGTCGCCACGCCGTCGGCCAGGCGCAGTTGCGAGAGCTTGAGGCTGTGCCGGGCAACATCGAGGTTTTGCTCGGTGACCGCGCGAGTGTTCTGCACGCCGCGCAGCTGAATGTAGTTTTGTGCGGTATCGGCGAGCACGGCCAGCAACACGCCGCGACGGTCGTTTTCGGCGACTTCGAGGTTAGCATCGGCAGCTTCGGTTTCGCGGCGCACGCGGCCCCAGAAATCCAGTTCCCATGAGGCGGAGAAACCGGCGTCCCACAGGTTGAACGCGGAATCGCCGTTGCGTCCGGACGGGTCGTTCAGGCCTTCGCCGCTGTTGCGTTTGCGCGCGTAGCTGCCAGTGGCGGCGGTGTTCGGATAACGGTCGGCGGTGATCACCTGGCGAGCGGCGCGGCTTTGTTGCAGGCGGCTGCTGGCCAGTTGCAGGTCGAGGTTGCTCTTCACCGCACGTTGAGTGAGCGCGGAGAGTTGCGGGTCATTGAAGACTTCCCACCAGCGTTCGTTGAGAGGTTCGCTGACGGCTTGGCTGGGGGCGGACTTGGCGGGTTTGCTCCAGTCAGCGATTTGCGTGGTTTCGGGCTTGTGGAAGTCCGGGCCTACGGTGCAAGCAGTGAGGCTTACTGCGAGCAAGGCACTGAAGGTGAGTGGCTGCCACAGACCCCATCGCTGGCAAGCCAGCTCCCACAGGGATTGTGCAGGTTGTCCAAATTGTTGAGCCCTACCGACGGAACCTGTGGGAGCTGGCTTGCCAGCGATGAGGCCAGTCGAATTACCACCCATCATCGCTGGGTCACCTCTCGCACGGATTTCTCTGAACTGCCCGTATCAATACTCGCCTCCACCGACATCCCCACGCGCAAGCGCTCGGCCAATGGCTGACCCGGTTCCAGCATGATCTTCACCGGAATCCGCTGCACCACCTTGGTGAAATTACCCGTCGCGTTGTCCGGTTTCACCGCCGCAAAGGTCACGCCAGTTGCTGGAGCAATACTTTCGACGCGACCGCTCAATGTCTCACCGCCGAGGCTGTCGACACGCACTTGCACTTCCTGCCCAGGCTGCACGTCCGTCAGTTGCGTCTCCTGAAAATTCGCCACGACATACGCCTGCTGCAACGGCACCACCGCCAGCAGCTTGCTGCCCGGCGTCACATAGGCGCCGACGCGCACGGCGCGCTCGCCGATCATGCCGTCCTGCGGTGCGGTGATGCGCGTGTAGGAGAGTTCGAAACTGGCGATTTCCAGTGCCGCTTGTGCGTGTTTCAAACTGCCTTCGGCCGCATCTCGTTGAGCGGTAAGAATGTCGACTTGCTTGCGCTCTGCCGCCAGTTTCGCCGTGGCGGTGTCGAGATGAGCCGTGGCCTGATCGATGCGAGTGCGCGCCTGTTGCGCGTTTTGCACGGTGCCGGCGCCGACGCCCGCCAAGTGGTTGTAGCGGTTCAATTCCTGCTGGGCAAAGGCCATTTCAGCCTTGGCAGACACCACCGAGGCTTGCGCCTGGGCGATCACCGAAGTCTGGCGCTCCAGCGTCGCTTTGGCATTCTGCAACTGCGCCCGCGCGACCAGGGTTTGCGCGTCCGCTGCCTCAGCTGAAGCGCGCAAGTCGCGATCATCGATAAGCGCCAGCAACTGGCCCGCCTTCACTTGCTGGTTGTCCTCCACCAAGACTTCCTTGATAAACCCGGCCACGCGCGGCACGACGAGCGTGTAGTCGGCAGAGACAAAGGCGTCGTTGGTGTTTTGCTGGGTGCGTTTACCAAACACACCGGGGAATGCCAGGTATACCAGCACGCCGACAGCCAGCGCGGCCGCTACAGCCACTGCGAGTTTTTGCTTTGCTTGAGTCGTCATAAAAACCTTCATTGTTCAGTGCAGCAATCAGGTCGGTGCGCGGGGCGGAAAGATCCGCGTCGGCAGCCAGAAAATCAGCAGGATCAACGCCACCGCGACGCCGGCCATGCACACGTAGAGATCGGAAGAGGTCAGCACCACGGCCTGCTCGTGCAGGCGATGGGCGAGGCCCGGATCGCTGCGGTCGGCCAGCGGCGAATTGCCGAGGCTGTCGACCAACATGGTCGAGTGAAAATGCAGGCGCGCCGTGGTCAGCGCCTCAAGCGCCCCGGTGGCGACCACCGCTGCCAGACCTTTCACGGTGTTGAACCACGCCGAGGCAAACGGACCGTCCGTTGGCTGGATGCTGCCGGTCGAGAGCATCAACAGCGGCAACACTGACATCGGTTGACCAAAGATCTGCAGCCATTGCAGGACGTAGAAATTGTCGCGAATCCATTCCGCGGTCAGCAGCGAGCCACCGAGGCAGGACAGCACCAGCATGCTCAAACCGATCCCGAGCACCCAGCGGCAATCGACCCAGCGCAGGTTGCACAACGCTGCCACCAACGGCAGCGCAATCAGTTGCGGCAACGCGGCGATCAGCATGATCGGTGCGGTCTGCGCCGGGCGATAACCCTGCACCTGTGCCAGATAACTCGACGGAATCAACACCACCGCCTGCAGAACGACCAGCACACCGGCCAACGTCATCAAGGCGAACGACAGGTTACGAATACCGAGCATCTGCAATTTGAAAAACGGGATCGGCTGCGACCACTCGTTGATCAGGAACGCCACCAGCAGCAGCGAGCCGGCGCCGAGCAATCCACAGATCAGGCTCGACTCGAACCAGTCCAGCCGATTGCCCTGCAACAAACCGATCACCAACATGCAGATCGCCGGAAAGCCCAGCAGCAGGCCCTTCCAGTTGAACGATTTGAGGCGTTCCAAACGCAGCGAGTCCTGCGGAATACCCCACGCGACCATCGCCATGGCGATCAGGCACGGCACGATGATCTGCCAGAACGTCCATTGCCAACCGACGTATTCGGTCCACAAACCGGCCAGCGGCGTGCCGAGACCCGGGCCGAATGTCGCCGTCAGTGCGTAGCCGGCCAAACCGTAAAGCTTGATGTTCGCCGGCAAAAAGCGCAGGGCGACGGTCATCAGCATCGGCGGTAACGCACCGCCGGCGAGCCCCTGCAAAGTGCGCATCAGCAGCAGACTTTCGTAGTTCGGTGCAAACGGGCACAGCACGCCAAGCAAGGTGAACAGGCTGATCGTGCAGAGGGTGAAGCGGCGCAACGAGAAGGTCACCGAACACCACGGCGCGAAGGCCATGGCTGCGACCGAGGTGGCGGTGTAGCTGGCGACCAGCCAGGTGCCTTCGTCGTAACCGATGTGCAACCCGCCACGGATGTCGGCCAGGGCCACCTTGGTGACCATCTCGTTGAGGCCCGACACCAGCACCGCCAGCAGCACGCCGACCAGGCCAATGATGATCCGCGCCCCGAACACCGGTGGCGCGGCCGCCGTCGCCGGGCTGGCCGCAGCGATGGGCACCGCAGCCGACAGGGATGTCATGAATACACACTCCGGAGGGAAAAATACCGGAGCATCTTAGTCGGGCTTAGCAATGACGAAAATTGACTTATTGGCAGCTTATAAGTGCGCCGGACGCAATCATTAACCTCTGTAGGAGTGAGCCTGCTCGCGATAGCGTTGGGTCAGCCAATGTATGTGTTGACTGACACACCGCTATCGCGAGCAGGCTCACTCCTACAAGGGTTTTGTGTGGGTTCGCAGATTAAGGCTGGGCAGCCAGCCACGTTTCATCACAACAAGCCTTGAGGGTTTCGCGCAGCCAGCGGTGCGCCGGATCTTTGTCGAAACGCGGGTGCCAGGCTTGGGTCAGCATCAAGGTCGGCAATGGGATCGGCAGGTCGAACGAGCGCAGTTTCAAACCGAGCCGGCGCACGCTGAGCAACGCTTCTTTGGGCACCGGCAGGATCAGGTCGGAATCCGGCAAGGCAAACATCGCCGCATGAAAACTCGGCGCAATCACTGCCACACGGCGCTCCAGCCCCAAGGCATTCAGCGCCGTATCGATCGGGCCGCGCGCGATGCCGCGTCGCGACATGCTGATATGGGAAAACCCGGCGTAGCGCTCGGCGGTGATTTCACCGTCGAGCAATGGATGATCTTCGCGCACCAGTCCCACGAAGTGCGTCGAGAACAGGTTCTGCACTTTGACTTCCGGGGTGACGGGCCGGGTGTTGCTGACGCTCAGATCGATGCGGCCCTCGCGCAGTGCCTCATCGTCGCCATCGCCTTCCGGGACGAAACGCAATTCGCAGTGCGGCGCCAGTTGATCGAGGGTGTCGAATAGCTTGCCGCCGTAAACACCGATGAAGAAGTCATTGGCACGGATGCTGAAGCGCCGGCGCAGCGTGCCCAGTTCCACCGAGTCGGCGGAGCGGAACAGCAGCGCGGCCTGCTCGACCACATCGCGAACTTGCTCGCGTAATTCCAGGGCTTTGGGGGTTGGCACCAGGCCTCGGCCGGCACGCACCAGAATCGGATCACCGATGGCCTCGCGGATCCGCGTCAGGGTGCGACTCATGGCTGCCGGACTGAGATTCATCCGCCGAGCGGCGCCGACCACACTGCCCTCATCGAGCAAGGCGTCGAGGGCGACCAGAAGGTTCATGTCCGGGAGCTGCATACTGAGCACTCATGGCTGATCAGGATTGATCTGCGCGCAATGCTAGCAAACATCCTTTAGGTATGGAGGCGCCGGACAGGACGCCATCGCTGGCAAGCCAGCTCCCACAGTGGTTGAGGCGTTCACAACATCTGAAAACACCAAAAAACCTGTGGGAGCTGGCTTGCCAGCGATGGGGCCAGCCGTCACGCCAGAAATTACCGCTGCATCCCCCACCGCTTAACGGTCACCCGCTCCAGCGTATCGAACACCAGATTCTCCACCAGCAACCCGATCAGAATCACCACCGCCAACCCGGCAAACACCTTGTCGGTATACAGCTCATTGCGATTCTGAAAGATGTACCAACCCAGCCCACCCTTGCCGCTGGTCGCGCCAAACACTAGTTCCGCCGCGATCAACGTGCGCCAGGCAAACGCCCAGCCGATCTTCAGCCCGGCCAGAATCGACGGCAGCGCCGCCGGGATCAGGATGAACAGCACCAGCCGCAAGCCCTTCAAACCGTAATTGCGCCCGGCCATGCGCAGCGTTTCAGAAACTCCGAGAAACCCCGCGTAAGTGTTCAGTGCCAAAGCCCACAACACCGAATGCACCAGCACAAAAATCAGGCTGTTCTGCCCTAGGCCAAACCACAGCAGCGCCAGCGGCAACAGGGCAATCGCCGGCAACGGGTTGAACATCGAGGTCATCGTGCTCAGCAGATCGCGCCCCAACTGCGTCGACACCGCCAGCGTGGTCAGGGCAAACGCCAGAACGATGCCGATCAGGTAGCCCTTGATCAGGACCACCAGCGATATCCACACCTTGGCCAGCAGCTCACCACTGAGCAGCCCCTCGAACAGCGCGTGGCTGGTCTGCAAGAAACTCGGCAGCATCAGGTCATTGTTCTGGATCCGTGCGACCACTTCCCAAAGCACCGCCAGCACAATCAGGATCAGGCCTTTACGCAACCAGCCCTGTTGCCACAGCCGCGTGCCGAGCGACAACTCCCGCTCGACCGGCACTTCAGTCAGCGGCTCCAGAACAACTTCAAACTCTTCACGCACGGATGATGAATGGCTCATCGGGTAGTCCTCCTGGCCGCTCAATAGGCAATGCGAATGTCGTTGAAGTCGTGATCACGCTCGGTTTCCGGCGACTGGCCTTCGTCGAACAGCAGTCGATGAATGCGCCGCGCCGACTCCTGAAACGCCACGCCACCCAAGCTGTGCAAGTCGTATTGATGGCTGTGCACTTCGGCGCGCACTCGGCCGGGATGCGGCGACAGCAGCAGGATACGATTGCCGACCACCAACGCCTCTTCAATCGAGTGGGTGACGAACAGCAGAGTGAAGCGCACCTCTTCCCAGAGCAGCAGCAGTTCTTCCTGCATCTTGCGCCGGGTCAGCGCATCGAGTGCGGCGAATGGCTCGTCCATCAGCAGGATTTTCGGCTGCATCGCCAACGCCCGGGCAATCGCTACGCGCGCTTTCATGCCACCAGACAAAGTGTGCGGATAGGCATCGGCGAACGCCGCCAGTCCGACCTTTTCCAGATAGTGCAGCGCACGTTCTTCGGCTTCTTTTTTCTTCAGGGTGCGCGAGGCAAGCAGCGGAAACATCACGTTCTGTTTTACGGTTTTCCACGGCGGCAGCTGATCGAATTCCTGAAACACCACAATCCGGTCCGGACCCGGCGCATCGACGCGCTGACCTTGCAGACGGATCTCGCCTTCGCACGGTTGAATGAACCCGGCGACCGCTTTGAGCAAGGTGGATTTGCCGCAACCGGACGGCCCGAGCAACACGTAGCGATCGGCCGGATCGATTTCGAAACTGACCTGGTGAGTGGCGCGCACCACGCGTTGCGGGGTGCGGTATTCGAGGCTGACATGATCGACCGCCAGCAGCGCTTCGCTGCGAGCGATCGGGTTGCTGGCCGCGTGGCCTGGCAAGGGAGCGTTCATTTTTTGATCAATCTCCGGCGAATCAGAAAGGCGCATCGCCCTGAATGGTCGTGCGATACAGCTTGCGGCGCAGGTGCGCCGGGCAGCCGGCGGCGAGATGGATCAGCGAACGGTTGTCCCAGAACACCAGGTCGTGGGGCTGCCACTGATGGCGGTAGATGTTTTGCGGCAGCACGCTGTGGGCGTAAAGCTCGGTCAGCAACTGCTGGCTCTCGTCATCCGGCAGGCCGACGATGCGCGTGGTGAAACCTTCGCTGACGAACAACGCCTTGCGGCCGTTTTCCGGGTGCGTGCGCACCACCGGGTGCACCACTTCCGCGACTTGAGCCAGTTGCTCCGGGGTCAGGGTCGGGCGCCAGTTGCCTTCGAATTTGGTTTCGCTATAGCGGGCGGTGTAGGAATGCGCGGCACTGCGGCCTTCGACCGCTTTGCGCAACGCTTCGGGCAAGCTGTCCCAGGCTTTGTGCATGTCGGCGAACAGCGTGTCGCCGCCCTCCTCTGGCAACTCCTGTGCATGGAGCATCGAGCCGAGACTTGGCAACTCTTTATAGGAGAGATCGGAGTGCCAGAACTTGCCAGCATCGCCGAGGCCGATGTTCTGGCCGTTTTCGATGATGTTGGAAACAATGAGGATTTCCGGGTGATTGGCCAGCAGGAACTGCTTGAGCACGTGGATCTGCAACACGCCGAAGCGGCGGCTGAAGTCGATCTGTTGCTGTGGGGTGATTTGCTGGTCGCGGAACACCACGACGTGGTGATCCAGGTGCGCGCGATGAATGCGTGCGAAGTCCTGATCATTGATCGGCCGGGTGAGGTCAAGGCCGATGATTTCGGCGCCGACGGCACCGCTGAACGGGCGGATTTCAAAGGATTGCGGCGCGGCGGTCGCGGCGCTTGGGGAAGCAGTAGCTGCGGACATCTTTCCATCTCCCACGCACGGCGCGCTCACGGGCGCGCTCGTCGATCAGACACTCACGCTGGATTGCGTGTTGGTTCAGGTCGTGCGGCGCGCCGATTGGTCGGCAGGTACGCAGGGGGATGACTTTATAGCTATAAGAAGTGGAGATTAAATACCGTTAATGAATAACGATATGGCGATTGGTGAGGAATGGACTGGATGGTGAGTGACGGTTTTTGTCACTTACTGACAGGCATGTGGTGTTTTGGCTGCCGCCATCGCTGGCAAGCCAGCTCCCACAGGGTTCTCGGCTGGAACATCAATATGTGTCCGACACAGAAACCTGTGGGAGCTGGCTTGCCAGCGATGAGGCCGGCAAGGCCACTAGAGAATCAACGCTCGTGCAACGCCTCAGCCCGCGCGCGAATGATCGGCTTGAGCAGATAACTCAACACCGACTTCTTGCCGGTAATGATATCCACCGACGCCACCATCCCCGGGATGATCAGCAACGGTTTTTCATCCGTACCCAAGTGGCTGCGCTCAGTGCGCACCTTGATGATGTAGTAGGTGGTTTTCTTGTCTTCGTCGGTGATGGTGTCGGCACCGATCTGCTCAAGCTTGGCTTTGAGCCCGCCGTAAATGGTGTAGTCGTACGCGGTGAATTTGACGATCGCTTCCTGCCCCGGGTGCAGGAAGGCAATGTCCTGTGGACGGATCTTCGCTTCGACGAGCAAGGTGTCGTCCAGCGGTACGATTTCGACCATGTCGCTGCCCGGCTGAATAACGCCGCCGATGGTGTTGACCAGCAACTTGTTGACGATGCCGCGCACCGGCGATGTCACCAGCGTGCGGCTGACGCGGTCTTCCAGCGCCTTGCCGGTAGCGCTGGCCTTGTTCAGGTCGGTGCGCGCCTCGTTGAGTTGGGTCAGCGCTTCGCTGCGGAATTTACCGCGCGTCTCGTCGATCTTGCGCTGCACTTCCTTGATCGCCGATTCAGCGCGCGGAATCGCCAGCGTCGTTGCATCCAGCTGACCACGGGTTTCCACCTCGGCACGCTTCAGACGCAAGACCTCCACCGGGGACACCGCGCCCTGCGCCACCAGCGGCTCGGACATATTGATTTCCTGCCGCTGCAAGCCGAGCTGCTGCCGATACTGCGCTTGCTTGGAGGCGAATTCGCGCAGCTCTTGCTGACGCTGAATCAACTGCTCCTGCAAACCACCAATTTCGTCATGCAATTGCTGACGGCGGCTGATGTACAGCGATTCCTCACTTTTCGCCTGGCCCGGCACGGCCTTGAGCACGTCCTCGGGGAAATTCAGCGGACGGTCATCCACTTCGGCGCTCAGGCGCTCGACCCGCAGCAACATCGACAGGCGATCGGCTTCGGTTTCGCCGACGTTGGAGGCAAATCGCGTGTCATCGAGACGAATCAGCGGCGCACCCGCCTCGACGATCTGGCCTTCCTTGACGAACAGTTCGGAGATGATCCCGCCCTCAAGGTTCTGGATTTTCTGGATCTTCGACGACGGAATCGCTTTGCCGTCGCCCTTGGTCACTTCGTCGATCACGGCGAAGTTGGCCCACAGCAGCAGGAAGATAAAGAAGCCGATGATCGCCCAGATGGTCAGGCGCACGACGCGCGGGGCGTCTTCGATCAGCGCTTTGTTGACCTCTGGGAGGGGCTGGCCCTGCAGTGATGCCGAGCCTTTGAAGTAGCGACGGATCGAATCCTTGAAACCCGACTTAAGCAACACTGATCTGCCCCTTCTTCAACGCTTCCATCACGGCGGCTTTCGGGCCATCGGCGAGAATCTGTCCACGGTCAACCACCAGCAGGCGATCGACCAGCGACAGCAGCGACGCCCGGTGCGTCACCAGCACCACAGTCTTGTTTTCAATCACGGCGGCGAGGCGTTGCTTGAGGCGTTCTTCACCGGTGTTGTCCATGGCGCTGGTCGGCTCATCCATCAGCAGGATCGGCGGATTGAGCAACAAGGCCCGGGCCAGCGCAACGTTCTGCCGTTGACCGCCGGAGAGGTTCTGCCCGCGCTCGCCAACTTGCAGCTCATAGCCTTGCGGGTGCAGGCGGGCGAATTCGTGGACGCCGGCCAGTTCGGCCGCCTGCAGGACCAGCTCGTCTTCGACATAACGCGCGCCGGAGACGAGGTTGTCACGCAGGGTGCCGGCCAGCAGTTGGATGTCTTGCGGCACGTAGCCAATGTTGTAGCGCAGTTCGCTGACGTCGATCTGGCGGATATCCACACCGTCGACCAGCAACGCGCCATCGTCCGGCTGATACAGGCCGACCAACAGTTTGGCGAGGGAGCTTTTGCCCGAGCCGCTGCGTCCGATGATGCCGATTTTCTCGCCCGGACGGATCACTAGGTTGATGTTCTTCAGCGCCGGGTTCTGTTGTTCCGGGTAGGTAAAGCTGAGCTGGCGGCACTCGATCGCGCCTTGCAGCACCTTGCGGCTCAGCGGGCGCTCTTCGAAATTGCGCTCTTGCGGCAGCTCCATCATCTGGTCGACCGAGGTCATGGTTACCCGCGCCTGCTGATAACGGGTCAGCAGACCCGACAGCGACGCCAGCGGACTCAGTGCGCGACCGCTAAGCATGTAGCAGGCAATCAGACCGCCCATGCTCAGGTTGCCGGCGATGATCTGGTACACGCCGAAGACAATCATGATCACCCCGGCCAGTTGCTGGATCAGCAGGGTGATGTTCATTGCCAGGCCGGAAAGCATTTTCACCCGCAGCTCGAGACGGCTGAGGGTGCCGATGGTCTGTTCCCACTGGTACTGGCGTTCGCTCTCGGCGTTGTTGACCTTGACCGCGTCGAGGCCGGCGAGTGTTTCGATCAGGCTCGACTGGCGCTCGGCACCGAGGGCCATGGTGCGCTCCATGGTCGCCACCAGCGGTTTCTGCAACGCGTAGCCGATCAGCAAGGCAATCGGGAAAGCCAACACCGGAATCCACACCAAGTGCCCGCCGAGAATGGCGATAACGATAAAGATGAGGATGGTGAACGGCAGGTCGATCAGGCTGGTCAGGGTCAGCGAGGCAAGGAAGTCGCGCAGGCTCTGAAACTCGTGGATGTTCTGCGCAAAACTGCCGACCCGCGCCGGGCGGTATTTCATCGACATGCCGACGATGCGTTCGAACAGCGTCGCGGAGATGATCAGGTCGGTTTTCTTCCCGGCCAGATCCAGGCACAAACTGCGCAGGCTCTTGAGGATCAGGTCAAAGAGGTAGGCGCCGGTAATCCCGAGGGCCAGCACCCACAGGGTCGCTTCGGCCTGGTTCGGCACCACGCGGTCGTAGACGTTCATCACGAACAGCGGCGCGGCCATGGCGATGATGTTGATCAGGAAACTCGCGGCGATCGCATCGGCATACAGCCAGCGCGAGCGCTTGAGGGTGTCGCGGAACCACGAGCGAGCACGTGGAATCAGCGTGCCGTGGTTGACGTCGAATTTGTGTTGCGGCTGGGCGAAGAAGACTTTGCCGGTGTAATCGTCAGCGAGCAATTCGCGACTGACGATGGACTCGCCGCCGTCGGTTTCGCTGAGCAACACCCGCGCTTCGTGGTCACCCTGCCAGCCGAGCAGAACGGCGCTGCGGCCATTCTTGAGCAGCAACAGTGCCGGCATGGCGATCGCCGGAATTTCTTCCAGTTTGCGCTGCAGCACTCGACCTTGCAGGCCGGCGCGAGCCGCCGCGCGGGGCAGCAACTCGACACTGAGGCGTTGTTTGGGCAGCGGCAGGCCGGTGGTCAGCATCGCCGCGCTGGCGGGTTTCTGGTGGAGCATGCAAAGGGCGAGCAGGCCGTCCAGTAACGGATCGTCGTGCAACGCGCGTGGATCATGACTGAGTTGAACTCGACTGACTTCTGATTCCACGCTCGACACTCTTTGACAGTTGAAAAGGGATAACTCAATTCATCCCAGGCAGCTGGACCTTGGGCTTCACGTCGTTTTGCACAACGGATGCCAACGGTGCGACCACTCCCTGGCTTCTGAGCAACTCGCCCATGGTCGCCTTGATTCGGTACTGAGTAAATAACTGAATGTTTTTGATTTCAGCCAGACGCCGCGAAGCGGTGAACAACTCGTTTTCGCTGTCGAGCAAATCGAGCAGGGTCCGTTCGCCGAGGCTGAACTGACGCTGGTAAGCGGTGCGCACCGAGGTGCTGTGGTCGACGTATTGCTGAGCGATCGGCACCTGCGCGTTGGCGTTGTTCAAGGCGTTCCAGGCCAGACCCAGCTCTTCGTTCAACTGACGCAAAGCGTTGTTGCGGATGTCCAGCGCCTGGTTCGACAGGTACGACTTGGATTCCAGATCGGCCTTGTTGCTGCCGCCCGAATAGAGGTTGAAACGCATGCGCAGCATGGCTTGCCATTCGTTGTTGTGACCGTTCTGGCCGTCGAGGTCGTTGTCGGCGGTGCGCCCCAGTTCGGCGTCGAAACGTGGGTAGAAGGTCGACTTGGCTGTTTCGTATTGTTTCTCGGCGGCGGCGATGTCGGATTCGGCCGAACGCAGGATCGGGCTGTTTTCCAGCATCTGCTGCCGCGCTTCGTTGAGGTTGGCCGGCATCATTGCCATGAACGGCGCCGGCCGCTCGAGTTGATCGGGCATCTGGCCGACGGCGCTGAGGAAATTGGTTTCCGAGTCGGCCAGATTGGTCTGCTCGGTGATCAGGTTGTTGCGGGCCTGGGCCATCCGCGCTTCGGCCTGATCGAGGTCGGCACCGCTGCCGACGCCGCGCTGGGTGCGCAACTGGATCTGATCGTAGATGCGCTGGTGGCTCTTGAGGTTTTCTTCGGCCAGACGCACGAACTCACGACGGGTCAGCACGTCCAGATAAACCTGGGCGACGGTCAGCGCGGTGCGCTCGGAAGTACCAAGCAACGAGTACGCACGGGAGTTAACGGTGGCTTGTTGACGCCCGACTTCGCTGGACGTCGCAAAACCGTCGAAGACCATTTGCGAGAGACGTAAACTTGACTCGCTGCGGTTCAGGGTTTCCCAGTGGTTGCCGCCGCCATTGGCGCGGGTGGTGACGCTGTCGGTGCCTTCACGGCCATAACCGCCGAGCAGATCGACCTTCGGCAGGTATCCCCCTTTCGCCGCTCTTAATTGATAATCCGCCGCCAAACGACTGTTGACCCCTGCCTGGATTTCCGGATGGACATCCAGTGCCTGCTGCATGGCTTCTGGTAAGGATTGTGCTTGTACAAAAGAGGCGGCGAGAGCGAAGGGTACGGCGAAAAGCAGGGGCGAACGCATGATAGGAATTTCCCAGAACTTCTTGTCTTGAATCACAGCAAAACGTGGCGCTGCGTCGGATGATGGCAACCAGATTGACCGTATGTCGGAAAGTTCAAAACAGGAACTGGATCACACGCTAAAGGACAGGTCGCCGCGGAAATATCAATGTGACATTAGTGGGGCGATTGTTTAGGATGGCACCCAGAAGGTCAATAGTTTGGCATAAAGTTAATAGCGAAAGAATATAGCCAAATTATTGACGATTAGATGCGTCAAACTTGATTCGCAAATTTTAAAAGTACGTCCAGACTGAGTCGGCGCCAAAAGCCATCAGGTCTATGGAAGTCAACTGAACGTGACACCCCCGGAGAGTCTTCAATGAGCAGTGTTGTTGCCATCGTCAAAAGCATTGTCGGTCAGGTATTTGTAGTCTCCCCTGAGGGTGTACGTCGCGTACTCGTTGAAGGCGATCGCCTGTTCGTGGGTGACCAGATCGACACCGGCCTCTCCGGCGCCGTGTCGCTTGAGTTGGCTGATGGCCGCACCCTCGATCTGGGCCGAGAAACCCAGTGGAGCGCCAACGCGCCTGACTCCAGCACTGACCTGGCCGAGGCCACTGCGCAGGCAGCGCCGTCGGTAGCCGAACTGCAGCAAGCCATCGCCGCCGGTGTCGACCCGACCACCGCGCTGGACGCCACTGCTGCCGGCCCGAGTGCCGCAGGCACGGGCGGTGCCGCCGGTGGTGGTCACAGCTTCGTCATGCTCGACGCCACCGCTGGCCGCGTTGACCCGACCATTGGTTTCCCGACTGCAGGCATCAACGCTGGCGGACAAGCCGCGCAAAACATCACCGGCGGCCAGACCACCGACACCACCACCAACGCCTTGCGTGATTCGACCCTGAGCCTCAGCGCCACGCCGTCCATCACCGAAGCCGGCGGCGTGCTGGTGTACACCGCGACCCTGACCCAGGCGCCGCTGACCGACCTGACCATCACCCTGTCCAACGGCGCGGTGATTGTGATTCCGGCAGGCGCAACCACTGGCACCGTCAATGTGCCGCTGGCGCCGAACGACACCGTTTACAACGACCCGACCCAGATCGACGTGACCGTCACCGGCACCACCGGCGGCAATGGCATCACCGTGACCCCGCCGACCACTCCGGCCACAACCCAGGTCACTGACACCATCGACACCACCACCGTCACCCTGACGGCCGGGCCGAGTGTCACCGAAGGCGGGCAGATCACTTACACCGCGACCCTGACCAACCCGGCGCAAACCCCGGTGACCGTCACCCTGTCGAACGGCTCGACCATCACCATCGGCGCCGGCCAGACCACCGGCACGGTCAACGTGCCGACCCCGGCCAACGACGTCTATAACAATGGCAGCACCGTCACCACGACGATTACCGGTGCCAGCGGCGGTAACTTCGAAAACCTGGTGCCGAACCCGACGCCAGCGGTGACCACCATCACCGATTCGATCGACACCACCAACCTGACCCTGACCGCCACCGGCACTGTGGTCGAGGGTGGCCAGATCACTTACACCGCGACCCTGACCAACCCGGCGCAAACCCCGGTGACTGTCACCCTGTCGAACGGTTCGACCATCACCATTGAGGCTGGGCAGACCACCGGCACCGTCAACGTGCCGACTGCGGCCAATGACGTCTACAACAATGGCGGCACCGTCAGCACCACCATTACTGGCGCTACCGGCGGCAACTTCGAAAGCCTGGTGCCGAACACCACGCCTGCGACCACCACCGTTACCGACTCGATCGACACCACCAGCGTGAGCCTTACCGCCACCGGTACGGTCGTCGAAGGCGGCCAGATCACTTACACCGCGACGCTGACCAATGCTGCGCAGACTCCGGTGACGATCACCCTGTCGAACGGCTCGACCATCACCATTGACGCCGGCCAGACCACTGGCACCGTCAACGTGCCGACTGCGGCCAACGACGTTTACAACAATGGCAGCACCGTCAGCACCACCATCACCGGTGCTACCGGTGGCAATTTCGAAAATCTGGTGCCGAACACGACGCCAGCGACCACCACCATTACCGACTCGATCGACGACACCAACCTGTCGCTGACGGCAACCGGGACCGTGGCCGAAGGTGGTTCGATTGTTTACACCGCGACCCTGACCAACCCTGCCGGCACACCGGTAACCGTGACCCTGAGCAATGGCTCGGTGATCACCATCGAGGCTGGCAAAACCACTGGCACCGTGACCGTTCCGGCGCCGGCCGATGATGTCTATAAAGACTCAGGCAAAGTCGAAGTCACCATCAAGGATGCAACTGGCGGCAACTTCGAGAATCTGGTGCCTAGCACCGTTCCAGCCGTGACCGAAGTGACCGACACCATCGACACGTCGACCGTGAAACTGACGGCTGACACCTCGGTGGCTGAAGGTGGCACCGTCACTTACACCGCCACCGTCGGTGCGCCGGTGACTGGCTCGCCAGTGATCGTGACCCTGGCCAACGGTCAGAACATCACCATCGAAGTCGGCAAAACCAGCGGCACCGTGACCACCACCACCCCTAACGATGCGTTGACCGGCAATGCGCCGCTGACCAACTCGATCACCGGTGTTTCCGGTGGTAATTACGAAGATCTGGTTGCCGACAAGACCCCGGTATCGACCACTGTTACCGATGTCGCCGACACCACCGACCTGTCGCTGAGCGCCACCGGTTCCGTGGCCGAGGGTGGTTCGATCGTTTACACCGCGACGCTGACCAATCCGGCCGGCACGCCAGTCACCGTGACCCTGTCGAATGGCTCGGTGATCACCATCGAAGCGGGTAAAACCACTGGCACCGTGACCGTTCCAGCGCCATCTGATGACGTTTACAAAGACGCCGGCAAAGTCGAAGTCACCATCAAGGATGTGTCTGGCGGTAATTTCGAGAACCTGGTCCCGAGCACCACGCCAGCCGTGACCGACGTCACTGATACCATCGACACGTCGACCGTAAAGCTGACGGCTGACACCTCGGTCGCTGAAGGCGGCACCGTCACTTACACCGCCACTGTCGGCGCGCCGGTGACCGGTTCGCCTGTTGTCGTGACCTTGGCCAATGGTCAGAACATCACCATTGAAGTCGGCAAAACCACCGGCACCTTGACGACCATTGCACCGAACGATGCGTTGACCGGCCACGCGCCGATTACCAATGCGATCACGGGCGTGAGCGGCGGCAATTACGAAGACCTCGTTGCCGACAAAACCCCGGTCAGCACCACCGTCACCGACACCACTGACACCACCGACCTGACGCTGAGCGCGACGGGCACCGTGGCTGAAGGTGGCCAGATCACCTACACCGCGACCCTGACCAACGCCGCAGGTTCGCCTGTCACCGTTACCCTGTCGAACGGTTCGGTGATCACCATCGAGGCGGGTAAAACCACTGGCACCGTGACCGTTCCGGCGCCCGCCGATGACGTCTATAAAGACGCTGGCAAAGTCGAAGTCACCATCAAGGACGCGACTGGCGGCAACTTCGAAAACCTGGTGCCGAGCACCGTTCCTGCCGTCACCGACGTGACCGATACCGTTGATACCTCGACGGTGAAACTGACCGCCACCGAGACGGCCGCTGAAGGTGGCACCGTCACCTATACCGCCACTGTCGGCGCCCCAGTGACCGGCTCGCCTGTTGTCGTGAGCTTGGCCAATGGTCAAAACATCACCATTGAAGTCGGCAAAACCACCGGCACCGTGACGACCATTGCACCGAACGATGCGTTGACCGGCCACGCGCCGATTACCAATGCGATCACGGGCGTGAGCGGCGGCAATTACGAAGACCTCGTTGCCGACAAAACCCCGGTCAGCACCACCGTCACCGACACCACTGACACCACCGACCTGACGCTGAGCGCGACGGGCACCGTGGCTGAAGGTGGCCAGATCAGCTACACCGCGACCCTGACCAACGCCGCAGGCTCGCCTGTCACCGTTACCCTGTCGAACGGTTCGGTGATCACCATCGAGGCTGGCAAAACCACTGGCACCGTGACCGTCCCGGCGCCCGCCGATGACGTCTACAAAGACGCCGGCAAAGTCGAAGTCACGATCAAGGACGCGACTGGCGGCAACTTCGAGAACCTGGTGCCAAGCACCGTTCCGGCTGTCACTGACGTAACCGATACCATCGACACCTCGACGGTCAAACTGACCGCCACCGAGACTGCCGCTGAAGGTGGCACCGTCACTTACACCGCCACTGTTGGCGCACCGGTGACCGGTTCGCCGGTGGTCGTGACTCTCGCCAACGGCCAGAACATCACCATTGAAGTCGGCAAAACCACCGGCACCGTGACCACCACCGCACCTAACGATGCGCTGACTGGCCACACGCCCCTGACCAACGTGATTACTGACGTGAGCGGTGGTAACTACGAGAACCTCGTTGCCGACAAGACCCCGGTTTCGACCACTGTTACTGACACTGTCGACACCACCAACCTGTCGCTCACTGCGACTGGCACCGTGGCTGAAGGCGGTTCGATTGTTTACACCGCGACCCTGACCAACCCGGCTGGCACGCCAGTCACTGTGACCCTGAGCAACGGCTCGGTGATCACCATCGAGGCCGGCAAAACCACTGGCACCGTGACCGTTCCAGCGCCAGCTGATGACGTCTACAAAGACGCCGGCAAGGTCGAAGTCACTATCAAGGATGCTACCGGCGGCAACTTCGAGAACCTGGTGCCAAGCACCGTTCCTGCCGTCACCGACGTGACCGATACCGTTGATACCTCTACGGTCAAACTGACCGCCACCGAGACTGCCGCTGAAGGTGGCACCGTCACCTACACCGCCACTGTCGGTGCTCCAGTGACGGGTTCTCCGGTTGTAGTGACTCTGGCCAACGGCCAGAACATCACCATCGAGGTCGGCAAAACCAGCGGCACCGTGACCACCACCGCGCCAAACGATGCGCTGACTGGCCAAGCTCCGCTGACCAACTCGATCACCAACGTTTCCGGCGGCAATTACGAAAACCTCGTGGCCGACAAAACCCCGGTCAGCACCACCGTCACCGACACCACTGACACCACCGACCTGACGCTGAGCGCGACGGGCACCGTGGCTGAAGGGGGTTCAATTGTTTACACCGCGACCCTGACCAATCCGGCCGGCACGCCAGTCACTGTGACCCTGAGCAACGGCTCGGTGATCACCATCGAAGCGGGCAAAACTACCGGCACCGTGACCGTTGCGGCGCCTGCCGATGATGTCTACAAAGACGCCGGCAAGGTCGAAGTCACCATCAAGGACGCCACCGGTGGCAACTTCGAGAACCTGGTGCCAAGCACCACGCCAGCCGTGACCGAAGTCACTGACACCATCGACACCTCGACCGTGAAGCTGACGGCCGACACCACGGTCGCTGAAGGCGGCACCGTCACCTACACCGCCACTGTTGGCGCTCCGGTGACCGGTTCGCCTGTGGTCGTGACCCTGGCCAATGGTCAGAGCATTACCATCGAAGTCGGCAAGACCACCGGCACTGTGACCTTCACCGCGCCGAACGATGCGTTGACCGGTCAAGCGTCGCTGGGTAATTCGATTACGGGTGTAAGCGGCGGTAACTACGAAAACCTGGTGGCCGACAAGACCCCGGTTTCGACTTCGGTCACTGACACCGTCGACACCACTGACCTGTCGCTCAGCGCCACCAACTCGGTCGCCGAGGGCGGTTCGATCATCTACACCGCGACGCTGACCAACCCGGCTGGCTCGCCAGTGACTGTGAACCTGTCGAACGGCTCGGTCATTACCATCGAGGCCGGTAAAACCACCGGCACCGTGACTGTCGCTGCGCCAGCCGATGACGTCTACAAAGACGCCGGCAAAGTCGAAGTCACCATCAAGGACGCCACCGGCGGCGACTTCGAGAATCTGGTACCAAGCACTGTCCCGGCCGTGACCGAAGTCACTGATACCGTCGACACTACCACCGTCAAACTGACCGCCACCGAGTCAGCGGCTGAAGGTGGCACCGTTACTTACACCGCCACCGTAGGCGCTCCAGTCACCGGTTCGCCGGTCGTCGTGACCTTGGCCAACGGCCAGAACATCACCATCGAAATCGGCAAAACCATCGGCACCGTGACCACCACTGCGCCGAACGATGCGTTGAACGGCCACACCCCGCTGACCAATGCGATCACTGACGTAAGCGGCGGTAACTACGAGAATCTGGTTGCCGACAAGACTCCGGTTTCGACCACTGTTACTGACACTGTCGACACCACCAACCTGTCGCTGACTGCGACCGACACCGTGGCCGAAGGCGGTTCGATCGTTTACACCGCAACACTGACCAATCCGGCCGGCACGCCAGTCACCGTGACCCTGTCCAACGGCGCCGTGATCACCATTGAGGCGGGTAAAACCACTGGCACCGTCACCGTCGCTGCGCCCGCCGATGACGTCTATAAAGACGCCGGCAAAGTTGAAGTCACGATCAAGGACGCCACTGGCGGCAACTTCGAGAACCTCGTTCCGAGCACCAACCCAGCCGTTACCGACGTCTCTGACACCATCGACACTTCGACGGTCAAACTGACCGCCACCGAGTCGGCGGCTGAAGGTGGCACCGTCACCTACACCGCCACGGTCGGTGCGCCAGTCACTGGCTCGCCAGTTGTGGTGACCTTGGCCAACGGTCAGAACATCACCATCGAAGTGGGTAAAACCACCGGCACCGTGACCACTACCGCGCCAAACGATGCGCTCACTGGCCACGCTCCGCTGACCAACGCGATCACTGACGTTTCCGGCGGCAATTACGAAAACCTCGTGGCCGATAAAACTCCGGTCAGCACCACCGTCACCGATACTGTCGACACCACCAACCTGTCGCTGAGCGCCACCGGTTCTGTGGATGAAGGCGGCCAGATCACCTACACCGCGACCCTGACCAATGCCGCTGGCTCGCCGGTCACCGTGACTCTGTCGAACGGTGCCGTGATCACCATCGACGCCGGCAAAACCACCGGCACCGTCACCGTCGATGCGCCGAAAGATGACGTCTACAAAGATGCCGGCACCGTTGAAGCGACCATCAAAGGCGCGACCGGTGGCGACTTCGAAAACCTGGTCACCAATACCGCCCCGGCGGTCACCACCGTCAACGACACCATCGACACCTCCACCGTGTCGCTGACCGCCACGGCGAACGTCGCCGAAGGCGAAACCGTGGTCTACACCGCGACCGTGACCGCACCCGTGACGGGTTCACCGGTTGTCGTGACCCTGTCCAACGGCCAGACCATCACCATTGCCGTCGGTGAAACCACCGGCTCGGTGAACTTCGTTGCGCCGAACAGCCCATTGGCCGGCGGCAGCTCGCTGAGCGTGACCATCGACGGCGCCACTGGCGGCAACTACGAAAAACTGGCAGTCGACGGCAAGTCCGCCGACACCGCGGTTTCGGACACCACCGACACCACCAACCTGAATCTGACCGCGACCGATTCGGTGGCTGAAGGCGGGTCGATCGTTTACACCGCGACGCTGACCAACCCGGCCGGCACCCCGGTAACCGTGACGCTGTCGAACGGTTCGGTGATCACCATCGAAGCGGGCAAAACCACCGGCACCGTGACTGTTCCTGCGCCTGCCGATGACGTCTACAAAGACGCCGGCAAGGTCGAAGTGACGATCAAGGATGCAACAGGCGGTAACTTCGAGAACCTCGTTCCGAGCACCGTGCCGGCCGTGACCAACGTCACCGACACCATCGATACCACCGCCGTCAAACTCACCGCGACCGAGTCGGCGGCTGAGGGCGGTACCGTTACCTACACTGCTACCGTCGGCGCGCCAGTCACCGGTTCGCCTGTGGTTGTGACACTGGCCAACGGTCAGACCATTACCATCGGCGTCGGCCAGACCACCGGCACCGCGACCACCACCGCGCCGAACGATGCATTGACCGGCCACGCGCCGATCACCAATGCGATCACTGAGGTAAGCGGCGGCAACTTCGAAAATCTGGTGGCTGACAAAACGCCGGTTTCGACCAATGTCACCGACACCGTCGACACCACCAACCTGTCGCTCAGCGCGACCGGTTCCGTCACCGAAGGCGGTTCGATCGTTTACACCGCAACCTTGACCAACGCCGCAGGCTCACCAGTCACCGTGACCCTGTCCAACGGCGCCGTGATCACTATCGAGGCTGGTAAAACCACTGGCACCGTGACCGTTCCAGCACCGGCTGACGACGTATACAAAGACGCGGGCAAAGTTGAAGCGACGATTTCGACTGCCACCGGTGGCAACTTCGAAAATCTGGTGCCGAGCAATGTTCCGGCTGTGACCGAAGTCACCGACACCATCGACACCACCACCGTCAAACTGACCGCCACCGAGTCGGCGGCTGAAGGCGGTAATGTCGTCTACACCGCCACTGTCGGCGCGCCGGTGACCGGTTCGCCTGTGGTTGTGACCCTGGCCAACGGTCAGACCATCACCATCGGCGTCGGCCAGACCACCGGCACCGCGACCACCACCGCGCCGAACGATGCATTGACCGGCCACGCGCCGATCACCAATGCGATCACTGAGGTCAGCGGTGGCAATTACGAGAATCTGGTGGCCGACAAGACCCCGGTTTCGACCACGGTCACTGACACCGTCGACACCACCAACCTGTCGCTGACTGCGACCGGTTCTGTGGCTGAGGGCGGCTCGATCATCTACACCGCGACATTGACCAACGCTGCCGGCTCGCCAGTCACCGTGACCCTGTCGAACGGCGCGGTGATTACCATCGACGCCGGCAAAACCACTGGCACCGTGTCCGTTCCAGCACCAGCCGATGATGTCTACAAAGACGCCGGCAAGGTTGAAGCGACGATCTCGACTGCAACGGGCGGCAATTTCGAAAATCTGGTGCCGAGCACTGTTCCGGCTGTGACCGAAGTCACCGATACCATCGACACCTCAACCGTCCAACTCACGGCTGATACGTCGGTAGCTGAAGGCGGCACCGTCACTTACACCGCCACTGTCGGCGCGCCGGTGACCGGTTCGCCGGTGGTCGTGACCCTGGCAAACGGCCAGAACATCACCATCGAAGTCGGCAAAACCACCGGCACCGTAACCTTCACCGCACCGAACGATGCGCTGACCGGCCAAGCGCCGCTGACCAACTCGATCACGGGTGTCACTGGCGGCAACTACGAAAATCTCGTGGCCGACAAAACACCGGTCAGCACCACCGTGACCGACACCGTCGACACCACCAACCTGTCGCTGACTGCGACCGGTTCTGTGGCTGAGGGCGGCTCGATCATCTACACCGCGACATTGACCAACACTGCCGGCTCGCCAGTCACCGTGACCCTGTCGAACGGCGCGGTGATTACCATCGACGCCGGCAAAACCACTGGCACCGTGTCCGTTCCAGCGCCAGCCGATGATGTCTACAAAGACGCCGGCAAGGTTGAAGCGACGATCTCGACTGCAACGGGCGGCAACTTCGAGAACCTGGTGCCTAGCACCGTACCGGCAGTGACCAACGTCACCGACACCATCGACACCACCACTGTGAAACTGACGGCGACAGAGTCGGCAGCTGAAGGTGGCAACGTCACCTACACCGCGACTGTCGGCGCACCAGTCACCGGCTCGCCGGTTGTCGTTACCCTGGCCAACGGTCAGACGATCACCATCGGCGTAGGCCAGACCACCGGTACCGCGACCACCACGGCGCCAAACGACGCATTGACTGGCCACGCACCGCTGGCCAACTCGATCACTGAAGTAACAGGTGGCAACTTCGAGAACCTGGTGGCCGACAAGACCCCGGTTTCGACCAATGTCACCGACACTGTCGACACCACCAACCTGTCGCTGAGCGCGACCGGTAGCGTGGCCGAGGGTGGCTCGATTGTTTACACCGCAACGCTGACCAACGCTGCCGGCTCGCCAGTGACCGTGACGCTGAGCAACGGCGCCGTGATCACAATCGACGCCGGCAAAACCACCGGCACCGTGACCGTTCCAGCTCCTGCTGACGACGTCTACAAAGACGCCGGCAAGGTTGAGGCGACAATCTCCACCGCTACCGGTGGCAACTTCGAAAACCTGGTGCCAAGCACGACTCCGGCTATCACCAGCGTTACCGATACCATCGACACCACCACTGTGAAACTGACGGCAACGGCTACTGCGGCAGAGGGCGGCAATGTCGTCTACACCGCAACCGTCGGTGCACCAGTAACCGGTTCGCCAGTCGTGGTAACCCTGTCGAACGGTCAGACCATCACCATTGGAGTCGGCCAGACCACTGGCACCGCAACCACTACCGCACCAAACGACGTATTGACCGGTCACGCACCGCTAACCAACGCGATCACCGACGTCAGCGGCGGTAACTACGAAAACCTCGTGGCCGACAAAACCCCGGTATCGACCAACGTGACCGACACTGTCGACACGACCAATCTGTCGCTCAGCGCTACCAATTCGGTCGCTGAAGGTGGTTCGATTGTTTACACCGCAACGCTGACCAACGCGGCTGGTTCGCCAGTGACCGTGACGCTGTCGAACGGCGCCGTGATCACCATCGACGCCGGCAAAACCACCGGCACCGTGACCGTTCCAGCTCCTGCTGACGACGTCTACAAAGATGCCGGCACCGTACAAGCAACCATCAGCACCGCCACCGGTGGCAACTTCGAAAACCTGGTGCCGAGTACCACGCCGGCCGTGACGAGCGTTACCGACACGATCGACACCACCACTGTCAAACTGACAGCAACAGAGTCGACATCTGAGGGTGGCAACGTCACGTACACCGCTACTGTTGGTGCTCCGGTCACTGGTTCACCAGTTGTGGTGACCCTGGCCAACGGTCAGACCATCACCATCGGCGTAGGACAGACCATCGGCACCGCGACCACCACGGCGCCAAACGACGCACTGACTGGTCATGCGCCGCTGACCAACTCGATTACCATTGTGACTGGCGGCAACTACGAAAACCTCGTGGCCGACAAAACCCCGGTATCGACCAACGTGACCGACACTGTCGACACGACCAATCTGTCGCTCAGCGCTACCAATTCGGTCGCTGAAGGTGGTTCGATTGTTTACACCGCGACCCTGACCAATGCGGCTGGTTCGCCAGTGACCGTGACGCTGTCGAACGGCGCCGTGATCACCATCGACGCCGGCAAAACCACCGGCACCGTGACCGTTCCAGCCCCGGCCGACGACGTCTACAAAGATGCCGGCACCGTACAGGCGACGATCAGCAACGCCACTGGTGGCAGCTTCGAAAACCTGGTGCCGAGCACAACACCGGCCATCACTAGCGTTACCGATACCATCGACACCACCACTGTGAAACTGACAGCTACCGGCACAGCGACGGAAGGCGGCAACGTCGTCTACACCGCGACCGTCGGTACTCCGGTGACCGGTTCGCCTGTGGTTGTAACGCTGGCCAACGGTCAGACCATTACCATCGGCGTCGGCCAGACCACTGGCACCGCGACCACTACCGCGCCAAACGACGCACTGACTGGCCACGCACCACTGACCAACTCGATCACCAACGTGACCGGCGGCAACTACGAGAATCTGGTGGCCGACAAGACCCCGGTATCGACCACCGTCACCGATACCGTCGACACCACCAACCTGTCGCTCAGTGCGACCGGCTCTGTGGCTGAGGGCGGTTCGATTGTTTACACCGCCACGCTGACCAACGCCGCAGGTTCGCCTGTGACCGTGACCCTGTCGAACGGCGCCGTGATCACTATCGAGGCCGGCAAAACCACCGGCACCGTGACTGTTCCGGCACCGGCTGACGACGTCTATAAAGACGCCGGCACCGTCCAGGCAACGATCAGCACCGCCACCGGTGGCAACTTCGAAAACCTCGTGCCAAGCACCACGCCGGCAATCACCAGCGTTACCGATACCATCGACACCACCACGGTGAAACTGACCGCGACCGCCACTGCCGCTGAAGGCGGTAACGTCGTCTACACCGCAACTGTCGGCGCGCCAGTGACGGGCTCGCCAGTCGTGGTAAGCCTGTCGAACGGTCAGACCATCACCATCGGCGTCGGCCAGACCACGGGCACCGCGACCACCACTGCGCCTAACGACGCATTGACCGGCCATGCACCGCTGACCAACTCGATCACCAATGTGACTGGCGGCAACTACGAGAACCTCGTGGCCGACAAAACGCCGGTTTCGACCACCGTCACCGATACCGTCGACACCACCAACCTATCGCTGTCCGCGACCGGCACCGTGGCCGAAGGTGGTCAGATCACTTACACCGCTACGCTGACCAACGCCGCTGGCTCGCCAGTCACCGTGACCCTGAGCAACGGCTCGGTGATCACCATCGACGCGGGTAAAACCAGCGGCACCGTGACCGTTCCAGCACCAACTGACGACGTCTACAAAGACGCCGGCACCTTGCAGGCGACCATCACCGGTACCAGCGGCGGCAGCTTCGAAAATCTGGTGACCAGCAACACGCCAGCCGTGACCAACGTCACCGACACGGTCGACACCACCACCGTCAGCATCACTGGCAGCAGCTCGGTGACTGAAGGCCAGACCGCCAGCTACACGGTCAACCTGAACCACCCGGCGCAAACCGAAGTAACTCTGAAAATCGTCTACAGCGGCACCGCCGCCGACGGTTCGGACTTCACCGGCGTGTACACCGTGAAGATCCCGGCCGGTGCGAGCAGCGCGCAGTTCAATGTCGCGACCATCGATGACAAGATCACCGAAGGCACCGAAAACTTCGTGGTCAAGATCGATTCCGCCACCGGCGGCAACTTCGAAAACCTCGCGGTCAGCAGCACCAACGGCAGCGTCAGTACCTCGATCATCGACAACGATGCGCCGCCGGTGCTCGACCTGGATGCCAACAACTCCAGCGGCGCCACCGGTGCCGACTACAAGGTGACCTTCACCGAAAACACCCCGGGCGCGGGTGTGTCGATTGCCGACACTGACATCAGCATCACTGACCCGGACAGCACCATGCTCACCGGTGCCACTGTGGTCCTGACCAACCGTCAGGACGGCGATGCGCTGAACCTGGGCAACAGCGTCAACGGCATCACCATCAATGCCAACAGCACCAACGGCACCGTCACGCTGACGCTGTCCGGTAACGCGACGCTGGCCGACTACATGCAGGCCATCAAGAACATCAGCTTCACCAACGGCAGCGAAAACCCGAGCACCGTGCCGCGCATCATCACGGTGACCGTGACCGACGGCGGCAATTACTCCAACACCGCGACCACCACGGTCAACGTGGTGGCGGTCAACGACGCTCCGGTGGCAGCGCCAAGCAACGTCACTGGCACCGAAGACACTCCGCTGGTGCTCGGCTGGTCGACCTTCGGCGTGACCGACGTCGACAGCCCGGCCAGCAGCCTCGGCATCAAAATCACTCAGCTGCCGGGCGAAGGCAAACTGCAGTATCTGGACGGTTCGACCTGGAAAGACGTCGCCAACAACCAGACCTTCAGCAAGGCTGACATCGACGCGGGCAAGCTGCGCTTCCTGCCGGATGCCAACGAGTCGGGGGTCAACGGTTACGGCGGCAGCGGTCTGGGCAACAACCAGGCGGACTACGCACAGATCAAATTCCAGCCAACCGACGGCCAACTGCTGGGCAACACCGGCACCGTGAAGATCGACATCACGCCAGTGGCGGACGCGCCGACCGTGAGCGTGGCCGACAACAGCGTGAAGTCCACCGGGCTGATCAAGGAAGTCTGGACCGGCTTGGCGGGTCTGGGCACCAACGGCAATGGCGCGGATTCGACCACGTTGAAAAACGTCATCGACGGCGCCGGCAAACCGAACTCCAGCGGCTCGGTGACCAATGTGCAGTCCGACGGTAGCGTTGCGGCGGGCACGGCATCGAAGACGTCAGGCCTGATTTATCTGGAAGCCGGCAAAACCTACACCTTCAGCGGTATTGCCGATGACAGTTTGTTGATCACGATCGGCGGCAAGAGTGTGGCTTCGGGTACCTGGGGCGCGGGCGGCGCCATCAATGGCTCGTTCACCCCTACCACCAGCGGCTACTACACCCTGGACATCTACCACCACAACCAGAGCGGCCCGGGCAGCTACGACGTCAACCTGTCGGTCAATGGCAGCACGCCGATCGACCTGAGCAGCGCCGGCGTGCCGATCTACACCGGCGTGCAGGATCTGATCAATTCGGGCGTGACCGTCTCCGATCTGCACGGCAGCAACGGCGAAGGCTATTACGACGGCTACAAACTCAACACCGGCGCCGAAGGCACCACGGTGAAACTCTCGGCGATCACCACCGCCCTGACCGACACCGACGGCTCGGAAACCCTGAGCGTGAAGATCAGCGGCGCACCGGTCGGCTCGGTGCTCAGCGATGGCGCGGGTCACACCTTCACCGTCACTGCCAGCAGCGGCGACGCCAACGTCACTGGCTGGAACCTCGGCAGCCTGACCGTAACGCCACCGCCGTACTACAACGGCCAATTCAACCTGACCGTGACCTCGACCTCCACCGAGATGGTCGGCGGTTCTGCCAGCAGCACCGCGACCATTCCGGTCAGCGTGGTGCCGGCGGTCTACAACGCCGTGGTTGCGACGTCGGGCGACGACACCGTCACCGGCACCGATGGCAACGACATAATCGTCGCCGACATCGGCGGCCTGACCGTGGTCCCGGGCACCAACTACAACATCGCGTTCATGGTCGACAGCTCCGGCAGCATGAGCAGTTCGTCGCTCAACGCCGCCAAAGACTCGCTGACCTCGGTGTTCAACAGCCTCAAGCAGAGCCTGGGCGGCAGCAATTCGGGTACGGTGAACATTTTCCTCGTCGACTTCGATACCCAGGTCAACAAGTCGGTGTCGGTGAACCTCAACGACCCGAACGCGCTGACCCAGCTCAAAGCGGTACTGGACTCGATGGCCTCCGGTGGCGGTACCAACTATGAGGACGTGTTCAAAACCACGGCCAACTGGTTCCAGAGCGCTGACGCGGTGGCCAACAGCGGGGCGAAGAACCTCACGTACTTCATCACCGACGGCCAGCCGACCTACTACCAGAGCGGCGAGCAGACCAACCCGACGCTGTACGGCAACGTGAAGCTCGACGATGTGGTGAAAACCAGCAACTACAAGCCGGGCGACACCTTCAGCACTTACATCGACAATACCCACGCGTTGACGATCAACAGCGCCGGCACCGTGACCCTGCAAACCTACACTTCGTGGTGGGGCTGGAGCAGCTCTAATCTGGGCACCATCCACGCGCAGGGCGACGGCACTTATGAGTTGTCGAGTCTGGCGGGTACCGGTAACAGCACCAACTCGTCAACGACCAGCAACTCGACCAGTGGTTTTGCCTTGCTCAACGGTCTGTCGAACGTCGAGGCTATCGGACTGAACAACGATGTCAGCCTCAACGATCTGAAGCCGTACGATACGGATAAAACGCCGCAGACCAACATTGATCCGAAGGATCTGGCCAACTCGATCATCGGCCACACCGAAGCGACGCTGCCAGGCAACGACACCGTCAGCGGTGGCGACGGCAATGACATCCTGTTCGGCGATCTGGTCAGCTTCAACGGCATTGCCGGCGAGGGTTATCAGGCGATGCAGGCGTTCGTTGCCAAAGAAACCGGGGTCGATGTCAGCAAAGTCACCACCAGCAACGTGCACCAGTACATCACCGAGCACTATCAGGCGTTCGATGTCTCCGGCGCGCACGATGGTAACGACACCCTGCTGGGCGGCGCGGGCAATGACATCCTGTTCGGCTCGGGCGGCAACGATTTGCTCGATGGCGGCAAAGGTAATGACATCCTGCTCGGCGGCACCGGCAACGACACGCTGATCGGCGGTCAGGGTAATGACATCCTCATCGGTGGTTCGGGTGCCGACACCTTCGTCTGGAAGGCGGGCGACACCGGCAACGACGTGATCAAGGACTTCAAGGCCAGCGAAGGTGACCGCATCGATCTGCGTGATCTGCTGCAGGGCGAGACCGGCAGCACCATCGACAACTTCCTGAAGATCACCACGGTCGACGGCACGTCGTCGCTGCAAGTCAGCTCGGCGGGCAAGTTCAACTCCGGCGACGCTGCGGCGGCAACCCCGGACGTGACGATCAAACTGGAAGGCAACAACTGGTCGAGCGCCAACATTCACAACCTGATTGCCGGCAGCGACCCGACCATCAAGGTCGACCACAACAACAGCTGATAGTGAACAAAACGGCCGCCCCGATGGGGCGGCCGTCACGTTTGTGCTGACCGGACCGGTGACGATCGCGTCGCCGCACCGCATACTCGCGCACAGTTGGCTATGCTGCTGACAGCATGACGCTGGTTCATTTCTGAGGGATGCTCAATGTTTTACGTGCAACGCGATGCGCAAGGTCTGTTGATTCGCGTGGAAGCCGCGGCCTACGCCGAGGCCACGGAAACGCTGCCGGCCGACAGCCATGAAATCCAGGCCTGGTTCGCCAATGAAGTGGTGGAAACCAGCCTGAAACAGCTCAAGCAGAGCGACTTCGAAATGATTCGGGTACTCGACGACCTGATTCAGGTGCTGACCCAGAAGGGCGTGATCCGCGTCACCGACCTGCCGCCGGCGGCTCAGGCCAAGTTGATGGACCGGACCCAGGCGCGTGAGGCGTTGGGCGGGTTGAGCCAGTTGATCGATGAGGATGAGGGCGGGTTGATCTGATCCACCCGGTATCAAAAGCCTACCCTCACCCCAGCCCTCTCCCCGAGGGAGAGGGGGCCGACCGAGGTGTCTGGCGTCATACATCGACCTGAAAAACCGGGTCGATTATGGATTCAGCGCAAATCGCTCACGTCGGCGTATTTCCCGAATATCCCCCAATCAGTCCCCTCTCCCTGACCGAGAGGGGTCGACCGAGGAGTCTGGCGCTATACATCGACCTGAGAAATCGAGTCGATTATGGATTCAGCGCAAATCGTTCACGTCGGCGTATTACATCAATATCCCACGATCAGTCCCCTCTCCCTCTGGGAGAGGGCTAGGGTGAGGATGGCTTTTGCAATCTCACCGCCAAGGCCGAGGCTCACCAAACAACTGCCCCTGAACCCCATACAAGCCCATCTCGCGAATCACCGACAACTCCCCTTCCGTCTCGACCCGCTCGGCAATCAGCGGCAGATCAATGCTGTGCGCCGCACGCTGGATCGCCTCGATAAACAGACGCTTGTCACTCTCCTGATCAATCGCACGAATGTAACTGCCATCGATCTTCAAGTACGCCAGCCCCAGCCGCGCCAGGTTGCCGATCATGCTGAAGCGACCACCAAAGCGTTGCAGGCTCAGAGAGAAACCGAGTTCGCGCAGGCGCCGGGTCAACTGCTCCAGCACCGCTTGTTCGGGCAATTGCTCCTCGCCGATTTCCAGGGTCAAGCGCTCGCCCAGGTTGGAATGCGCGCGCAGAATCTCGAAGACTTTGTTCAGTGCCTGCGGATCAGCCAGGGTCGCCGAGGACAAGTTCAGCGCCAGCGAATCTTCGTGCCCTTTCATCTGCTCCAGCACGCGTTCGAGCATCAAGCGGTCAAGCCGTGCAGTCCAGCCGAAGCGTTCCAGCCACGGCAGGAAGCGCCCGGCCGGGATGGTCTTGCCCTGATCATCGAGCAGGCGCGAGAGCACTTTGTAATGCAGCACCAGCTGCGTGTCTGCAGCGGCAACCACTGGCTGGAAATACAGCTCGAAACGCTGCTGACTCAAGGCCTGATCGAGCAAGCGATGCCAGGCATGGTGATCGTCGCCGACATCCGCCGTCAGGCTCTGATCGATGCACGCCCAATTCTGCTCGCCCTGACCTTCAGCTTGCGCCAGCGCCTGATCGCCGAGCGTCAGTACTTGTTGCGGTGAATCACCGTGGGTGAACGGCGCCAGGCCGATCGACGCCACGGCAGCCACGTCGGTCGCCCCGGTGGCGTGCAGACTGCTCAAAGCGCTGTCGAGGTTCTGCGCCAGTTGCAGCGCTTCCTCACGGACCAGCCCCGGCGCCAGCACGGCAAACTCACCGCCACGAATACGGGTGACGAGGTTCTGGGTTTCCGGGTATTTGGCGCATTCGCGGGACAGTTGTTCGCCAACAGCCTTCAACAATTCATCGGTGCGCTGACCGCCCAAGCGCTGGTTGAGCCCGGCCAGATCCTTGACCCGCAACAGCAGCAGATAACCGGAACTGGCCTGCTCCGGGTTGCTCACCCGGTTGTGCAGCTGCATCTCGAAATAACGTCGGTTGGCCAGCCCGGTGAGATTGTCCTGATAGGACTCGGCGCGCAGTTTTTCGCTACGTTCGGCCTGCTCCTGGAACAGCGCCTTGAGCTTCTCGACCATCTGGTTCATCGCCTGCACCACGCGGCGCAATTCAGGTGTGCGCGGCAATTCCGGCAGGCTGAGGAATTCGCGACGGGCGATGGCGTGGGACTGCTTGACCATGTAATCCAGTGGCTTCAATTGCCGACGCAGTAGCAGCGCGCCAAGCACGGCACTGATCGCCCCGCAGATCAGCAGCCAGCCAAGGCTACCCAATGCGCTCTGCCACAATTTGGCCACAGCAAACATCGGATGGCTGACTACCTCGACCCGCGCCGCCTGCTCCCAGCCACGGCTGACCAGCGCGTCGCCACCGGCCGGCTCCAGCCCGATCAGCTTGACGAACCAGTCCGGCACATTGGTGACGGCCGGAATGCCGTTGCGCTCAACAATCGTCTGGTCAGTCTTCAGATCGACCACGCGGATGCTCGCGTAATAACCGCTGTCGAAAATCGAGCTGACCAGCAACTCGACCATGGCGGGGTCGTCGATATTCGGCGTCAGCGACAACGCCAGCGCCGTCGCGGCGTCCTGGGCGTGGGAACGCAACTGGTTGACGTACTGGGTGCGCGAGCTCTCCAGACTGACCATGAAGCTGCCGGTGAAGGCGACCACCAGGAACAGACAGATAGCGATCAACAGCTGTTTGAACAAAGACATCTGAGCGCATGCTCCTAGTTAGTCGTTTCGACCGGGAAACCTTCGGCCTGCATTTTCTTCAACACATCCTGCCAGCGTGACAGGCGTTTGGTATCTCCGACCTTCTTGTTGCCCTTGGCGCCTGGCAGGTACAACCCTTCAGCATTAAAAGAGTAGACCGGCAGCAAATCGGTTCGCTGCGACGCCGGCTGGATCGGGTCGATCAGGCTGTCGAGCACCAGAGGCATGGCATCGGGGGTGGCATAGTAAGTCAGGACCATATGCGCGCGGTTCTGGCGCAACGCTTTGACATAAGTAATGCGCAGCTTGTCACTGGAAACCCCAAGGTGACGCAAGCTGAAATACTTGGCGATCGCATAGTCTTCGCAGTCGCCGGCGCCCTTCCACAGCGCCTCGATCGGCGTTTCCCAGTAATCGACCTCGTGCCACAGATCGATGTCTTCGACATAGCGCACCTGTTTGTTGAAGAACAGGTTCACCACTTTGAGCTTTTCCATCTCGCTGACCTGTTTCTGCGTAGCCAACAGATTCTGCCAGGCATCGATACGCTGTTGCCCGGCACCCAGCGGCCCGTAAAGTGCCGTGGCTTTGCGGCTGATCGTGGAAAAATCCCAATCGGCATGCAGACCGCCCAGCATGACGCCGGCCAGCAGCAGTGCGCAGCCTAGCCAGCGCAGTGTCCGGGGGATCGCGAAACATACCGCCACAGCAGGATTCCGGGGGGCAGGAAGGAAAGCGTTTGATGGTGAAGCTTAGCCGGCGAAAAAACAATGGCACCATGAGATCATCGCCGGCGCGCTAAACTTCAGTTGCCAGCGCATTGTTTTACAAGGTTTGACAACCTGTAGAGCAATCACTAGTGTCATTTGGATCCAAATCAGGCCGACATACAGGGTGCGTAGTCGTGACACAGAAGCCCAAACCGCTGCATAGCATTAAAGTCGATGGACCGATTCCTGCGCATCTGGCCCGTTCGGTGATCGAAGAAACCCTGCGCTCAGCAATCCTCGACGGTCGTCTGCCCTGTGGCACGGCGCTGCGCCAGCAGGATCTGGCCGACCTTTTCGGTGTCAGCCGCATGCCGGTGCGCGAAGCGTTGCGCCAGCTCGAAGCCCAAGAACTGCTGAGCGTTACTACGCATAAAGGTGCAGTGGTTGCGCCATTGATTCAGGGTGATGCTACCGAAACCTACGAGCTGCGCATCCTGCTCGAATCCGAAGCCATGCGGCAATCGATTCCGCTGCTGACCGCTGCCGACCACGCACGCGCAGCCGGGTACATCGAAGAGCTCGAGGCGCAACACGACTACACGGAAATCGGCCGACTCAACCGTTTGTTCCACATGGCCCTGTACAGCAAGGCGCCCAACCAACGCTTACTGCGACTGGTTGAAGACGGGCTAAACGAAGAGGAGCGTTTTCTGCGCTTCAACCTTGAGGCCATGGGCCTGGGCAAATTGTCCCAGGACGATCATCGGGCGATGTTGCAAGCCGTGCTGGATCGCGACACTGAACTGTCGATCAAACTCCTCGAGCAGCACCTCAATCGCGGTGTCGAAGTGATTACTCGTTATCTCGCTACCCCTGCCGCGCAAAACCGCCAAGCTGCGCGCTGAGCGCGCACCGCCCCGCGAATCACCCGCTTACAAATCCCCAAGCGATCCGCCAGCCCTCTGCTGGGCGGATCCACATGTCCGCTCTAACCTCCCTGCGCCGTTCAGTCCGATATTTGCAAGTTACCGCTGATGAATCGGTCATAGCCGTGGCGCAAATTTACCCGCACTCTTGAGCCGCCACCCCATAAAGAACGGGCGACGCGCCGCCCTGCCGGCGCAGTCCCCGCACCAGGAACCTACGGAAGGAGCCTTGCCACGGGAAAAAGGAAGTCATGGCGCGGGGTCACGGCCAACTTCCGCCCCTTTTAAATCATTCAACTCTTATTACTGGAAAGTTGCTTCGAGTGAGGCATTCACTCTTCTTGAGCAATTTTGGCCGTTATTCGCCGAAAGGAGCAACTACGCCCAAATAAAACTTTATTTGAAAGTTTTATTGGAACAACTCAACTTCAAAAAACAGCTAACTTAAAATAATTAAAAATATACTTGTTAAACACTTTGTCGGTGTATTAGCTTTTCTTCGCCAAGTTTGAACTTCACCCTTCACCTCGGCAGCAGCCCAATGCCTGCGGAGCAGCAGCAGCGCTTTATGGGCAGACATGAAGTCATGTCAAAGGTATATCGATCCGCACTTACCTATCAGGAAGGAAGGCTGTCGTCCGTCGACAGAAAACAAGTAAGTCGTAATTCCATTGATTGCGCAGTTGCAGAGCAGTTCCATTTAATATCAACGATAAAGGACATCATGATGCCCACTAAGCACCAACTCACCCTGAAGAAAGCCGAACTTAGCATTCACCCGATCTTTTCCGAGATCACGTCGTTATCGGTATTGCGTCGTTTCATGGAAACCCATGTATTTGCCGTGTGGGATTTCATGTCGCTGACCAAACGCCTGCAGCAGGAACTGACCTGCACGCGTTTGCCCTGGCTACCGCCGCGTGACCCTCACGCCGCGCGGTTGATCAACGAGATCGTTCTCGGTGAAGAATCGGATGATCGCCTGACCGAGGGGCATTACAGCCATTTCGAGTTGTACTTGGATGCGATGCGCGAAATCGGCGCGAGTACCACCGCCGTAGAGCGCTTTGTCGCCCTGCAACAGGAAGGCGTGAGCTATGACGTCGCGCTGCAAAGCGTCGAGGTTGATCCGGCTGCCGCGCAGTTTGTCCGCGATACTTTGCGTACCGCCCTGCATGCTCCGGGACACAGCGTGGCGGCGGCGTTTCTGCATGGTCGCGAGAGCGTGATCCCGACCATGTTCCAGCGCATTCTTGACGACTGGGGCATCGGTATCGAACAGGCGCCGACCTTTCGCTATTACCTGGAACGGCACATCGAGGTCGACTCCGAAGACCACGGCCCGGCGGCCGAACACCTGCTCGAGCGCCTGGTCGACGGCGACCCGCAACGTGAAGCCGAGGTCTACGCCAGCGCCATTGCCGCCGTGGAAAGCCGTATCGCCTTGTGGGACGGCCTGCGCGTAAGCATGCGCGAGCCGTTGGCAGAGGTGACCCAATGAACGCTGCTGACTATCAATCCTTTGCCGACGCCTGGGAGAATCGCGCGACCATCCGCACCCGCCCGCGACGCGTACTCGAAGACGACGAACGGCTGATCTATCCGCTCAGTCGTCAGCCGCTGGTACTCAGCGAAACCTTCCTGCGCGAGTGCCCGCAACAGCGTGATTTCGCCTTGGTACAGACGCTGTACAAATTCATCAACGACGTGGTGATTTTCGAGACCGAGATCGTCGACAAGACCGCGCGCAGCATCGCCAAGAATCGCTTCGCCGTGGCCTTCCCGTTTGCCTGTCGTTACGACGCGATGACCGTGGTGGTCGACGAGGATTACCACGCCCTCGTGGCGATGGATTTCATGCAGCAAACAGTGGCGATGACCGGCATCGAACCGATTCAGCTCCCCGATGAAATCGAACTGAGCCGGGCGATTCCTGCGGCAGTAGCGCTGGCGCCAGAGCACCTGCGCAGCGCGGTCGAATTGATCTGCGTGGCCATCGCCGAAAACACCGTGACCGGTGATGTCGCGGCGTTCGCACGCGACGACACGGTCAAGCCGTCGATCAAAGGCCTGATGGCCGATCACTTGCTCGATGAAGGTCGCCATTCGAGTTTCTGGGCGCGGATGGTGCGCATCTATTGGCACACCGCCAACGCGGCGGATCGCGAAACCATCGCGCAGATTCTGCCGGTGTTCATCGGCCATTACCTGACCAACGACATCCAGAAAGCCTTCGACCTGCGCCTGATCGACGCACTGCCGGTCAGCGAGACCACCCGCCGCTCGCTCAGGGACGAGATGGCCGGGCTCGCGTTCCCGATCAATCGCCACCATCCGCTGGTGGGCAACATCGTCAAGTTCTTCCACAACAGCTCGCTGCTCGACACGCCGTGCGTGCAGCACGCGTTACGCGATTACCTGGTTTGATGAGGAGGCCGACATGAAACGTCTCGACATTTTGCTGATTGGCACCAGCCAGGCGATGACCGACCTGGCGCAGGAACTGGAACAACACGGTCACTCATTGCAGCGCAGCGCTGCCGTTGCAGCGACGGTGGATCTGATCATCGACGATGGTTTTATCGGCGCCGGCGATTTCTGCTCGATCCCGCACCTGCATCTGCGTTTGGGTGTCGGCGTGCAGAGCCATGCCGGTTTGCCGACACTCGATTTGCTGTGTTTCCTTGGCTCGTCACTGATCAGCCGCGTGCCGATTGGCGATGAGCCGTCCGGCAATGGGCAGGCGCTGCGGCAACGGGTGCTGACGCAGGTGGTCGATGAAGTGGCGTTGCTGGTCAGCCGCTTCTCCCGTGATGCTGACTATCTGCAGCAGGCCGCGTCAGTGACTGCGCCGGATTTCGAGAGAATGGAAAACCTGCTGTTCCTCGACAGCCTGGCTTACGTCCATCGCCGCAACGACACGACCAATCTCACACTGCTGGAAGAGGCGCAGATCCCGGTGATCGAGCGCCTGCAACGAAGCTTGATCCACCACGCTGAACGCCCGGCGCTACACATCGCCGAACAGTCGATCAGCTATCGCCAACTGCACGCTCACAGTCGTGCGCTTCAGCAGCGGTTGCTGCCCTTGCTCGAGCAACAGCCAAAACCGTGGGTGGTCGGCATTTGCCTGCCAAAAAGCCCGGCGTTGTTTGCCTCGATTCTGGCGATCCTCGGCAGCGGCGCGGTGTATCTTCCGCTGGAGCCGAGTCATCCGTTACAGCGTCAGCAATACATTCTGCAAAATGCTGGCGCGCTGCTGTTGCTGCATGATGGCGAGCATCCGCTCAGCGCATCCATGGCGGGGCTGGACGTCAGCCGCATCGACAGCTCAGAGGCAGATCTCAGCCAACCGCTAATGCGCCGCCGTCCCGACCTTGATGCACCGTGCATGGCGCTCTATACCTCGGGCACCACCGGACATCCGAAAGGCGTGTTGCTCAGTCAGGCCAACCTCGCGCACTTCACCGCGTGGTACGCCGATTACGTGCAATTGCAGGCCGAGAGTCGGGTCTTGCAGTTCTCGTCGCTGAGCTTCGATTCGTCACTGATCGACATCTTCCCGACCCTGCTGGAAGGTGCCGAACTGGTGGTGCCGGACGACACGCAACGGCGCGATCCATTGCAACTGGTCGCGTTGATCCGCCGCCGACACCTGACCCACGCATTCCTGCCACCGGCGCTGTTGAGCATCCTGCCGCTGGAGCAACTGGAAGGCGTGCAAGTGATGACCGGCGGCGATGTCTGCGAGCCGTTTGTCATTGAGCAACTGACCCGTCAAGGCACACTGCACAACCTTTACGGCCCGACCGAAGCCACCGTACTGATCACCGCGCGCCAGCTCAAACCGGGCGACAGTAACCGCACCCTCGGGGCACCAATCGCCAACAGCCAAGTGCTGATTCTCGATGACGATTTGCAACCGGTGGCGGAGCACACCGTCGGCGAATTGTTCATCATCGGCCCCGGTGTTTGCCTCGGTTATCTGAACAATCCGCAGCAGACCGCCGAGCGTTATCTGACCCTGCAATTGCCGGACGGCCAAACGCTGCGCGCCTACCGCAGCGGCGACATGGCCAGGTGGGGCGAGCACGGTATCGAACTGTGCGGGCGGCGCGACAATCAGGTAAAAATCCGTGGCTTCCGGGTCGAGCCGGAAGAGATCGAGCGCTGCCTGCGCGAGAGCCAGTTGTACCGGCAAATGGCGGTGGTGATCGACAGTCAGCGGCGCATTCTCGCGTTCCTCGCACAAGCGCAATCGGACACCGCACGCGACGCGCTGAAAGCCCACGCCAGACAGTTTTTGCCGGACTACATGCAACCGGTGGCGTGGACCGAGCTGGCGAGCATGCCGTTCGCCAGCAACGGCAAAGTCGATCGCAAAGCACTGCTGGAACTGCCAGTGAGCGTGCAGGACAACGGGCCGAAATGCCTGCCGGTGAATGCCGATGAAGCGCTGTTGCTGGAGATCTGGGCGGAGTTGCTGGAGCTGCCGAGCAGCGACATTTCCACTGACGAAAGCTTCTTCAATCTTGGTGGCCACTCGATTCTGCTCTCGCGCATGTTGCTGCGTTTGCGTGAGGAGTTCGGGCGTAGCATTTCGATCAACCGCTTCATCGAACTGCCGACCATCATCAAACTGGCAACGCTGGTACGCGGCACCGATGACAGCGCCGTACTCAGCGCCCAGGCCATGGCCGACGCCGAGCGTGCACTGGAAATCGAGCCACTGCCGATCAGCCACATGGGCGATGTGCATAAAGTCATCGTAACCGGCGCCAATAGTTTTGTCGGCGTGCACATCGTTGAGGCGCTGCTCGGTTGGGGCGCCAGCGAAGTGGCGTGTCTGGTGCGCGACGGCGGCGGTAAAACTGCGGTGCAACGCTTTGCCGAGTCACTGCGTGAAAACCGCCTGGAGCATCTGGATCTGAGTCGCGTGCGGGTTTACGCGGCGGATATTACGCGCCCGCAGTTGGGCCTGAATGACGACGACTATCAGCGCCTGGATCGCGAGTTCGGCGCACTGGTGCACAACGCCGCTAACGTCAATCACGTACTCGATTACGAGTCGCTGGCGGCGGACAACGTCGAACCGATTTTCGCCCTGCTGCGCTTGTGCGAAGGGCAGAGCAAAAAGGTTTTCAACTTCGTCTCGACGCTGTCGGCTTCCAGCACGGTGGACGATGCTGGACGGGTGCTGGAACTGCCAGCCGCCACGACCCCACCGATCTATATTCGCAACGGCTACAACCTGTCGAAATGGGTCGGCGAACGCATCCTCGAACGGGCGCGGGAACGCGGTGTACGGGTCAATCTGTATCGCCCCGGCAACATTAGTTTCAACAGCCTCAGCGGTGTTTGTCAGCCGCACAAAAACCGTTTGATGCTGATGCTCAAAGGCTCGATCCAGCTCGGCCAGGTGCCGGCCTTCGCGCTGAATTTCGACCTGATGCCAGTGGACTTTCTTGCCCGCTTCATTGCCTTCCACGCCAGCCGTTATTCACCCGAACGTGCAGTGTTCAACCTGCATAACCCCGAGCCATTGAGCTGGGATGCCTACGTCGCTTCGTTCCGCGAAACCGGCAGCAAGTTCGCACTGGTCAGCGTCGCCGACTGGCAGCAGCAGCTCGGGCGTGTCGATGCCGACAACGCGCTGTTCGGCGTGCTCGGTTTCTACCTCAACGGCTTCGAAGAAGACATCGGCGACATCTCCCTGATTGGCCATGCCAACGCTGAGGCCGGCGTGCAGTTGATGGGCGCGCACTACCCACAGAAATCCCCGGCACTGCTGCGTCGTGGCTGCGATTACCTGAAAGAAATTAACTTCATCTGATCCATCAAACAGGAGCAACACCATGAGCACTCTGCAACCCGACACCCTGATCAAAAACCCGCATGGCTACCACGTTGCGTCTTCGGTAGAAGTGCCGGCAGACGCGGCGCAGGTCTGGGCAGTGGTCGGCCAATTCGGCGGTTTCGACCGCTTCATTCCGGCGCTGTCGCACATCGAAACAATCGGCGAGGGTGTGTCCTCGCTGCGCAAAAAATGCTTCAAGGATGGCAACGTGGTGGTCGAGCAACTCAACTCCCGCGATGAGCAGGCCCGATGCATGACCTGGACGACGATTTACAACACGTTGGGGGTGGCGAATCTGTGGGCGGCGATGAATGTAGAATCGCTGGGCGCGGGTAAGTCTCGGGCGACGTGGACGATCATTGCCGAGCCGGCTGCGGGCGGTGAAGAGGCACTGCCAGGGTTCAAGGATTTTGTGCAGGGGTTTGCGGATGATGCGATGGGGAATGTGCTGAAGCTGTTTGTTTAAGGCTTGAGCTTGGCGGGGAGTTCTAGACCGCTATCGCGAGCAGGCTCACTCCTACAGTTGATCGGGTTCCTTCAGATGGAGCCCGGTTAATTTGTAGGAGTGAGCCTGCTCGCGATGAACGATAACGCGGTCTGACTTCAGGTCAGATCTTGAAGCTGTCGACCAACTGCTTCAGACGATTGGCCTGCTGCGACAACGCATCACAATCCTTCAACGTTTCATTGAGGTTGGCGACGCTCTGCTGGTTCAGCAGGTTGATCTGGTTAACGTCGACGTTGAGGGTTTCCACAACCGCGGTCTGCTCTTCAGTGGCCGCTGCCACCGATTGGTTCATGCCGTCGATTTCACCGATACGTTGAGTCACGCTGACCAGACGCAAACCGGCCTGATTGGCCACTTCCACGCTCTGCTCGCTGGACACCTGACTGGCGTTCATCGTGGTCACCGCTTCCCGCGAACCAATCTGCAACGACGTGATCATTTTGTGGATCTCTTCCGCCGACTCCTGGGTGCGATGGGCAAGGTTTCGCACCTCGTCCGCCACCACGGCAAAACCACGTCCGGCTTCACCGGCACGCGCCGCTTCGATTGCGGCGTTAAGTGCCAGCAGGTTGGTCTGCTGCGAAATCCCTTTGATCACATCGAGGATGTGGCCGATGTTGTCGGTGCTGGCGTTCAGGGTTTCGATCTGCGTGCACGACAGGCTGATCTTCTGCGACAACTCTGTCATCGCTTGAATCGTCTGCTCGACCACCTGACGACCGTCATCAGCCTGCTCGCTGGCGCCGCTGGCGTGTTGCGAAGCATCGGCGGCGTTGCGCGCAATTTCCTGAGTGGCGGCGCCCAGCTCGTTAATAGCGGCAGCCACGCTGTTGGTGCGCGCGCTTTGTTCGTCAGAACCGACGATCGAAGCGTTGGACGACGCCATCACGCGCTGCGACAAGTCATGCACGTGGCGGGTTGCCGAGGACACTTCGGAAATCGACGCGTGAATCCGTTCAACGAACTGGTTGAATGCGCTGCCCAATTCACCGAATTCGTCTTTGCTCTCAACCACCAGACGACGGGTCAGATCGCCTTCACCCTGAGCGATGTCCTGCATCGCACGACCCATGGTGGTCAGCGGACGCATCAACACATTGATCAACAGGCTCAGCAGCAGCGCAATCGCAGCCACAGCAACAAACATCGCGATCAGCGCCGAGGTGCGGAATTGGCTGAGTGCGGCGTAGGCTTTATCGCGATCGATCGACAGACCGATGTACCACTGCGCATTCGGCAGATCGCTGACCGGGGTAAACGACAGAATACGTTCCTGACCGTTGAGCACGACGTTCTGGTTGCCCTTCTCGATGCGCACGCTGGTGTTCGGGTAGATGTCTTTCAGGTTTTTCATGACCTGATCTTTGTCCGGGCTGACGATCACCTGACCGTCGGCGCTGACCAGAAACGCATGGCCAAGGCCACCGAAGTCCACCGAGTTGATGATCTTCACCAGGGTTTCCAGGCTCAGGTCACCACCGACGACGCCGAGCAGTTCGCCGTTCTTTTTCACCGGCATGGCGATGGTTACCACCAAGCCACCGACGGCCGCCATGTACGGCGGCGTCAGCATGGTTTTGTCGGCAGCGACTGCTTGCTTGTACCAAGGGCGCTGACGCGGGTCATAGCCGTCCGGCATCTTCGCGTCAGGGCGCTGGGTGAACACACCGTTGGCCTGACCGACATAGGTGAACTGGAAGTTCGAGGTGAACGCTGGTTGATCGACCAGGCCCGGGAAATCCGCGTCCTTGCCCTGATGGGCAACGTTCTGCGCGAGGTTTTCCAGCACCAGAATCCGCCCGCTCATCCAGTTCTGCACGCTGCTGGCGGTCAGATCACCGGCCTGCTGCACGGAAGACTGGAGGTTCTGGCGAATGGTGTTTCGCTGCAGATAGTCGTTGTAGAGGGTGAACAGCGCGAACGCCAGGACCACGACGCCCGAGGCGGCCAACAGGATTTTATGGCTGAACTTGAGATTCATTTCATGGGACTTCTTATGCCAAAAGTGGGGATGCGTTCCGGATGCAACATTCCATGTACAGTGCAGGCAGCGTTCTACTAGCCGCTCTACTTTGGTGCACGCATGTCTCACCAGTCTGTCGGCACGTGTCGGAGAAATCTTAGGGCCACACAGGAAATGGATGGTATTTCTGCCAGATTCCCGCCCAACGGCGTGCCAGAGCGTTCGTCACGGTGTTTTTCACGAGCAATGTTGGAGCGGCAATTGCAAATTCTGGTTGTGATTTCATGGTACGGACGGGCGCTTGTCAGGGCAGGAGATTGCTGGGCAGGGGACGTTGGGAGAGCAGTTTTACCGGTTGCAGGTGCCGTTACATGGAGGTCGAATCATTGGTGTTAAGGGGTAAGTGATGATCACGGTGCTAGCCGCTTTGATTGCAGACTTGTCGGGGACTGGCGTCTACATCTGGTGGCGCAAATGGCAGGCCCGACGTATCAGCAAGACACGTAAAGCTTTCTGATCATCGGTTTTGCAGGCCCTGAAATGACAAAACCCCTGTCTGCGTTAGCAGACAGGGGTTTCGGAATTTAATCTTGACGATGACCTACTCTCACATGGGGAAACCCCACACTACCATCGGCGATGCATCGTTTCACTGCTGAGTTCGGGATGGGATCAGGTGGTTCCAACGCTCTATGGTCGTCAAGAAATTCTTTATCTGGCCCGTCAACACGGTAACGAGCCAGCAAAAACAGTTACTTCTACTAAAACAAAACCCCAACTGCTTTCGCAATTGGGGTTTCGGAATTTAATCTTGACGATGACCTACTCTCACATGGGGAAACCCCACACTACCATCGGCGATGCATCGTTTCACTGCTGAGTTCGGGATG
>NZ_FYDN01000023.1:0-61387 GCF_900187485.1 Pseudomonas sp. Irchel s3a12
AAGGAAAGTATTAATATCGCGCATAAGAACGCCGGTTTGTTAGATGTGTTTGCTCGCACGAACATCATCAATCAAATCGGCGTTCTTGTTTCTGTCTTTCCCGGGATTCCGTGAAGAACCTTTTTTTTGCCTGAAACAAAACCCCTTCTTCGTCACAACTTGCCGTAACCCCAGTGATTGCGCGACTCTGCGAGCAGATCCCACAAGCCGGAGCGCCCGATGCCGCTGTTGACCCTGCCCTGCCAACGCCTGACGCTCGCGATACTTGCACCGGAGCAGGCCGAGCTGGAAAGCGAGTTCTACCGACGCAACCTGCGCCACCTGGCGCCATGGTCGCCCATCCGCACCACTGAATATTTTTCCACCGAGCAAATTCGCCGGCGCCTTGACGTGCAGGCCAGCGCATTCGAGGCCGGGCTGGCCATGCATTTCGCGCTGCTGACCCCGGACGGCCAGCAGATGATCGGCGCCTGCAATTTCAGCGGCATCATTCGCGGAGCCTTTCAGGCGTGTTATCTGGGTTATCACATCGACGAGGCCCAACAGGGTCAGGGCTTGATGCAGGAAGCGCTGGAGGCTGGCATCGCTTACATGTTCGACAGCCAGAACCTGCACCGGATCATGGCCAACTACATTCCCGGCAATGAGCGCAGTGCACGTTTGCTGGAGCGCCTGGGCTTCGAGCGCGAGGGTTACGCCAAGGCGTATCTGAACATTGCCGGGCGCTGGCAGGATCATGTGCTGACGGCGCTGGTCAATCCGCTGTTCGAAACGCCGGAGAAGCGTTGGTCGCGACAACTGGCCTAGCTTCACAATTTGTTCAGGATTGCCGACGTATGCTCAGGCCTCCCGCCCCTTCCGGTTGCCTGAAACCTATGTCGCGTGCCGCCACTTCGCTGTTTCTGCTTGCCGCCCTGCTGTTTTTCTTCGCGCTGGGTGGCCACCAATTGCAAGGCTCCACTGAGGCCCGCGTCGCCGGTATCGCCATGGAGATGCACTTGGACGACGACTGGGTGACGCCTCGGTTGTTCGGCGAACCGTTTCTGGAAAAACCACCGCTGAGCCTGTGGCTGGATGCTGGCGCCATGCGCGTGTTCGGTGTTTCACCGTGGGCCGTGCGGCTGGCGTCGGCCGTTGCCGGTTTGCTCAGTGTGATGCTGCTGTACGGCATGTTACGGCGTTTCGAGCGACCGAAAATGATTGCCTGGACCGCAGGCATTCTGCTCGCGACCATGGCCAGTTATTGGAGCAATGTGCGCGGCGTCGGTGAGGATGCGCTGCTCGCACTCGGCGTGACCACCGCGCTGCTGGTCTTTTATCAGGCGCAGCGGGCATCGACTCTGGGCAACTCGCTGCTGTTTGTCGTCGGGATCGCCATCGCCACGTTGAGCAAAGGTGTGCTGGGGCTGGCCATGCCGGGAGTGGTGATTTTTGCCTATCTGCTGGCCGACAACCTGATGGACCAACGACTGAAAATCGCTGACTGGCTGCGACCGGGTTTCCTGACCCTGCTCGGTTTGATTCCGCTGCTGATCTGGCTCGTCATCCTCTTCCAGCACGGCGGCGCACAGGCCGTCAGAGAAGTGCTGCTGACCAACAGCGTCGGGCGCTTCAGCGGTTCGTTCGTCGAGGCCGGGCACTACGAACCGTTCTACTACTACCTCGCCAAACTGCCGGAAGCCTTTCTGCCGTGGAATATTCTGGTGTACCTGGGGCTCTGGCATTTCCGCAAACACCTGAAGGCCAATCGTTACCTGCTGTTTTTCAGCCTGTGGATCGTGGCGCAGTTCATCATGCTGACGTTGGCGTCGAGCAAACGCACGGTGTACCTGATGTCGATGACACCGGCCGCCGCGGTGATCGCAGCGGAGTATGCAGGCGTGCTGTTCGAGCGCTTGAAGCAGTATGAATCCGGTAATGGATTCGTAGGCCGAATTGCCCGGCAGCGTCAGACACTGGCAGTCGGTGTGCTCACGCTGGTGATCGGCAGTTACCTCGCCGCCGCGCAGTGGGCGTTGCCTCATGCCGACAAAAAGCTTTCGTTCCTGCCGTTGAGTGCAGAGATTCAATCGCTGCAAACCGCCGGGCACCAAGTCGCGCTGTTTCAGGCCAATGAGCGGGTCGGTGGCGCCACGGTCTTCTATACCCAGCAAGTACTCAAAGGCCTGGATACCGAAGCGCAGTTACGAGATTTTCTCGCGGCATCACCCTCGCATGTCGCGGTGATGGCCGGCGACAGCGAACCCGCAGCCCCATTGAAAGTGCTCAAGACCATGATAGTCGGACGACAACCGTATTACTTCGTCGGCTATTGAGGGCCTGCGCAGCCCCATAAAAAAACCCGCCGATGATTGGCGGGTTTTTCATTTGATCCGAACGGGTTCAGAGAGAGACCTCAGCACTGAAAGCTTTCTGCTCACGCTTGCCCAGCACTGGCAAATCCAGCCGAGCCCGCCCATAGAACGCCAACGCTGTCAGCAAACACGCCAGCCAGACAAAGATTCCGGCCCAAAACGTGTGGGACATGTAATGCCAGCCCTGCAGGACGCGGGTGGTGCCGTAAACCAATCCCAGCAGCAGCGAACCCCACAAGATGGCACTGGAAAAACGCCATTGATAACGTCGCGCCACGAAATACAGCGCCAGCATGGTGAAGCCGCCCGACGCATGACCACCCGGCCAGCACCGGCCACTACCCGCTTCATGGAACAGTTGAAAATTGCTGTACCACTCAACGTGAGCCATTTTGCCGCCGTACAGCGTGGTCTCGATCGGGCAGTAAACGCTGGTGTGGGATTTGAGGAAGTGAATCACCCCGGTGCAAACGGCAAATGCGACCACCACAAACAGAAAATCCCTACGGTGATCAGCGGCAAATCGCAGCACTGGCGCGACTTTGCTGCGCTCCAGCATTGCGCCGAGTCGCGGACGTTTGTACGGATTGACCAACGGCCAGAGCACCGATAGCAGCGCGCCGATCAGGGCGATTTCCGCCGTCCAGTTGGGAATGATCCGCGCCCATTTGTGCGTGAGCTTTTCAAAGAAGTGGATTTTGTCGAGCGGGAAGGTCTGGGTCAGCGGATCGAACAGCAGGTTACTGAAGGCGATGTCGATTTTGGTCATGTCGAACATCAGGAACACCAGCGCCGCACAAGCGAGCGGAATACCAAAGTTGTAAGCGTAGAAGCGGGATTTCATCGGGTATTCACCGTGCGCCAGTCGGAGGCTTCAATAAAGCCGAGCATCTTGGGAGCCGCCGGGCTGGCAGCGGAGACAAACAACGACGAGCCATAACCCGCGCTCGAAGTCGGTACGTTGAGGTCTTTCTCGATTTGCGCCATGCACTCGCTGTGGGTCACCAGAATCAGGTTGCGCCCCGGGATCTTGTGGGCGAGCGCATCCTGCAACATGCGCCCCCGGCAGTTGATCAACCAGTCGTCACCGCTGGCGGCATGATTGAACATGTAGCCGGCCGTCTGCACCGTGCGCATAGACGGGCTGTTGTAGATGTCGGCGTTGTTCAGGCCCAGTTGTTCGAACCCGGCACCAACCGCCACCGCGACACTGCGCGAGCGATCGGTAATACCGTCATTGCCACTCAGGCAGGCAGCTTTGGAGTGATCGCAGCGCTCGACATGACGCACCAGCACGATCATCTCACCCTTAGCCCAACCTGTCGCCAACGCTTGCGCACCGGCGACATTGCCGTGGGCCAGGTCCGGCACCGCCGCCGGCGCCAGCAACCACAGAGTCAGCGGGATCACCAACACTGATGCCGCCAACACCACCCAAGTGTTGCGAAAACGCGCTAAAAAGCTCAGATCGATCGAGCGTTTGACGCCGAACAGACTCAGTCTCAATTCCACAAAAACCGCCTCGCCACTGTGCATCTCGGGTTCATTCGATGCGGCGAAGGTACAGAGGCGCGCGTGGGCAGCCAGTGAAACCCATGTGAAAAAAGTCTTGGGATCCGGTGTTACAAATTCCGTAGGACAAAATCCTTTCAGCTCTGGGAAATGCGGCCGATACAGTCCTGCTAACACCCTTGCTGGCTCAAAAAAACAACAATCTTCCAGCCTAACCGACGACAAGAAACCCAACGTTTCTGGAGGATTTTTGATGAATAGCTGGTTCGGCAACATCAGCGTGAACATGAAACTGGGCCTGGGCTTCGGCCTCGTGCTGGCCCTGACCTGCGTGCTGGCCCTGACGGGCTGGACCAGCCTCGGTGGCCTGATCGACCGCAGCAACTGGATGAGTGACATCACCCAGCTCAATGCCGGTTTGACCAAACTGCGCGTGGTGCGCCTGCAATACATGCTGACCAATGGCGATGAAACCGCCGCACAGAATGTGCAAACCACCCTCGAAAGCTTCGCCGCGCAGCAACAGAAGCTGATCAACAGCTTCAAGAGCCCGGAAAACGTCAAACTGCTCAAAGAGCAGGCAGCGACCATCGCTGAATACCAGACCTCGCTGAACAAAATGCGCAACGCCTATCGCACCGGCAACAGCGCGCGCGACAGCATGAGCGTGAGTGCCGAGACCGCGTACAACCAGATCGAATCGATCAGCAAACGCGTGCAGCAGATGGACATGAGCGAGCAGCGTTTCGAACAGTTCCAGGCGATAACCGCCGCCAAGGAAGCGTTCATCCTCGCGCGCTACGAAGTGCGCGGCTACACCGCCACCAGCAACGCCGAAACCGAGCAGAAAGCCGTCCGCCAGATCGACGCCGCCATTGCCAGCCTCAAGCAACTGAACGTGCATTTTGCTGACTCGCAGCAAGACGCCCTGCGTCAACTGGAAACCGCACTGGTCAACTATCGCAGCGCATTGATGGCGTACAAAAACGCCAACACCGACGCGGTGCAGGCGCGCAAAGAAATGACTGATCAGGGCGCCGCCATCGTCACTACGAGCGAGCAGCTGTATCAGATCCAGCTTGATCGTCGTGATGTAGAAAGCGCTCAGGCACGTACTTTCCAGTTGATCAGCACCCTGCTGGCGCTGTTGGTCGGCGTGATTGCTGCGGTAATCATCACCCGTCAGATCACCCGTCCGCTGCAAGAAACCCTGGCCGTGGTCGAGCGCATCGCCAGCGGCGACCTGACCCAGAACGTCACCGTCACCCGCCGCGACGAACTCGGCGTGCTGCAACAAGGCATCGCACGCATGGGCGTGACCCTGCGTGACTTGATCAGCGGTATCCGCGACGGCGTCACCCAGATCGCCAGCGCCGCCGAAGAACTGTCCGCTGTGACCGAGCAGACCAGCGCCGGTGTGAACAGCCAGAAAGTCGAGACCGATCAGGTCGCCACCGCAATGCACGAAATGACCGCCACCGTGCAGGAAGTCGCGCGCAACGCCGAAGAAGCCTCACAAGCCGCTGCCGCCGCTGACGGCGAAGCCCGTGAAGGCGACAAAGTGGTCAACGAAGCCATCGCCCAGATCGAACGTCTGGCCAGCGAAGTGGTGCGTTCCACCGAAGCCATGAGCGTGCTGCAACAGGAAAGCGACAAGATTGGTAGCGTCATGGACGTGATCAAGGCAGTGGCCGAACAGACCAACCTGCTGGCCCTCAACGCCGCGATCGAAGCCGCACGTGCCGGTGAAGCCGGTCGTGGTTTTGCCGTGGTCGCCGATGAAGTTCGTGGTCTGGCCCAGCGTACGCAGAAATCCACCGAAGAAATCGAAGGCCTGGTCGCCGGTCTGCAGAACGGCACCCAGCAAGTCTCGGCCGTGATGAGCAACAGCCGTGCGCTGACCGACAGCAGCGTGGCGCTGACGCGCAAGGCTGGTGCATCGCTGGAAAACATCACCCGTACGGTGTCGAACATCCAGTCGATGAACCAGCAGATCGCTGCTGCTGCCGAACAGCAGAGCGCCGTGGCTGAAGAGATCAGCCGCAGCATCATCAACGTGCGCGACGTGTCGGAACAGACCGCTGCGGCGAGTGATGAGACGGCGGCGTCGAGTGTTGAACTGGCGCGTCTGGGTGGTCAGTTGCAGCAGATGGTCAGCCACTTCCGCGTTTGATCCTGATTTCGCGCTGAAGCTACAACCGAATCGCGAGCAGGCGAAGGCCTACAGGTAACGCGTCGATCACAGATTATGTGGGCGACGCCAATTCCCATGTAGGAGTGAGCCTGCTCGCGATTGCGTCCGCCCCATCACCCCGATGTCCCGGAAAAAACTCCGCCTAATGTAGGAGCTGCCGCAGGCTGCGATCTTTTGATCTTCGCTTTTGAACAAATCAGAAGCCAGATCAAAAGATCGCAGCCTTCGGCAGCTCCTACATGAAGGTATTCTTCAGCGCGTGCGCATTTCGAGCATCAGCAATCTGGAAAATCCATAACCCTGGCTTTTTCCTGCCGTGAAGGCAAACCAAGGTCGATCCCTCCGACCGAGGAAAAGCGCTGGCGAATCCGGCTACCCAAGCCTCCAGCGCTATCCCTTCTAATCAATGCTCGCCCCAGAATCATGCGAGCTTCTTCCTCGATGGAATTTCCGTTCCGGGCCGCGTTAATCCGTAACTGATCCATGAGCGGACCATCAATATTTCGAATTGTGATGCTGGCCATGATGACTCCTGCTATCAACTAAAAATCATTGATCGAGACTAACATCCATCCGCCCAAGAACAGCCAGCGCAATCACTTACCGCGTACCCCGCTGCCGCAACGCCGACGGCATGAAGTAAGCATCCTCCGGCACCGGCTGCGCGAAATCCACCGTCTCCGCTTCTTCGTTATCAAGGTTCTGCACGTAGTAACGACGCGCCTGCAAATCGTGGAAAACATCCAGCGCACTCCACGTGGTCGGCAGGTCGTAGAAGTTTTTCAGGTAGGCCATCGATACGCGCCACAACTCCCCTCGCCCATCGTACTGATCGACCAGTGCCGCGCCCCAGCTATCCTCATCGAGGAACAGCACGCGTTTGGAGTAGATGTGCCGCGAGCCCGGTTTCAGGTTGCCTTCCACCACCCACACGCGGTGCAGTTCATAGCGGGTGTATTGCGGGTTGAGGTGGCCCGGGGTGAGCAGTTGCGCGTATTTCACCTCGGGGCTGGCGACTTTGTAGTTGTTGTAGGGGATGTAGATTTCCTGTTTGCCCTTGAGCTTCCACTCGTAGCGGTCCGGCGAGCCGTTGAACAGGTCGGTGTCGTCGGCGGTGCGCAGTCCATCGGAGGACGCGATCGGCGTGTCGTAGGCGAGGTTCGGTGCGCGGCGCACGCGACGTTGGCCGGCGTCGTAGATCCAGGCTTGGCGTGCGTCTTTGAGTTGGTCGAGGGTTTCGTGCACCAGTGCGGCACCGCCGGCCAATCGTGCGGGGCTTTTCACGAAGGCGAGGTAGTAGAACAGGATGTTCTTCAGGTCGGCGAACTGGCCGTTCGGGCGGTAGTAATTGAACAGCGCTTCCTGCTGCGAGGTCACCAGCGCGAAACTGCCGTTGCGCTGGACCGGCGCTTCGGAGGCGCGGCGCACGACGTAGATACCGCGATAGCGAGTGATATGGTTCCACAGCACTTCAACGCCGTCCTTGGGCACCGGGAACGGCACGCCGCCGTAAGCATCGGAGAAGCCGCTGCCGCCTTCGAGCAATTTGGCCGAGGTCGCATTCTTGAGGGTGTTGTCGTACAGCCATTGCGGCGCTGAGCCGGATCGCCGGGATGGGTAGATCGGCATCTGGAAAGTGTCGGGGTAGCTGTTGAACAGCGCGATCTGACCGGGGCTGAGGTGGGCTTTGTACTGGTCGAGATTGGCTTTGGTGATGGTGAACAGCGGTTTGTCCGCCGCGTAGGGATCGGGGTGGTGCTGGCCGGGTTTGTAGCCGGCCGGGGCTTGGGTGATGCCGCCGGTCCACGCGGGGATGGTGCCGGCGGCGTTGCCGGCACGCTCGGCGCCCATGGGGGTCAGGGTGGTTTTCAGTTGTTCGGCTTGTTGTGGGGTGATGGCGGCCAGAGCGGTGCTGGCGGCAAGGCCCAACACAAGCCCTAGCGAAGCTTTGGTCAATCTTGAAGTGTGAAACATAATCGATCTCCGAAACGGGAGTGAGGTCTGCAAATCACCGTAGATCCCCTGTAGGAGTGAGCCTGCTCGCGATAGCGGTGTGTCAGACAACATCTACAGCGACTGAAAATCCGCTATCGCGAGCAGGCTCACTCCTACAGGGGGTGCGCCTGTGTTCTGGATATCAAAGGAAATACTTGAGGTTGAACCCGACGTTGTCGCGGTCGCGAATGCCGTTGTTTTGCCCGCCGCCATAGAACTCGGTGTATTGCAGTTCGGCTTCGAGCTTGTTCTGGTAGTTGGCCTTGATCCCCAGCGTGTAAGCCTTGCGACCTTCGATGGTGTTGCCGGCCTGATAGCTGTTGCCCTCGAAGTCGTCCTTGTAAACGATGTACGGCGAGACGTTGACCCCGGCGTACACATCGTTCCAGGTGCCGTTGAGCATCGCCGTGTAGCTGTAGGAATTGCGGTTGACCTGATCGTCGCGATCACCGCCAGACACATAGGAATAGTTACCGGTGCCGGCGTAGAAGCGACGGCTGCCGTCATACGCGGTGTACTGCAGACTGCTGCCGCGCAGGTGTTCGGAGGCCAGTTCGAAGATGCCGAACAGCGAGTCGAACGAAGCCGTGGGGCCGAAGTTGTAGATGGTCCCCAGCGAGGTGTTGAACGCTTCGACGCGCTCGGCGTTATTGATCTGGCTGTCGAGGGTGACCATCTGCCCGCCGACGTTGATCGACTTGCCCGTCACTGCCGCCGCCGCGCCGTTGGCCAGGTCGCCAATCAAATCGTTGGTCGCCGCAACGCCGATCGGCAGATTCGGCCGATAAGCAATTTCACCAAACACCGACGCCTCGCCCAATGTGGTGTTGAAGCTGAAACCGTACATGCGGATGTCTTCGGCATAACGCCGATGCGCCTGGATATTGCCCATCACGTCGGCAGTCGCCAACCCATTGGCCAGCGCCCCGGCCTGACTGCCGGCGACACCGGACAACAGGTTGGTCAGCGCATCCATGTCGATGCCTTTATACCCGCCCAGATCCGCCGCGATGGTCGGTTCCTTGGCGTGGTAATTGACCATGTACAACCCGAACTCGGTGCTGTTGAGCTGCTCGGCGATGTAGCGAAAGGCAAAACCGAACTGGCCATCGTTGCGCGCGTTGTAGTCCTTGCCGATGCTCGCCACTTTCAGTGTGTTGCCGTAGGCCGGTGTCACGCCGTTGGCGTACAGGCCTGTGGTTTGCAGGGCGGAGTTGAGCAACGGGTTGTTACCCAGCGCGCTGTACAAACCGATGACGTTGCCGAATCCCGGAACCGGCGTGTCGAGCGCCGTGCCGCTGAAGTTGTTGTAACCGGTGTTGCCACCGTCGGCGAACAGGTCAGTCTGCGAGTAGAAGGTGCCGACCGGGTCGATGCGGGTTTCCTTCCAGTTGGTCTGGTAGAAACTCTCCATGGTCAGCGAGTCGGTCAGGCCGATGTTGAAGCTCAGCGCCTCGACCGGCACCAGCACTTCCTTGACTTCGGCGCCGGGCAAGCGGTACTTGGCGGCATCCACCGGATTGGTGGTGTTGATCCCGCCGCGATAGAAAATCCCCTCGCCCCAGTTGAATACCTGCCGACCGACGCGCGCTGTCACCGGCATCTGCGCGACGTCCCAGCTGCCGTGCACGTAGGCGTCGAGCATCTCGATGCGGCTGCCGGCGATGTCGCGAGTCTGGCTGGTGAAATGGTTGTCCTGCGGGTAGCTCTGGCTCGGTTGCGAGGGGCTGTTGTTGTCGTAGTAGTCGTTGCGCTTGTCCATCAGTTGCGTGTCGTAAAACGCGGTGCCGCGCACGAACACGCCGTAGTTCTGATAGTTGGCCTCAAGCTCGGAGGTGATCTTGTACACCTCGGAAACCAGCCCGGTATCGAAGTTGCGATTGCCGTCGTTGGTGTTGACGTCATCGTTAGTCTTGTCGCGGCCCTGCACCCGCCACAAACGACCGTAAGACAAGGTCGTGTCGAGGGAGCCGGTGACCTGTTTGTCCATCAGGCTGAACTCCACCGCGTGCGCCGCATCGACTGCGCACAACTGCAGCAGCCCTGCCAGGCCGACACCGGGGAGCGCGGCGCCCGTCAGGCGCAATCGAGTGTTGATCATCTGTTCCTCCTTGCCTGTTTTTTATTGTTGTGGTGTGCGTTGCGGCGCACTACGGCGCCAAACCCGCGCTGACGTAAATCCGGCTGTGAGCGCCGAAATGTCCGAGCAACCTGAACAACTGCTGGTTGAGTGCCGGGTGGTCGAAGTCTTCTCGTTGCAGCTGATTGCCGCTGCTGAAATCACTGCTGACGGGCACCGTTTCCAGCCACTGGCCGATGGCTTCGTCGAAGGCGGCGGAGTCGTTGACGGCTTCGGCGCTGACCACTTCGCGCAGGTAGTCGACCGAGTACGGCGGGTAACTTTTGTCCTGAGCCACATCGGCGTAAGCCGCGAGCATCGGATGCGGCTGACCGGCATGCAGCACGCGGCGCAGCCAGGTCGACTGATATTTCTCCACTTCCATGTGCCGGGTCGCGACGCGCTCGATGGAGGCTTGTTTGTCGGCGGCGAAACCGGCGATTGCCTTGCCTTCCAGCAGAAGAAGATTGGCAAGGTTGACGCCCGGCAATGGTTTGGCGTGATACGGCTGGGTCAGGTCTTGAATGTGGTGCAGGCCCCAGCCAAGAAAGCGATACCCCCAATACCGATGACCGCTGGCAAACGCCAGTCGCGCTAGGCCCATGTACTGATACGCGCGCCAGTCCGGCCAGCTGCGTTCGAGGAAACCGGCAGCGGCGTAGACCACCGCGCTTTCATGGAAGAAGCCCATGTGGAACGGCGCCTGTGAGCTGTACTGGAAACGCGCATCACCGAACGGTTGCGGGCCGAAGCCGTAGATCGCGCCGACGTTGCCGGGGTTGTCGCTGAACAGATTGATGTCGTGGCCGTAATCCGGCTCATCAGCAGCGCTGGCGAGCACGGCCAGCGGGGCAACTTTTTCGTGATTGGCAATGACGATGAAACGCTGACGATTCCACGGTGACAGGGTTTGTTCGACCATGACCTGGTTAGCTTGCAGATGCTCGCGCTCGGGCAGGTCTTTGCCGGGTAATGGCTGGATGACCATTGCCAAGTGAATCTCGGGGTTGATGCGCAGCGCAGTGAGAAAGTCGTGGCGTAAATTGTCACTCGGCACTGCGGGCAATTTCAGGTTGTCAGGTCGTGGCGGGTACTGAGTGAAGTGCGCGCGGGCGAAGCTTTCCTGTTGTTCCAACAATGCCAGCACGGCCGGATATTGCTCGGTGAGAAACTGCTCCAGTGGCTCGACTTCGACCGCTGGCGCATCGCGCAACGCCGGCAGATCCTGCAACGCCAGATAGCTGCCGACCGTATGGTTCGACCAGCCCCAGGCGCTCGGGGCGGTTGCACAAAGCAGCAACAGGAGGAAGGTCAGCTTCATTGCTTTTCGTTCTTATTGGCGGTGCCGTGGGGGATGAGCCTAACAACCGACCCCGCCGCTGACACTGTCCGATCTCACCAGAAAAAGTCTCCGATGGCGCCAATTACCCGATATCAAAAACACCACCGCCCCTGTAGGAGTGAGCCTGCTCGCGATAGCGGTGTGTCAGTCAAATAGATGTTGGCTGACACACCGCTATCGCGAGCAGGCTCACTCCTACAGGGGATTTGTGGTGTTCTTTCAGGCGGGATAGCCGGTGATTTTGCGGATGCTCTGATACAGCGGTTTGAGTTGGCGATACATGCGCAGGTAGACCTCTTTGTACAGTTGCTCGTAGATTTTTTGCGCATCGGGTTGTGGGGTGAAGACAGCCCCTACTCTGGTCATTGAAGCGATCGCCGTAGGGAAATCCGCATGCAGCCCCAACCCCACCGCACAACAAATCGCCGCGCCCAGACCGGACGCCTCATACACATGCGGACGCTCCGCAGGCAGGCCGAAAATGTTCGCCGTCAGCTGCATCGCCGCATCACTCTGCGAGCCGCCACCGGCCACGCGCAACCGCTTGATCGAGACCTTCGAACGCCGCTCGATATTCTCCATGCCCTGGCGCAACGCATACGCCAGCCCTTCCAGAATCGCCCGATAAATATGCGCACGGGTATGCACATCACCGAAGCCGATCATCGCGCCTTTCGCCTCGACACCCGGCTCTCGAATCCCCGGCGACCAATACGGTTGCAGCATCAGGCCCATCGAACCCGGCGGCACCGCATCAACCAGTGCATCGAACAACTGCTCAGGCTCGATACCCTGCTCTTTGGCCTGCTGCATCTCGCGCAAACCGAACTCGTTCTTGAACCAACTGACCATCCAGTAACCGCGATAAATCATCACCTCGCAGTTGTACTGATCCGGCACCGCCGATGGATATGGTGGGATCAACGGGACGATTTCCAGATAGCGCGATCGGGTGCTGGTGATCGTCGCCGTGGTGCCGTAGGACAAGCACACCGTGCTCGCATCGACCACGCCGGACCCGACCACTTCACAGGCCTTGTCAGCCCCCGCAGCAATCAGCGGCAAGCCTTCGGGAATACCCGTATGGCGAGCGGCCTCGGCGGTAATGTGGCCGAGGGTTTCTCCGGGTTTGTGCAGGCTCGGCAATTGCTCGGGGCACACCGCCAGCGCCTGCCATTTCCAGTCACTCGGCGCAGCCCATTTCAGGCGTTTGAAGTCGAACGGAAGGTAGCCGACGCAGCAACCCACAGAGTCGACAAAACGCCCGCACAGGCGATGGGTGAGAAAACCGGACAGCAGCAAAAACTTGTCTGTTGCCGCCCAGACTTCCGGCTGATGCTGAGCAATCCAGTTCGCCTCAGCCTGAGCACGAAAATAATCCACAGTCGCCTGGGCGCCGACCAGTTTGAACAGCCAGCCCCACGGCCCTTTAATCCCGCCTTCGACTTCGCTCTGGCGTTGATCGAGCCACAGAATCGCCGGACGCAATGGCTTGCCCTCGGCATCGACGTTAATCACCGTACCGCGCTGCGTGGTCAGGGAAACGCCGGCAATCTGCGTACGGTCGATGCCGGTCTGCGCCCAGACTTGCTGGCACGCCTCCCCCAATTTCGCCCAGTAATACTCCGGATCCTGCTCGGCCCAACCCGGCTGCGTCGAGTAATACGCCTGCAACTCGACCTTGCCTTTGCCGAGCAGATTGCCCTGCAAATCGAAGAGCAGCGCACGCACGCTCTGGGTGCCGTTGTCGATGGCCAGCAGGTAACGCTTGTTCGGGTGGTTATCCATGGAGCTCTCTTCTGGGGGCATCAAGGCGTGGCATCCGGCAAACCGTGATGGCGTTGCCACAACGCCCGATAACGCTGTTCTTCCTGCTGCCAGTGTTCGTCGCTCCAGCCCAGTCGAGGCTGGCAGAGTTGGCGGATGGCGACAAAATAGTCTTCGCCACCGCGCGGCAACAGCAGGCCCAGACGCGTGCGGCGCAGCAGCAGATCGTCGAGGTGCAAGACCATTTCCGCTTCGCAGGCGAAGGCCAGTTCTGCCCACAACGTGTCCGTAGCATCGACCGTTTCGTGGCTGACTTCTTTGATCAGTTGCGCCAGCCTCGGCAGGTCGCGGCCATGCCGTCCGGCCAGGCGTCGCCACTGATGGTTGCTCAATTCAGGGATCGCCAGCGCAGGCACAGCGGCAAACACTGGCGCGGCGTCGTCAACGAAAGGACGCTCGAGCATCGCCGCGCAGGCCTTAAGCACTTCGATGGCTTGCGGGCGAAACGTGGTCAGTTTGCCGCCAGCCAGGGTCACGCAACCGGGCTCCTGCCACAGCACATGCTCGCGGGTTTCGTTCGACGGTTTGTCTTGATGATTGCCCGCCGCACTGCCGACTACCGGACGTACGCCCGACCATGTCGACAGCACGTCCGAAGCGTTCACTTGCGCTCCGGGAAACTGTTGCGTGCAAGCCGCCAGCAGATAGTCGAGTTCTTCGCCGCTGATGCTCGCGCTCTGATCGAGATCCTCACGATGATCGAGGTCCGTGGTGCCGACCACCGTCGCGCCTTCCCACGGGAAAACGAACACCGGACGCCGGTCGCGCTCATGCATGAAAGTGAACGCCTGCGCCACCGGCAAACGCCAACCTGGCAGTAACAGATGACTACCCCGCAACGGCCGCAATTGCCGTGGCGCCGCTGCCGGGCGCAAGCGTTCAGCCCAGGCGCCGGTAGCCACCGCGAGCACGCCGCAGCGCAATTGCAGTGACGAACCGGCCTCGCAATCCTCGACCTGAACGCCACACACTCGGCCGTTTTCACGTAGCAGTTGTTCGACGCGCACGCCATTGACCACGACAGCGCCATCGGCCCGCGCTTCGCTCAACACACGCATCACCAACCGTGCATCATCGGTCAGCGCATCGACAAAACAGGTGCCACCGAGCAAGTCGTTTTCCCTCACGCCCGGCGCCAGATAACGCAGTTGTTGCGCATCATGAAAGCGATGGCTGCGCCGTCCCGCCAAGGCGTCGTACACGCTCAGCAAACCGCCCAGTACACGAGGCCCGGGAAAGCCGCCGCGATAGTGCGGCATCAGGAAACTCATCGGCTCGACCAGCCCCGGCGCTTCGTCGAGCAAGCGCTGACGTTCGCGCACCGAATCGCGGGTCAGGCGCCACTGGCCCTTGGCGATGTAACGCAAACCGCCGTGGACCATTTTCGACGATCGACTTGAGGTGCCCCAGGCGAAATCGCGTTGTTCCAGCAGCAGACAGCGCCAGCCTCGACGCGCCGCTTCACGCAGGATGCCGGCGCCGCTGATACCGCCGCCGATGACGATCAGATCCCAGGTTTCCTCGGCCAGCGTCGGCAGAATCTGCTGGCGCCACGCAGCGTTCCAGTCCTGACTCATGGCCGTCACTCCGGCAGCAGCGTGCCGGGGTTGAGGCGCCCGGCCGGATCGAAGTGCTTGCTCAGCGCCTGTAAGGTGTCCATCGCCAATGCGCCCTTCTCGCGCAGCAGGTACGGCGCGTGATCCTTGCCGACACCGTGCTGGTGACTGATGGTGCCGTGGTTGTCGACGATGGTCTGGCTGGCCACGTGTTTCAGCGCTTTCCAGCGTGCCAGCGTCGCGGGGTAATCCGCTGCTGGGCGAAACACGTAAGTGGTGTAGATGCTCGAACCTTCGCCGTAGACGTGGGACAGGTGGGTGAACACGTGCACTCGCTCGCCTTCGGCGGCCAAGGCCTCGCGCAGGCTGTTTTCAACGAGGTTGAGCAGGTGGTCGACATTGCTCCAGTCAGTGGCGGTTTCGAGGGTGTCGACCACGTAACCGGCGTTCCACAGGTTCTCGCGCAGGTAGGGGAAACGGAAGCGGTTCTGCGCCCACTTCTTGCCGAGCAAGGTGCCGGTGAACACGCCGCCGAAGGCCTTGAGGTGTTGTCGCGCCTGTTTCAGCGACAGCGCGTTTTGCCGACGATTGCCGGTCACGCCGAAGGTCAGCAAGCACTTGCCCGCACCGGCGCCGCGCAGTTTCAGATACTTTTCCAGCCAGGCGATTTGTTGCGGATGACCGGCCAGCGCCAGTTGCGTTTCGGTTTCCACGGCGTTGGACAGGCGCAGCATCGACAGCGGAACGCGCGCCTGAGCCAATTGGCGGATGGCTTGCAGTGCCTTGGTCCAAGAGGGCAGAAATACACCGTAGAAACGCTCATCGGCAGGCAGCGCACTGACCCGCACCTGGACCTCGGAAATGATCCCGAAACGGCCCTCGCAACCCAGCACCACTTCGCGCAGATCAGGCCCGGCGGCAGAGGCCGGAAAGGTTGGAATATGCATCGGCCCGGCGAAGGTTTCCAGCGTTCCGCCAGCGAATAACTGCTCGATCCGGCCATAGCGCAACGACTGCTGACCGCTTGAGCGGCTGGCGACCCAACCGCCCAGCGTCGACAGCTCCCACGACTGCGGAAAATGCCCCAGCGTGTAGCCTTTCGCACGCAACTGACTTTCGACCTGCGGCCCACTCGCGCCGGGGCCGAACGTCGCCAGCAGGCTCTGTTCATCGAGGTCGATCAGGCGGTTCATCCGCGCCAGCGACACCGTCACCACTGGCCGCTCCGAATCCGGTGGATTGATGTGGCCGGCCACCGATGTGCCGCCGCCATACGGGATCAGGCACAAGTCTTGTTCATGGGCGAGCGCCAGCAACTGGCGAATGTGCTCGGCGGTCTCGGGAAAGGCCACCGCATCGGGATAATTGCCCAGCGCACCTTCGCGCAACGCCAGCCAGTCCGGCAGGCTTTGTCCCCGCGCATGCAGTAAACGGTCATGGGCATCGACGCTGTACAAAGTGTGCGCCTGCAACCGCGAATTCGGCACACGCGCCAGCGCCGCCTCTAGCGTCGCATCGGGCAGCGCGCACCCCTCGCCCAGGCGCTCATGAAGAAACTCCGCGCCCTGGGCCGGCAGTTCGACCACCGTGGTTGCATCTCCCCAGCCGTTCCAGCGTCGCATGCGTGTGTCCTTCTTGCCGTCAGATCAGTGATATTTCAGGCCTCCATACTAGCCAGCGGCCGCCAAGTGTCACGGTCGCATCCGGCCAGTTCGTGTAGCCAATTGAGTCAAACGTCGCGCAAGCGTCAGCCATTTACTTTAGTCGGGGTTTCAAATTACCTTTCAGGCTATTTCGTCCGCCTCCGCTGCCGTTGATCAAAGGAATGGGATCATGCAATCGCTCGGCTACACCTCGGTTCCGCCACTGCTCAAGTACCTGCGCCATGCCGAACAACTGGGCATGGCCATCGAGCCGGCGTTGGCGGCAGCGGGTTTGCAGGCGCAGCAGTTGAGCGACAACACCCTGCGTTTGCCCGGTGAAGCGCATGAACGCTTGCTGGATTATTTCTGCGAACACTCGGGCGATCCGCTGTTCGGGCTCAACGCGGCGAATTTCGTCCTGCCCAATTCGTGGAGCGTGCTCGGTTACATCACCATGAACTGCGCGACGTTGGGCGATGCGATGAGCCGGATCATGCCGTTCGAGAAACTGGTCGGCGACATGGGCGTCAGCCGCGCCGAGGTACAGGACGGCCATGTGCATCTGATCTGGACTTGCCGTTATCAGCGCCCGCGAATCCGCCGGCATCTGGTGGAAAACGTGCTCGGTTCGTGGCTGCACTATGCGCGCTGGATCGCCGACACGCAGATGTCGCCGGCCGGGGTCTGGCTCGAACATTCGTGCCCGGCCGAAGCGACACCAGCGCAATATGAAGCGTTTTTCGATTGCCCGGTGTTGTTCGATCAGCCGTATTCGGCACTGGTCGTGCCGCTGGCGTATTTGCAGTTGCCGTTGCGCCAGGCCGATGCGCAGTTGCTGCGAACGCTGGAAGAACATGCGCTGGGCTTGATGGCGACGCTGGAGGATGCGTCGCTTGAGCAGCAGGTGAAAAACATCCTGCGGCAGTTGCTCAAGGAGGGGTTGCCGCGCAAAGAACAGGTCGCCGAACAGCTCGTTGTTTCCGTGCGCACGTTGCAGCGGCAATTGCATCAGGCGGGGACGTCGTATCAGCAGATTCTCGATGATTTGCGCCAGGAGCTGGCTGAGCATTATTTGCTCAATAGCACCTTGCCGATTCAGGACATTGCGCAGTATCTGGGGTTTACCGAACCGAGGTCGTTTCATCGCACGTTCAAGAGCCGACGCGGGATGCCGCCGGGGGAGTTTCGGCAGATGCATCGCGGGTGAATATTCCGGCCCCATCGCTGGCAAGCCAGCTCCCATAGTGCCCAAGTCGTCCACAAAATCCATGGCTTGCACATAAACCTGTGGGAGCTGGCTTGCCAGCGATGGCGTCAGTGGCAGCCCAGAATTCCTACAGGTAAATCTTCGATACTTGAACGCAATAAACATCCCGCACCACAGGTGTTTAAAGACACTCAGCGTTACGCGAAACAGCCCACAAATCCTTGCGCCGTAACCTACGCCTAAGCCAGAATCCGCCGGCTTGTGCGCCCTGAGCATGCTGCGTAACTTGATTGCGTCACTGATTCCCAGTGATCGGGTTTAGTAGCCCGGCGGTAATTCTGCTGGTCGTACATTCATCACAGGTACTCGCGTACCTGAGCTTGATGGTGGCTGTACGCAGGGCGCTTCGGCGCGCCGGCTTTTAGCTGAGTTCCCCGGTCTACTAACCTGCGTACAGCTGCCACCCTTTCGTTTAGTAGCCAAAGGGTTGCCGCTCAACAAAGGGAACACAGCTATGTTCAAGATAACGCCAAACCCGCCGGTCACCGACCCGGCCTCCCCCTACGAATCCCCCGATTCAAAGAAATTCCACGAAGCCGCCGAGCGCGCGCTCGACCACTACCTCGGTCCGACGAACGCCGACCTCATGGCAACGCCCTACTCCCCCAACACGCTGTACATGGCCAACCCCGAGGCAGGCACCGAATCCCTGCTGGCCGACGCCAGCGAAACTCTTGGCTCGGCGACCGTCATGCTCAACAACCATGCCGCGCAGGTTGAAGGCACACACCGCAAGACACTGCAGGGTATTGCGCAAGTGGTGATGGTGGCGGAAATGGCCGTCAATCGCGTGTTGGACAGGTTAGTGCCGACCGAGTAACGAAAAAGCCCGCTACCCCAACTGGAAGGGTTGGATGGCGGGCTTCTTTTTGTGGTGTGTCATTTCCCCCTCACCCCAGCCCTCTCCCGGAGGGAGAGGGGGCCGAACGGGGGATCTTGATTAGATACGCCGACCTGAAAGTGCTGCCGTGAATCCACAATCGCTGCAGATTTTTCAGGTCGATGTATAGCGCCAGACAACTCGGTCGGTCCCCTCTCCCTCTGGGAGAGGGCTAGGGTGAGGGGGCAACAGTGGGATGTTCGCTAAATACACCGACCTGAAAGTGCTGCTGTGAATCCATAATCGCTGCAGATCTTTCAGGTCGGTGCATAGCGTCAGACAACTCGGTCAGTCCCCTCTCCCTCTGGGAGAGGGCTAGGGTGAGGGGCCAACAGTGGGATGTTCGCTAAATACACCGACCTGAAAGTGCTGCTGTGAATCCATAATCGCTGCAGATCTTTCAGGTCGGTGCATAGCGCCAGACAACTCGGTCAGTCCCCTCTCCCTCTGGGAGAGGGCTAGGGTGAGGGGCCAACAGTGGGATGTTCGCTAAATACACCGACCTGAAAGTGCTGCTGTGAATCCATAATCGCTGCAGATCTTTCAGGTCAGTGCATAGCGCCAGACAACTCGGTCAGTCCCCTCTCCCCCCGGGGAGAGGGTTAGGGTGAGGGGCTGTTCAGCTCAGAGACAAATCGCATTGGTAAACACCAGCCGATTACCAAACGGATCAACGATCGTCATGTCCTGGCTCCCCCACGGCATCGCCTGAATACCCGGATGCGAAAACTTGTAATCCTTGTCCACCAACTGCTGCTGAAACGCCTCCAGCTCATCCGTCTCGATACGCAGCGCCGAACCCGGCGTCGCATCGCCATGGTGCTCGGACAGGTGCAGCACACACTCGCCACGGGACACCTGCAGATACAACGGGAAGTTCGCCTCGAAACGGTGCTGCCAGTCGATCTTGAAGCCGAGGAAGTCGACGTAGAATTCTACGGCTTTGGCTTCATCGAAGATCCGCAGGATCGGGGTGGTTTTGCCGAAGCTCATGGGGTGCTCCCTGACTGATTAGCCCGACAGTGTAGACGGGGTGGATGTCAGCAATTCGGCCTGTTGATGACTTTCTTTAATCTCAGAGTGCCACTATGAGACGTGAGTCAAAAGATCGCAGCCTTCGGCAGCTCCTACAGGTATATGCGTTCCACTATAGGAGCTGCCGAAGGCTGCGATCTTTTGGCGCCATCAGAATCAATGAAACCCTTGGCGCAAATCACCTTCGCGTGCCAGAAAACGCCCTTCTCTCCTGCCATTCGCCTGTCCATCGCGGTAACTCAACACGCCATTGATCCAAACCCCATCAATCCCCTGCGCAGCCCGTTGCGGATCACTGAAGTTCGCGACATCACGCACGGTCGCCGGATCGAACAACACCAGATCCGCCCAATAACCTTCACGAATCTCGCCGCGCTCCTTCAAACCAAACCGCGCCGCCGACAGCCCAGTCATCTTGTGTACGGCCGTGTGCAGCGGAAACAGCCCGACATCACGACTGAAATGGCCCAACACCCGTGGGAAAGCCCCCCACAGGCGCGGATGGGGGAACGGATCTTCGGGCAGTCCGTCAGACCCGATCATCGATAACGGGTGGGCGAGGATTCTTCGTACATCCGCCTCGTCCATGCCGTAGTACACCGCGCCGGCCGGTTGCAGGCGTATGGCGGCATCGAGCAGCGGCAGATTCCATTCGGCAGCGATGTCGATCAGGTCGCGACCGCTGACCTCGGGGTGCGGCGTCGACCAAGTTATGGTGATGCGATGCGCATCGGTGACTTGCTTCAAATCCAGTGTCGATGAACTCGCCGCATACGGGTAGCAATCGCAGCCGACCGGGTGAGTTTTGGCGACCTCTTCCAACGACGCGAGCAGTTGCGGACTGCGCCCCCAGTTACCGACGCCGGCACATTTGAGGTGGGAAATGATCACTGGCGATTTGGCGTGACGGCCAATCTGAAACGCCTCGTCCATCGCTTCCAGAACCGGGGCGAATTCGCTGCGCAGGTGCGTGGTGTACACCGCGCCGAATGCCGTCAGTTCTTCGGTCAGTTGCATCACTTCATCGGTGGAGGCGTTGTAGGCGCTGGCGTACGCCAGACCTGTGGATAAACCCAACGCACCAGCCTCAAGGCTTTCGCGTAACTGTTCGCGCATCGCCGCGATTTCTTCTGGCGTCGCGGTACGGAACAAATCATCCAGATGATTGCTGCGCAGCGCCGTGTGGCCGATCAGTGCCGCCACGTTCAGCGTGGTATTGGCCGCTTCCACCGCCGCGCGGTAATCGCTGAAGCGTGGATAAACGAATGCCGCCGCTGTACCGAGCAAGTTCATCGGGTCGGGCGGATTGCCCTTCAATGTCACGGGCGAGGCGCTGATCCCGCAGTTGCCGACAATCACCGTGGTCACGCCCTGGCTGAGCTTGGGCAGCATCTCTGGCTGACGAATCACCACGGTGTCGTCGTGGGTATGTACGTCGATAAAACCCGGCGCCAGCACCCGACCGGCGGCGTCGATTTCTTCGGTTGCAGTGGCGTCGTGCAAGTCACCGATACGCTCGATGCGGCCCTCGCGAATCGCCACGTCGGCGCGGTAACCGGGCACGTTGCTGCCGTCGATGATCAGGGCGTTGCGAATCAGCGTGTCGTACAGCATGTCAGTCTCCCAGCGGCAGGTGATCGTCGCCGCCACGGTATTCGTCGAGGGCGAGTTTGATCCGCCGCAGACGCTCTTGATTGTCTTCAGGATTGGCCAGTGCCAGCTCGGTCGCCAGCACATCGATGGCGAGCAGCATGCCGTAGCGGGCCGCCGTCGGTTTGTAGATGAACGAGGTTTCTGCGCCTTGCAGCGGCAGGACGATGTCGGCCAGTTCTGCCAGTGGCGAGTCGGCGCGGGTGATCGCCAGAATGCGCGCGCCGTAGTTGCGCGCCAGCTCGACAGTCTCGAGCAATTCCGGGGTGATGCCGGTCAGCGAGCAGACGATGAGCACTTGCTCGGCGTTCAGGCTGGCGGCGGTGACGCGCATCATCACCGCGTCATGGCACACGGCAATCGGGTAGCCGAGGCGCACCAGGCGTACCTGCAATTCGTCGCTGCACAGGGTGGAGCAACCGCCCATGCCGAAGGCGTGAATCATCCGCGCCTGACCGAGCATTTTCACCGCATCGGCAAAGCGCGATTCGTCGAATCCGGCCAGATGCTGGCGCAGCGTGGTTTCGATATCGCCGACGATCTGCCCGTAAAACGCCGACTGCTCAGGCGTGCCCGCCGGGTCGAGAAAACGGCTGCCAACGCCGCTGGCCTGAGCCAGTTGCAGGCGCAGATCACGCAGGTCGCGGCAGCCCACGGTGCGGGCAAAACGCGACAGCGTGGCCGTGCTGACTTCGGCACGTTGCGCGAGGTCTTCGAGGCTGGCGCTCGCGGCGAAGCCAACGTCGTCGAGCATCAGCCGGGCGATGCGCCCTTCGCCGGCACTGAAGGAATCCTGACGGGCGCGGATCTGGTAGAGGATGTCCATGGGCGGCGTGCTCCGGTTACAGCAGGTAAGAAAGGCCGACGGTCAGACCAAAAGCGACCAGCGAGATCAACGTCTCGAGCACGGTCCAGGTCTTGAACGTCTGCGCGACCGTCATGTTGAAGTATTCCTTGATCAACCAGAAGCCGCCGTCGTTGACGTGGGAAAAGATAACCGAGCCAGCGCCGGTCGCCAGCACCAACAGTTCAGGGTGTGGATAACCCAGACCAATGGCCACTGGTGCGACCACGCCGGACGCGGTGGTCATGGCCACGGTCGCGGAACCGGTGGCGACGCGCATCAACGCCGCGAACAACCAGCCCATGATCAGCGGCGACAGGTGGAATTCGTGGGCGAGACCGACAATCTGATCGGTGACGCCCGCGTCGACCAGAATGCGGTTCAAGCCACCGCCAGCGCCCACCAGCAGGGTGATACTGGCGGTCGGCGCCAGACATTCGTTGGTGAATTTGAGGATCGATTCACGGTTGAAGCCCTGGGCGATGCCCAGCGTCCAGAAGCTCAGCAAGGTCGCCAGCAGCAAGGCAATCACCGAGTTGCCGATGAACAACAGGAACTGATTGAAACCGCTGCCCGGGGTGGAAATCAGGTTGGCCCAGCCGCCGATCAGCATCAGCACCACCGGCAATAGAATGGTCGCCATGGTGATGCCGAAACCCGGCAGTTTGTCGCGCGGTTCGCGGTCGAGAAATTGTTTTTCCAGCGGGTTATCTGCCGGCAGTTGAATGCGCGGCACGATGAATTTGGCGTACAGCGGCCCGGCAATGATCGCGGTGGGAATGCCGATGGCGATCGCATACAGCAAAGTCTGCCCGACCGACGCCTGATAGGCCTGCACCGCGAGCATCGCCGCCGGGTGCGGCGGCACCAGCGCATGCACCACCGACAGGCCGGCGACCATCGGCAAACCGACCATCAGAATCGACACGCCGACGCGCCGTGCCACGGTAAACGCAATCGGCACCAGCAAGACGAAACCGACTTCGAAGAACAGCGGCAGACCGACCAGAAAAGCGATGCAGACCATCGCCCAATGCGCGTTCTTCTCGCCAAACTTGTCGATCAGCGTACGCGCCATCTGCTCGGCGCCACCGGACTCGGCCATCATCTTGCCAAGCATCGTCCCCAGCGCGACCACCAGCGCAATATGCCCCAGCGTCTTGCCCACCCCGGCCTCATACGCCCCTACCACACCCGACGGCGGCATCCCCGCCACCAGTGCCAGGCCGATGGAAATCAGGGTGATGACAATGAACGGGTTGAGCCGGTAACGGGCAATCAACACGATCAGCGCAATGATGGCGACGGCGGCATAGACCAGAAGCCAATAGCCGAAGGAAGGCGTCATGCGGTACTCCTCGAAAGGGTCACGTTCGAATGGGTTGTGAAACTCATAAATCATTTCGAGATCGAGAATTCAAACCACATGAAAGTAATTTTCGTGGAGAGGTAAGGCGTGTCGCTAACGGATATGTCTTGTCGTGATTAATGAAAATCGTAGGCCGGGATTTACATGGCTTTTCGGTGAACGAGAAACCAATGTGGGAGCGAGCCTGCTCGCGAAGGCAGCTTCACATTCAACATCTTTGCCGACTGATCCACCGCTTTCGCGAGCAGGCTCACTCCCACAGTTTTGATCGCATTCCTCCAGACAGGATGCGCAAAACCTGTGGGACGTAGCGTACGGATCACACCATTTCGTTACGAATCCATTCAACCACCGACGTGCGCTTTGGTGCCCACCCCAGCAGTTCGCGAGCGTGTTTGCCGCGTACGCGGCTGTTGGAGCCGAGGCCGTAATTGGCCATTTCGTAGCCCCATTCGGCTTCGGCGTCTTTAAGTGGCCAGTCTTGTGGTTGACCCAGGTTCAGGGCTTCGGCCATGGCGGTGGTCATGTCGATGAACGATGCTTCGCCGCTTTCGACGAAGTAGAAAGTACCCGGTACGTTCTTGGTCAGCGCCAGCAGGTACAGGGCGACGACGTCTTCGATGTGCACGTTGGACCAGATGTTCTGGCCGGTGCCGACGTGGCGCACCACGCCGCTTTTACGCGCCTGTTTGAGCAGACGCGGCAATTGCACGCTGTCGCGGATAACGCCCAGGCTGTGGCCGTAGATCAGCGTGTTGCAGATCACCGCCGAGTTCACGCCGTCCTGCGCCGCTGCGAGGATCAGGTTATCGATTGCCACGCGCGCAGCTTTGTCGACAGTCGGCTCTGGCAAGTTGTCTTCGTAGTAGATGACATCGCTGGACTTGCCGCCCGATGCATCGCCGACGATGCTCGAACCGCTGGTGTGCAGGAACACTTTGTTGGAACCGCGCAAAGCATCGAGCAATGCTTCGACGGCGCCGCGATGGTCGCTGCTGGCGGCGTTGATTACTGCGTTGGCAGCACGGGCCTGTTCGGCGAGCAATGCTTTGTCGTCGAGGGTGCCGATGACCGGGGTCATGCCCAGTGCCTCGAGCTCAGCCGCTTGTTCAGGGTTGCGCACCAGACCGGTGACTTGATGCCCGGCCTTGACCAGACCGCTAGCGATGGAGCCGCCGATAAAACCGGCAGCGCCGGTGACGAATACGTTCATGGAGAAACTCCCTGCGTGAATAAGTGATGGGACGAGTATCGGCCTGTGGATCCGAGGGAAAAACCCGCCCTCGACCAATTCACTCTTGCGCAGAGGTCACGAATCAGCCCTTGAAATCGGCGCTGGCGTAAGCGGCGAGTTTGCTCTGGATAAAGTCGAGGAAGCACTGAATGCGCAGCGCCAGTTGCGAGTTTCGGTAGTACACCGCGTTGATCGGCTGGCGATAACCGCTGTTGAATTCAGCGAGCAAGACTTTCAGGCGCCCGGCACGAATGTCGTCGATGGTCATGAAGTGCGACAAGCAAGCGATGCCCTGCCCTTCCAGCGCCAGATGCCGCACGGTCTCGCCGCTGGAGGCGCTGATGGCCGGGGTGATTGGCCAGCGATCGCCGTGCACATAGCGCAGCGGCCATTGGTTGAGGCCTTCGTTCTGAGTGAAGCCGAGTAAAGTGTGCTCGCTCAGATCGGCGACTTGCTGTGGCGCGCCGTGTTTTTCCAGGTAGGCGGGGCTGGCGACGATCAGCAGCGGACTGCAACCGAGCGAGCGCGCATGCAGCGTCGAGTCAGCGAGGGTGCCGATACGGATGGCGATGTCGGTGCTTTGTTCCAGCAGGTCAATGATCAGGTCATTGCTGTTGAGTTCGAGCTGGATGTCCGGATAGAGACGACGAAACTCGTCGATGTAGGGGACGACTGCGTGGAGCATGAACGGTGACGCGGCGTTGATCCGCAGGCGCCCGGACGGCGTTTGCTGGCGCGAGGACAGGCGTTCTTCGAGTTGATCCATCTGATCGAGAATCAGCTTGGCCTGTTCGAAGAAATACTTGCCCTCTTCGGTCAGATCCATGCGCCGCGTGGTGCGGTTGATCAGCGTGGTGTCGAGCTTGGCTTCCAGCTTCGACAATGTGCGACTGACCGCAGAAGGCGTTTGCCCGACCTGTTCGGCGGCGGCGGAAATCGAACCGCATTCGATCACGCAGACGAAAATCTGCAACTCATCGGATCTGGCTTTCACGGGTGTCCTCTTTGAAATCGCCAAGATCGCAGCCTTCGGCAGCTCCTACATGGAAATGGGTTCCTGTAGGAGCTGCCGAAGGCTGCGATCTTTTGCTGTTACCACCGATAGTAGCTTGAAACACTCAAGCCTTGAGGCCAAACACCTCGGTCAGATGCTGCTCATAACGCGCCACATCAGCCTTGATATTCGGCCGCTTCATCACATCCACACAAAGGAACGTCGGCAACCCGGTCATACCGAGAAACTCGTTGGCCTTGTGGAATGGGAAGTACACCGCGTCGACACCTTTGGCCTCAAAGAAATCAGTCGGGTCATCGAAGGCCTGCTGCGGTGCATTCCAGGTCAGCGACAGCATGTATTGCTTGCCCTGAATCAGACCGCCGCTGCCGTACTTCTGCGACGCATCGGAACGGGTGCGGCCATCGCTGGCGTAGAGGCTGCCGTGGCCTTCGGTGAAGACTTCGTCGAGGTACTTTTTCACCGTCCATGGCGCGCCCATCCACCAGCCCGGCATCTGATAAATGATCACGTCGGCCCAGAGAAATTTCGCCACTTCTTCGGCAACGTCGTAGCCCTCGTCGATAAAGGTGGTTTTCACATCGAAACCGCCGCGATCCAGCACGCTCAACGCGGCTTCATGCAGGGTGGCGTTGTAGCGACCGTCAGAGTGGGCGAATTTTTTACCGCCATTGAGCAACAGCACTTTTTTCATGAGAAAGCCTCGGCGCAGCCATTGGGCTGGATGGAGAAGGGAAACTGGAATGGCGGCAGATTAACGATCCGCCTCGCGCGGAATAAGGCCTGATTGCGCAAAATACATTTGATCAAAAAGCACGAATCCATCGCCGATTGTTGCAATAACATCCGCGGCATTCTGAATGTGAGGAGTCGTTGTGATGAGTGAACGCTTGGGTTTTATCCTGCACGCCAAGACCCGCCCGGAACAAGCCGAGGCTTTCGAAGCGCTGTTTCGCGCCTACGTCGAACCGAGCCGCGCCGAGCCAGGTTGCATCGAGTACCACATGCTGCGTGATAAGGAAGATCCGACGCTGTTTATCTTCTACGAGATCTGGGCCTCCCAGGCGCACCTGGACGTGCATTCGAATTTGCCGCACATGAAGGCTTTCTTTGAACAGCGCATGGACTATCTGGAGCGCGATTTCGATATCCGCCAGATCGAAATGCTCAGCGAAGCCTCGGCTAACCGCTGATCAACAAGTGGGCGCCGAGCGCGCCCATACCGACAAAGAACACCCGTTTGAACAACACGGCGCTGATCCGTTCGCGCAGCCATTGGCCCAGCAACATACCGAGAATGGCCGGGATCAGCGCCAGCAGCGAAGCACTCAGTTCGCCGCCACCGAGGGCGCCACGCCAGAGCAATCCAGCGGCCAATGCCAGCGTCGAAACGGTGAATGACAGGCCCAGTGCCTGCACCAGTTGATCGCGATTCAAGCCCAGCGCTTGCAGGTACGGCACCGCCGGAATCACGAAGACGCCGGTGGCCGAGGTGATGACACCGGTGATCAAACCACACGCCGGACCCAGCCAACCTTCATGGCGTGGATTGACGCTCAGCGTTGGCAGAAACAAACCGCTCAACGCATAGAGGAACAGGGCCGCGCCGAGCCCGCGCACCACCCAATGCCCGCCCGCCATGCCGATCGATAACGTGCCTATTCCGGTGCCGAGGAAAATCATCAGCAGCATCGGCCAGAGGCGTTTGATCAGTCCTTTCAGATGACCGCCGAAAGCCAGTTGCCAGACATTGGTCAGGGTTGCCGGGATGATCAGCAATGCGGCTGCCTGCGACGGTGCCATAGCCAGACCGAGCAAGCCCATGGCGACGGTAGGCAGGCCGAGGCCGATCACGCCTTTGATCAGGCCGGCGAGCATGAACGTCACGATGACCAGCAGGGACAGGGCTAGGCCGAGGTGTTGGTAGAAATCTGTGAGAGTGTGCATGGCGCTACTGTGCGCCAGTCGGGGTTGGCTGAAAATCTGCCATATACTGAGGGTGCCTCTACCCATACAAGAGGCTGATATCTTCTTTGAAGCCTCTGGCCCCATCGCTGGCAAGCCAGCTCCCACAGTATTTTTGTTGTTCACACATTTAGAGATCAACCCTGAAACCTGTGGGAGCTGGCTTGCCAGCGATGGGGCCAGCCCAGACACCACAAAAACCAGAGGCTGCCAATCATGCACTTCGATCTCACCGACCTGCGCCTCTACCTGCACATCCTCGACACCGGCAACATCACCGCCGGCGCCGTCCGCAGCCATTTATCCCTGGCCGCCGCCAGCGCCAGAATCCGCGCAATGGAAGCCTCGCTCGGCATCGATTTCCTCGAACGCGGCCGTCGTGGCGTCACCCCGACGCCGGCCGGTAAAGCGTTGGCCCAGCACGCGCGCATCCTCCTGCAACAGGCCGAACGCCTGCAGCAGGATCTGGCCGACTATGCCCAAGGCGTCAAAGGTCAGGTGCGTTTGCTGTGCAACACCACGGCGATCACCGAATACCTGCCGGAAGTACTCGCGGACTTCCTGCGCGATCATCCCAATCTCGACATCGACTTGCAGGAGTTGCCCAGCGCGCGCATCACCCATGCCTTGCGCCAAGGCGCGGCGGACCTCGGGATCGTCTCCGATGCGGTCGACACCCACGGTCTGCAGACCCGGCCCTTTCGCGACGATCCATTGGTGCTGATCCTGCCCCCTGAGCATGTTTTGGCGAGTCAGGCGTCGTTGACGTTTGGTGAAACCCTGGCGCACGACTATGTTGCGCTTGGCAGCCACAGCGCGCTGGCGATTCACCTGGAGGAACAAGCGCTGCACATCGGCCAGCGCATGTCGATCCGGATCCGTGCCGATGGCTTCGAGGGCGTCATGCGCATGGTGGCGCGAGGTGCGGGGCTGGCCATCGTGCCCAAGGTGGCCATCGAGCGCTGGGCGGCGGTGCACTCGGTAACGTGCCGGCCGCTGGACGAAGTCTGGGCGCATCGCACCTTGCAACTGTGTGCGCGGGACTTCGACCACCTGCCCGGTTACGCCCGGGCCTTGTTTGATGCGCTGGTGCCTTGACTCTACCGCTAGGGGCAGACTCTATCCTGCGAGCTTCATTTCAGGAGTACACACAATGAGCAAACGAATGCTCGTGATACTGGGTCACCCCTCCACCGACAGCTTTTGCGGGGCATTGAGTGAGACTTACGTTCAGGCCGCCAAGGACGCCGGGCATGACGTGCGGCTGCTGCGTCTGGATGCGCTGGAGTTCGACCCGGTCCTGCACGAAGGCTACAACAAGGTGCAGCCACTGGAGCCGGACCTGCTGCAAGCCCAGGCCGATATCATCTGGGCCGAGCACCTGACATTCGTCTATCCGATCTGGTGGGGCGGGATTCCGGCACTGTTGAAAGGCTTCGTCGACCGGATTTTCCTGCCGGGTTTCGCCTTCAAATATCGCGAAGGCAAAGCCTTCCCCGACAAGCTGCTCAAGGGCCGTACCGCGCATTTGCTGGTGACCATGGACACGCCGTACTGGTACTACAAATGGATCTATGGGATGCCGGGGCTGAATCAGATGCGCAAGACCACGCTGGAATTCTGCGGCATCAAGCCACTGAAGACGCTGACCTTCGGGCCGATCCTTGGCTCCAAGCCAAACCAGCGCGATGCCTGGCTGGAACAGGCGCGCGTGACCGCCGCCGTCTAAGGCTTTCCAGCCGCCTCAACTGACGGCGCACAAGCCGCCGTCAGTGCCTCTTCGGGCTCCCTTCTCGAGCCCGTCCGTCGCCTGTGCACGTCATTTACGCGCAGTTGCCATTTTCTGATGGTATTGGACATATAATCGCCGCCGATCCGGCATGACGCCTGATCGCGCTACGCTATGTTTGATCATCGAGACGGACCTTATGTATATCGGCAAAGCCGCCCAACTGTCGGGCACCACAGTCAAAAGCATTCGCCATTACGAAGAAATCGGCCTGTTGCCCGAGCCCAAGCGTGAAGGCAAATACCGCATCTACAGCCAGCAAAGTGTCGAGGTGTTGACGTTCATCAAGTGCGCCCAGCAATTGGGCTTCAAGCTCAAAGAGCTGCAGGTGATCCTCAACAACTACCGCGGCGACGAATTCCCGTGGGACATGGCGCAACGAGCCATTGCCGAAAAAAAAGCCGAACTGGTGACCCAGATCGGCGATTTGCAGCAATTGCATGATGGCCTTGAGGCGTTTGAACACAACCTCAACGACGCCCGCCAGGAATGTCAGTTCGAACGCATCGCCCGCTATGGCGAAAAAAACCCGGTCAATACACTGAACTGAAAACCCTGCTGCGCCGCATGACCGGGTTCGCCTGTCGTCTCAGGGCAGGCGCGCCCGGTCGTTGGCGAATCAGCCCGGTACCGCCTCCCCTTCTGTGCGCAGCGCTTGAACCGGCGCATGCACCGGTGCTATCGCCGCAAAGAACCACGGTGACACCAGTGTCACCAGGACAATGGTCATGACCCCGCTGGAAAACAGCGCCATCGCCACCAGTGCGCCGAGATCGACAATCGGCTTGAAGTCGGAAAACAGCAGCGCCATGAAGCCTACGGAGAAGATCACCACGTTGATCACCGTCGAGCGGCCAACGCTGTGCATCGCCTGCAAAATAGCCGCGTCGATCTCAATGCCCTGTTGCACCAGCAACTTGATGCGCGACAGCAGGTGCACCGCGTAATCCACCACGCCGACCACCAGGAACGTCACCAGCGTCGTGCCGATGTTCAGCTCAATGCCGAACAGGAACATGAAGCCATAGACCGTCACCGACGTGGTCAGCAAGGTCAGCATGCCGAGCACACCTAGGCGCACCGATTTGAGCCAGTACATCATCATCAGCGTGACGACCAGCAAGGCCAGGGAAAAACTCAGCACCTGGCCCTGAGTGATTTCCTGCAGGACGCCCGTCCAGATCAACGGCGTGCCGGCGTGGGTCACCTCCAGGTTGGCCGGTTTGTTGACCAGCAACCAGGCATCGAGGCGGTCGAGCATGCCCTGATAGTCGCTGGCGACCGACGAGGTCATGGTGTACAGGGTCAAGGCCTTGGAGAAATCGGCGTTGAGCACGTTGTTCAGGTCCGAACCGCCACCGTTTTCGAACAGCATCACGTGTTGCTCGATCAGCGAATTGCCCGGCACTTCAAACTGCTCGACCTGCCCGTCGTCATTGACCGACGTGACCTTCTCAACGGCATTCGGTACCCGCAGATACTCCGGGTTCATGTCGTTGAGCACCAGGTTCATGCGCTTGACGTAAGTGGCCAGCGAGTAGCCGTAACTGACGTTCGGTTGCTGTTTGATGAAGTGGTCGAGCTTGTCGATGAACTGCACCACTTCGGTGGTCAGCACGCCGCGTGGTTCTTTGCTGTCGATCGCGATCCAGCCCGGCGCCGTGCCCGCTACTTTGGCGTGGTTGATGAACTGATCGGACACGCGAATGTGGCTTTCCGGCTTGAAGTAAGCGATGCCGGAGTCTTCGATATCGACGCGGAAGGTGAACACGGTGGCCAGCGCCAACAGCGGCAGCATGACCATCAGGATCGGTTTGCGAAAGCGGATCATCCAGGCACAGAACGCCACCAGATACCGCGAGATGATCGATTCCTTGTGTACCTCAGCCTTGGCCTGCTGCGGCTGATCCTTGCCCCAGATGGAAATCCACGCCGGAATCAGCAACAGCGAAATGATCAGCGCCGCGGTCAGACCGATCGACATGAACACGCCGAAATTGCGGATGCTGACAATGTTGTTGGTGGTGGAAATCATGAACGTGGCGATGGTCGTCACGGTCGTCAACACCACCGGCACCACCATCAAGCGCTGGGTTTCACGGTTGGCCTCACGATTGCTCTTGCCCGCGTTTTTCTGCTCGTAATATTCAGCCATCACGTGGATCGCATCCGAGCAGCAAATGGTGAACAGGAACACCGGTAGCACACTGGTCAGCAGGTCGAACGGCACCCGCAACAGCGCCATCAGGCCCAAGGTCCAGATGGTGCAGAACAGAATGTTGAACAGCGGCAACAGCACGCCCAGTGGTTTGCGGAAGAAGAAAATCAGCAGCAAGGTAATCAGCAAAAACACGATCGGGAACAGCACGGCCAGGTCGTGATCGATGATTTCCTGTTGCGCGGCGATGAAGATCGGCATGCCGGCAATGAAGATTTCGTCCTTGTACTCCGGGTGTTCGGCCTGATATTGCGCGACGATGCCGCGCACGATCTGATAAGCCCGCAGTTGCGCCTGAGCGTCGTCCTGCTTGGTGCCGAGTTCGGCCACCAGCATCGCGACTTTCTTGTCCTTGGACACCACCCCGTCGACCATCAATTCGTTGCCCATGATCTGCGACTCGACCAGCGCCGGGTCCATGTCATAGGCATTCAGGGTTTTGTGGATCAACAGCTCGCCGTCGTCGGTCAGGACGATGTTTTCCAGGTCGCCCATCGAGGCCATTTCGCGGATCGGGTTGATCCGCTCGGCGAGAAAGGTCAGGAACAACTGATCATGGGCGTCCCAGTTCTGGCTTTGGGCATGATCACGCAATGCCTTGGCGTTGGCGTAATCGTTCTGCGAAAAGCCATCCTCGAGAATATCCCGGGTCAACAACTGCGCACGGCTGTCGCCTGCATGCCGGGCGACGATTTGCGCCAACTGCTCCTTGTCGGCATCGTTGGCCAGAATCATCTTGCGCACCGATTGCGACATCGAAAACAGCGCGTTGAGCGTCGATTTGTTGAACACCGTTTGCGGGTTGTTCAGCGCCACCATGACCGAGTCGAACGTGCCGGTGAACTCACCCTGCAAATCGATGATGGTCTTGCGCGCCGGGTGGCTTTCCTTGAGCAGATAAGGGTTGGTGTCGGACACCAGCGCGCCCAGCGTATAAGTGAAATACGCCGTAATCGCCACCAGCAGGAAAACAATCGCCCGCGCATAGCGCTCGACGAAATTCAGATATCTTTCCATGATCATGCGGTTCCAGGTCGTCGGGGTCGGCGCTTAGCGGGCAGACACGGCAAAGTCCGGCAGGTCACCGGTTTTCAGCCCGCGTTTGATGGCGGTCTGGGTGAAGAGGCGGTCTTCCAGAGAAACGTTGTACTGCAACTGGTTGAAGCGCATTTCCGAACGCGTACCGTCGATGAAGTGCTCGGTTTCACTGAGCACGATGCTGTCGATCGAATCGATGGTCGCGACTTTCTGCGTGCGCATCTGCTTGATCAACACGCCTTTGACGTCGAAGAAATCCTGACGCATGACCAGGAAATTCTGCTTGTCGATCCACACCTTCAGCTTGTTGTAACCGGTCTTGGCCAGCACCTCGGGAGACGCCGGTTCGCGCTCGATCACGTAGCAGTCGCGGCCCTTGATCTGTTCTTCGCCGACGAGTTTCTGCGAGTAGTCTTTAACGCGGATCTTGTCCAGATCGGCGTACGAGTACTCGCTGCCCATGAACGAGCCGCGCTTGTCGGTGGTGGAGATGCGGCGGGTCTGGCGGCTGACCGGCAAGTACATCCACTGGCTGTCTTCCAGGCCAAGGGTTTCGTGCGGGTTTTCGATGTGGAAGGCCACGTCACGCACGTCAGTCGGCGCAGAAAAGTACATGCTGAACTTGTCGCTGTCCGGGTAATCCTTTTGCAGATAGGTGAACTCGCGAACCCGGGTATTGCCTTTCTTGTCATGCAGGATCAGCGAGACCTGGGACATGAAGCTGTTCCCGTCATTGCGATCGCGTACCTGACGGATGATCTCATCGGCATTGCCAGCCTCGGCGGCACTGGCGCAGGCGCTACCGAGGATCAGTGCGGCGGTGGTCAGACTTTTCAAAAACGGCAACATAACAACTTCCTTTTCGTTGGATGAGTGCACCTGCGCGAGAGCGGCAGGCGTGATGGGTCAGAACAGATAACCGGCCGACAGCCGTACTTGATCGCGCTTGCTGTACTCGCCGAAAGTCTTCTCGGGCTTGCCGAAGAACACATCCACTTCCAGCCCGAGCTTGATGTAGTCGACCGGTTTGTAGGTGAAGATGCCTTGCAGCAAGGCGTCGTCCTGAAACGGCGGTGAGCCAGCGACCACCAGACGACTCTTGAGGCGGTCTTGCCAATGAGTGCCTTCGGCCGACAGGGTGAACAGCGGTTCGTGTTTGTCCTGCAACATGCCGTCCTGCCAGTCGAGCAGCACTTGTTCCTGCCATTGCGCGGAGATCAGCCAGTCGCGCAACAGGTAGTCGACACCCAGCAGCGACTTGACCATCGGCGTACTGTCGGCACCGTAGGCGCGGGTCGGATTGGTCACGCGCCAGTTGTCGAAATACGCCACCTCGCTGCGCACCACGATGCTGTGCCCGGCGTCGATCGCCAGCCCGGCACCGCCCATGGTGTAACGGGGAAACTGCCGTTCCAGCCGCGTGCGGCCGTCGTCGGCGAGGCCTTCGACCGCGTACACCGGGTCTTGCTGACGGGCGCTCAAGGCGACAAAACTGGTGTCCACCGCACCGATCCGGCCGTTGGCGCTCAGGCCATAGGAATAGCCTTTGTCGCCGTCATAGCCGGGCTTGGAATCGAGCAGGAAATACTGCGGGTCCGGCGTAGCAAACAGTGGCGCGGCAAATTCACTGCCCTCAACCGGCGCCTGGTTTTTCACGAAGTCAGTGATCCACAGCGCCTCCAGTTCCCACTCGCCCACCGGTTGCGCAAAGCGCACCATGGGCACGGCGATGCGGCTGTCTTCGAGCAGCGGCGTCAGGCCATCGCGATAGTCCAGCGGGTTGATCTGATCGAGCACACGCAATTCATCCGCGCGGCCCCAGACCACTTGCTGCCAGCCCACTGTCACCTCTCCGTCACCCAGCGAATGGCCGACGTAGAGGTGCCGCCAATCGGCGTCGAAACGGTATTTGTCGCGTGCCCGTTCGCTGTACGGATTGTTGCCGTCGTAGCGCGCGTCGTAACGCACGCGGCCCTTGGCCTTGTAGTAACCGCCCTCCCAGTTGTCTTCCAGGTTGGCTTTGAAATACACGGCTTTTTGCGTGATCTGGTCGTCGCCGTGCAGACGCATGGCCGTGGCCACGCCGACTTCACCGTCGGCGTAATCGGGCTTCAGATCAGCGACGGTAAATTCGGCCATCGCGGTGGGCGCAGCCATGCACGCCCATACCGCACACACGATGTGACTGTTGTGAAATCGAGGCATCGCTACATTCCCAACCCGACACCGCCATCGATCACCAGACTCTGCGCGGTCACCCCGCCAGCCTCGGGGCTGGCCAGGTAACGCACCATCGCCGCCACCTCCTCGCTCTGGATGAAACGGCGCATCGGCAGTTTCTTCTTCGCGTTGCGTACGATCTGTTCCTGGGTCAGCCCGGCAATCGCCGCTTGCGTCGCCAGTTCACCCTGCAACATCGGCGTGTCGATCCACGCTGGCAGAATCGCGTTGACGGTGATCTGCCGCGAAGCGAGATCCAGCGCCAGCGCCTTGGTCATGCCGACGATGCCGTGCTTGGAGGCGCAGTACGCGGTGTTGCGCACCTTGCCGGCACGGCCGAGGATCGACGACATGTTGATAATCCGCCCACGGTCAGGCATCAGCGCCAGACACAACGAGGTCACGTAGAACGTGCCATTGAGGTTGACCGAAATCACCTTGTGCCAGTTGTGCAGATCTTCCGGTTCGTTCTCGTTGCAGATGCCGGCGCTGTTGACCAGCACATCAACGTATTCGACTTGCGAACCGAGGGTCTTGAACAACGCCTCCATGGCCGGCAGGTCAGCAATGTTCGCCGCATGGGTTTCGACCCGCGCCTTGATCTGCTCCTGCTGCTCGTCGACCCAGCGCTGCAGTTCGGCCAGATCGAGATCCAGCAGGATTAGGCGATTGCCGGCGTCGGCGGCAAAATTTTCGGCGACCGCGCGACCGATGCCTTTCGCCGCTCCGGTAATCAGAATCGTCCGGCTCATGGCATTTTCAACCCGCCGTTAACCGACAGGACCTCCCCGGTCAGGTACAAACCGCGATCGGCGAGGTACAGCACCGCTTCGGCGATTTCTTCCGGTTCGGCGTAGCGTTTGATCAACAGACGCGACTGGATTTCTTCCTCCTGACTGCCAATCAGCGCCGTACTCATCTCGGTCTTGACGATGCCCGGGGCGACCGCGTTGACGCGAATGTTGCGCGGCGCCAGCTCCACCGCCAAGGCACGGGTCAACGATTCGACTCCGCCCTTGGCGGCGGCATAGTTGCTTTGGCCTTTACCGGGTTTCTGCGCCGCCACCGAACTGATGTTGACGATGCAACCGATGCGCTGGCGCAACATGCCCGGCACCACCTGCTGACAGCACAGCATCGTGCCGATCAGGTTGGTCTGGATCACCTCGACCAGGTCGCGCGCCGACATCGTCGCCAGCAAGCCATCACGGGTGATGCCGGCGTTATTGACCAACAGATCGATACGCTGGAAATGCTCCTCGACCCGTTCGAAAAACGCCTTGATGCTGTCGCCGCTGCTGACATCGCACTGCAACGCCAGGCAATCGATGCCCGACGCCTGAACCTCATCGCGCAAAGCCATCGCCGCGACTTCATCGCGCACGTAACTGAACGCGATCTGATAACCCGCCCCGGCCAGGGTCTGGACAATCGCCCGACCGATGCCGCGACTGCCACCGGTCACTACTGCTACTTTATTCGGCATGACCGTTCCTTAAAGCGAGTTGTCGGTTTTGAACTGCGCGAGGCTGAAGCCGTGAGTCGCCGCCAGTGCACGAATCTGCTGCACTTGCTCGCGGCTGATGTCGCCGTAGGAGTAGTGCTGTTTCATACAGGACAGGCCCATCAGCACCGACTCGGCCATGCACGCGTACAACTGACCTTGCTTGAGATAGGCGCGAACGTTTTTCACCAGGCCATCGCCCAGCGGCGTCTGCACGATGCCGCCGTGCATGTAGAGCACGTCGGAGCGCTGACTGGCGAGGTTCTGGTCGACGTTCAGCGGCACGGCGATGTCGCAGATCACGCTGTTTTCGGCGAAGTGCTCGGCAAAGAGAAACGGCTGCGGTGCGTTCGCCGCGCAGAGCACGATGCGTGCCTGTTTCAGCACATCAAGATCGTTGCTGACGGTGATGAAGGCGTTCGCGCCCAAGCGTTCTTCGACCAGTTTCGCTACGCGCAGCCCCAGATCGGCACTGCTGCCGTGGGCCTGCAAGAGTCCATCGATTCCATCAATTTGCTGCAGGCGACGGGCGAGGCGATCGTGTTCGGCGACACCCTTGAGAATCGCGCGGGCGGCTTCGGCGTAAATCTGTTGCGCGGTTTTTTCCAGACGACGCAGGGAACCGTCGCGGCCGCTACCGATGAGGATCAGGTGCTCGACGCTGGTCGACAGCAGCGAGGCGTAGGTCGAGGCGATGTTGCCGGCGGCACCGACCACCGCAGCGGTCTGCTCGCCCAGCTCAAGGCCTTGCTGTTTGCAGCCCTGTTCGATGGCTTCCAGGCCCATGCCGATGGTCAGTGCATTACCGGAAGTCAGCGCCATGTCAGGAATCTGCAGGGCCTGGCAGTTGTTGGTGACGATCGAGGTGTACATGCCCAGCCCGGCGACGGTGTAGCCATCGGCGCGGGCATCCTTGATGCGGTTGCCGACTTCTTCGCGGATGGTTTGCAGATCACCGCTGGCGATGTACGCCGCCATCGCATCGGAATCCATGCACAGCGGGTACAGGGTGAATTCCACGGCGGTGCCGAGTTTCGAGCGAATCTGCACCGGTCCGATTGGCGCGGCACGGCGCTCGGGGGCCATGCGTTTGATGAACTCGCGTTTCTGTTCAGCGCTCAGGGTCGACAGTGAAGGATCGACGTCGCTGAGCATGTCCGAATCAATCAGATGGTTGATGAACGCCACGCGCGCCACCACGCGCACGTTCTCATCAGACTTTGGGAGGCTTTCATCCTCCTTGAAGCTGACCTCGCGGGCCGGCACTTGCGCGATGCTGTCGGCACACACACCAGCCGCCAGCGGGAAGGCATCGCGGCGGCGCAACATGTCGCAGACTTTCTGCAAAGAACCGATCAAGCCGTCGATTTCTTCGAAGGTGATGCACACCGGCGGTTCCAGACGAATCACATTGGCGTTGCTGCCCGACGGCGCCACGCGCAGGGATTCGAATTGCAGCAGGTAGCCGGCGATGATGTAGCCCAGCGCATCGTTGTACTGCGCCGATGCCTGAACCAGTGAGCTGGTGCCGGTCAGGTCGTGCAGTTCGAAGCCCAGCAGCAAGCCACGCCCACGCACGTCGGCGATGACGTCCGGGTACGCTGCTTTGAGTTCCAGCAGCGAAGCCTTGAGGTACTCGCCCTTCTTGTTCACGTCCTTGAGCATCGCGCTGTCGTTCTCGAACAGACGGCGCAAGGCCGACAGGGCGATATGGCAGGACGCGTCATCTTCGGCAAAGGTCGAACTGTGGATGTAGCTGAAATCGTTTTCGTAGTGGCTGGCGCGAATCACCGTCGCGGCAATCTTCATCAGGCCACCGCCCAAGGCTTTCGACAGGCAGTAGTAATCACCCTGCAAGTTGAAATGGCTGGCGCCAAGCAAAGTGCCGGTGCGGCCGAAACCGGATTGCACTTCATCGATGATCAGCGGGCATTGCTGCTCGTTGCACAGACGCCGCAGGCCCAGATAAAACTCATTGGCAAACTCGTTGATGCCGCCCTCGCCCTGGATCGGCTCCAGCAATACAGCGGTGATCGCACTGAACGCCTCACGGCGAACCTGCAGGGTTTCGCCGCTCCATTCCAGGCTCAGCCAATGACGGATATGACGGGCCGGCAGCTCTTGCAATTGCAGGGGTTGCTGCGGGTCGATGAACTCGACGTTGAGGCCAAAACGGGCGAACGGCTTGCGGTACTGCTTGCCATAGGTCAACTGAACGGTGTTCACCAGTTTGCCGTGGAAGCTGCCGCGCACAGCGAGGAACACCGGCTCGACATGCAACTGCGCCAGGTTGTGCTGACGCACCGCTTCGGCCACTTGGCGCACGGTGACGCAGGATAGATTCTGCGGCAGCAGACCGGCGGGCAAATCGAGATCGTCGATGTCCAGTTCGACGTAAGCCTTGTCGCTGGCAACCAGATTGGCGAGGGCGAAATCACGCTCGTCGAATTGCTTCTGCAGGTTTTTCTGACGACGGTATTCGGCGTGCTTGACGGCGATTTCCACCGACTCGGCACCGCTGTTGGAGAAGGTCGAAATGTAGCGTTCGCTGTTGTTCAGTTCACGGTTGAACGCTTCACTGAGTTCACGCCCCAACTGCCCCGCTGCACCGCGCACCGACATCTGCGCATTGAACGGCACATCGGCACGCAGCAGGTCGACGAGTTGATCGACAAATTGCGGATCGTTGTGGCCATACAGCGCGGCGCCGTAACCGCCGAGGAAGTCAGTAACCGTCACCTCTTCGCCCTGGCGGTCGCGGTAAAACAATTTACTGCCCAGCGCTCTGTGGAATTGGCATTCCAGGCCCAGGGCCTGCATCAATTCAACGAATTTCGGCCGTACGTAATCGCGGTAATCCATGACAGTTCTATCCCTTGAGTAAAAAATCAGCTGCGTTTCGTTGCGTGCCGACGGTCAGTCAGCCGCGTGAAATTCGAGTTGGTAACCGGCGCTAAAACCGTTGTCGTCGCGGTTGATGACCAGGCAATCGTGCAGCACGGCATCGCGCGGCCCGCCGATAACGAACGGCAGATGCGCATCCAGCGGTTGCTCCAGGCCACTGACCGGCGGGATGCTCTGCGCCTGCAAAGCCTGCCGGGCAAAGATCAGGTCAACCAGGCTCGGTGCACCACTGAGCATGCCGGTCAGCGGCGTGCTGCTGGTGATGTGCGCGGCGCCGGTTCGCGCCAGCGTGCGGGCCAGATCGGCATCCTTGTGCGGATCGCCAGTGGCGCTGCTGATCAGCAGATCCACCTGTTTGTCGGGCAAGCTCAGCGAGTCCAGACGCGGATGGGCGAACAGTGCTGTCAGGCAAGTTTGCGGCCCTGCCGGCAGGTCATCGGCGCGGCGCAGTACCAGCGCCGCCGCACCTTCGCCAGCAATGCCGCCACGGCCCTGGCGATCAAAGGCACGCAGGCTTGGCGAACCGTCGGTGCTGATCACCCCCGCCTCGGCCAGTGCGGCGAGGGCCTGCGGATCCAGTTCACTGCCCGCGCCCACCACAATGGCCGCATCGATCCGCCCGCTCTGCAACGCCGCGCAGGCTTCGCGCAGCGCCGCCAGATTGCCGGCCACGCCTTGCATGTAGGCGTTGCATTCGCACTCAAGCTTCAAGGCCAGACTGACGACGCCGAGCAAACCGTTGCTCAGGCTCTTGAGCACCAGGAACGGATCGAGTGCACGTTCCTGCAACACGCGTTTGGCCAGACGCTGCATGTCGGCACCGCTCTCGGTCTGACACTCGTGCAACAGTTCGCCGTAAGACGCGAGCGACGGATGGGTGTAACCGCCCTGGCAGCAATAGAGACCAAAACGCACGTTGTCGCGGCCCGGTTCAAGCTCGGCCTCGGCCAACGCCTGGCGCACCGCACTGACACCCCAGATCACCGCCGGCGGGCAGTAACGCTGGAGGTTTTGCGCAACGTCCTGACGGCTACGTTGATGATCTCGACCAGCGATGTGCCCGAACGCAATGACCCGCTCGCTGTGGAACAACGACGAGTTCAGGGGCGAGATCGCGCTACGCCCTCCGCGGGCCGACGACCAGAAACCCTCAACGCCCCAGCCGGTGGGCAAGACACAGCCGCTGCCGGCGATCGCGACACGTACAGTGGTGTCAGTCATTGTCCCTGCTCCCGATATTTGCCAAGGGCCAGCGAAGTATTGAGGCCACCGAAACCGAAGGAATTGCTCAGCGCGTAATCCACTCGGCGACTGACGGCTTGCCCGGCGCAGTAATCCAGATCGCACTGTTCGTCGGCGTCATGCAGGTTCACTGTTGGCGTGACCAGATCGTTGAGGCAGGCCAACGCGGTGACGATGCATTCCGGTGCGCCAGCGGCTGCGATCAGGTGACCGAACTGTGATTTGTTGGCGCTGACAGCCAAGGCTTGATAGTGCTTGTGTTCGGCGAACACGCTTTTAATCGCCAGGGTTTCGGCCACGTCGTTGAGCGGCGTAGAGGTGCCGTGGGCGTTGATCAGATCGATCTGCTGCGGCCGTAGCCCGGCGTCGTCGAGCGCGGCCTGCATAGCCAGTGCCGCGCCGCGTCCTTCCGGCTGCGGTGCGGTGACTTTGTAGGCGTCCAGACTGCTGCCGAAACCCAACACCTCGGCATACGGCGTGGCGCCACGGGCCAAGGCATGTTCGAGGCTTTCCAGCACGACAAAACCACCGCCCTCGCCGGCAATCAGACCGCTGCGGTCACGATCGAACGGACGGCACAGATCCGCGCCCCAGCGCTGCTCGCCCGACGCGGCACCGAGTAGATACAACGCGGCCATGGTGTCGAGGTTGAGCACCGAGTCGGCGCCACCCGCCAGCGCAACGCTGACTTCTCCGCGACGAATCATCTGGAAGGCATTGCCAATGGCTTGTGAAGCACCGGCACAGGCACTGCTGATATTGATCACCGGTCCTTCACAGCCCAGGTCGTCGGCGATTACCCGCGCCAGACGATCGTTGCTCTGGCGCAGTGAGCCATCGGCATTCACTTGCCCGGCCCGTGGCATCAGGTACGACCAGCTCGGGGTGCCACCATTCGGGGCTTCGGTCAGCAGCATGTCGGCGAGCATGTGCTGCGGTGCTCCCGAGGCACACAGCACCGCCGCGCCACGCAACTGTTCTGGCTGCAAGCCGCTGTCACCGACTGCCTGCGTGGCAGCCACCCAGCCAAACCGACTGCGCTTTTCCAGCGGCATCGTCCAGGCCGGATGGCTGTGCAGTTTTTCCGGCAACAGGCGCATGTCGACAGGCGCGGCATAACGCACCGCGAACGACGCCTCTTGCAAGTCGTCCGGCTGCCATGGCCGCACGCAATGTTCGGCGCCGAGCATTTTTTCCCAGAGGGTCTGCCATTCGAAACCGAAACCGGTGACGGCGCCCATGCCGGTGATCACAATCCGTGTCGCACTCATGCGTGCTTCTCCATGGTTTCACTGGCCAACAGCAATGCGCCCCAGTGACCGGCGCGAGTGTGGCTGACGAGCAGCGTGTAACCCGGTGCCGCCGCCGTATCACCGCTGAGATGCAAAGTCAGTGCGGCCTCTGTCAGCAAGCCGCTGGCGCCCAGTTCGCCGGTCATGGCGCGGGTACTGCGAATCTCGCGCGGGAAAGCTTCGAGCAACTTCATCACTTGCCCGTCAGCGCAATTGCCGACGATATGCTCGACGTCGCCGACCCGCAGTTTTTCGACGCTCAGGACCTGATCGATGACGCGCCGACCCACCGCCACAGAGCGTTGCGGATCGTTGCTGTAACCGCGGGCAAATCCGGCAATGCGCACGGCGTGTGCCGCACCCGGCGGCGGTGTCGACGCCAGCAACAGCGCGGCGGCGCCCTCACCGAAAATCGCTTCGTTCGCCTGATCGGGCTCGCGCAGATACAGGGCCGGGGTCAGGTTCGGGCTGCTGCTGACCACCAACGCGGCGTCGGCATGTCGCTCGCCAATCTGCTGGCAAGCTTCGATCAGCGCATCCAGCCCGGCGTTGTCCTGAGAACAAAATCCACCCATTGGCCCATGGCAATTCAATGCTTCAGCCACATAGGCCATGACGCTGCTGTTGAGCAGGGTCAGCGCATGCAGGGGCGGTGTGTTGGCCAATAACTGCGCCAGTTGTTTTTGCGGCTGTTCGATGATCGCCTGCACCGCATCCCAGCAAGGACTCGGCGCGTCGACTTCAGGAATGGCCGCTGTCAGGGCAATGCGTGAAGCGGGCAATTGCAGCGCCGCCAGTGCTGGCGCCAGCCGTGCAGCGCAATGCAACAGCCGTAAGCCCTGCGGTTCGACGCTGCGCTGGATCTTGCGATCAAACAGGTCACTGGCCAGTCGCGGTGTCGGCAAGGCAAACGCCTGACGCTGTGCGTCAAATGCCAACGGTTGCGCCGCACAGGGTGTGCCGAGCAAGTCAGCGCATTCACTGCCCGCCACATTCAGCACCGCAGCGGCATTCAGGTAGATGGCTCGGTTCATGTCATGCCCTCCCCAGAACCAGCGAGCTGTTGATGCCGCCAAAGCCGAACGAGTTGGACATCACCACGCTGATCGGCTGTCGCACCGGCTCACTCAAGAACTTCAGCGAAGGGTATTCGGCACGCTCGGAGTCGTAATTCAGGGTCGGCAGCAGCACACCATCACGCAGGCTCATCAGCGACAGCACCGCTTCGATCGCACCACTGCCTGCCAGGGAGTGCCCGATGGCGGACTTGTTGGCGGTGAAGGTCATGAAGTCCTGGCAGCCGCCGAACAGACGCTGCAGCGCCAACGCTTCACAACTGTCATTGGCCTGCGTGGAGGTGCCGTGGGTGTTGACGTGTTGCACGGCGCTGCGCAGCAGCCCGGCGTCTTCGATTGCGGCTTCCATGCATTCCTCGTATTTACTGCCGTCGCGACTGCTGGAGGTCATTTTCTGCGCCTCGCAGACATTCGCGTAACCCAACACCCGGCCCAGTGGCGCAGCCTTGCGCCGTTGGGCGTGTTCAGCGGATTCGAGAATGACCATCGCCGAGCCTTCGCTGAGGACAAAACCGCTACGGTCAGGCATAAACGGGCGGCTTTGTTCGCTCGCCGGCAAGTCGGCCTGACAGAGCGCGCCGAGGCTGTTGAACATGTAATAAGGCAGTTCGTTGGCCATCAGTTCGACGGCGCCGCAGATAGCCAGATCGATCTCTCCGCGCTCGATCGCCCGGTAAGCACTGCCGATGGCCATGGTGCCGGCGGCACAGGCATCGGAATGGGTCGAGATGTGATCGCGGATGCCGAGCCGATCGGCCAGGTGCTGCGTCTGTTGATCGACCCGCCGGGTGAAAGTCGCGCTGGACGCTGCCGGACTGTCCAGCAGACGGTCGAGGTCGACGCGTCCGGCCTCATCCATGCACCGGCTGAGCCGCTGCAGGTCGTGGCTGTCGGCACAGTACTTGTTGGCGCCCAGAAACAGACCGCTGCGACTGTGGGCAAAGTCTGCCGGTGTCAGACCGGCATGCTCCAGCGCCTGTCGGGCAACGTATTCGGCCAGCACACTTTGCCGTGGGTGCAGCGCCGCGTTGCCACCGAAACCGGCCCCGATCCGCTGCCACTGCGTATCGTCGATAAAACCGGCGGCGCTGTTGTTGAATCCCAGCGCCTTGAACCGAGGATGTTCGCGGACACAGGATTGCTTCCGGCAAATCCGCTCGAACAACGTGGCAGCGTCCAGCGCCATCGGCGCCACCAGACCGAACCCGCCCACATAGACTTCTCGTGCCCGCATGAGAACTCCTACACCGCTTCTTTGGCGTGAGTGGTGACAAACTGCTCAACCAATTGACGCGACACTTCATCGCCATCCGCCGGCACCAGACGTGCACTGCACGCACCGCAGACCACTTGTTGACGTTCGTTCAGAACCGCTTGGTGAGCGTTGCAATCCGGGCAGGTGGCCGGCAGGTAGTTGAAAAGATTGCGGCACTGGTTGGCCCAGTTACGCACGGTAGTCGCGGCGAACACCTGAGCCGGTTGCATGCCCGCCTTCAGTTGATCCGGGGTGTAGGCGCTGAGGCTTTGCTCAAGCAGGTGCTTGCCACTTTCGGTAATGCGACCGTTGGCGAGAAACTCGCTGGCATCCCCGCAAACCGCCACCGCATGGTCAAGCACGCTGGTTTTCGGCAGTGTGCAGCCATATTGGCGGCCCAGTTGGAAGCTCAGGTCGACGATGTCCAGCGAGTCGGCACCGAGGTCTTCGACGATGCTGCTGTTTTCTTCGATGTCATTCGCATCCATCACCAACAGCTGTGCGAGGATTTCGCGAGTGCTGGCAACGACATGTTCCAAGTCCAATGGATTGTTCATTTCTATCTCCCTATATGTCGTGACTACTTCATGAATTCGACTTATGAAAAGTAACTTTTCCCACAGCAACTTCTCACGCGGCGGGAATCTAAACTCTGCCCTTAAGGGGAGAGTCAACGAACTATTCAAGGTTTTTTTACAACTCGAAAAAAGTCTGCAAAACCCCACAGACACCGCACCTCCTTGGTGCGACGAACGACTTATTTACTTAACAAAGACGGGGTATGGTGGGGCGCCCGCGCTATCGGGCAGGCTGACTATCGAAAGCAACTAAGGACGCAACGGAACAGACGTACTAAAAGTAAAAACCAGACAAGTAAAATAGTTATAACTTCATAGCCTTTGTTTTAGATCAATACTGCCGTTAATTGATTTTGCTGGAAGGTTTACGTCTCCATCCATAAATCTGGCAGCGTTTATGGATATCTGCATGTCGAGCACAGACATCTGGGCAGAAGCACGGCGCTATAGGGTGCAGCTTCCGTTTGATCGCCTTGTCTGGAGCCGACACATGACCGCCCCTATTACCGTTCTACGCGACACTCATCCGCTGCCGGTACTCGATGCCTGCAAATGGGAAAAACTCGAAGGCGACCCGCACACCGTTAACCTCAACGCCTACACCAGCGAAGACGGCAGCAAGATCATGGGTACGTGGATCTGCACCCCGGGCAAATGGCGCGTCGATTATGTGAAGTGGGAGTACTGCCATTTCCAGGAAGGCTACTGCGTGATTACTCCGGACGGCATGGCGCCGATCCACCTGCGTGCTGGCGATATTTTCGTGGTTGAGCCGGGGATGAAAGGCACGTGGGAAGTGGTCGAGACCGTGCGTAAATATTTCGTGTTTGCCTGATGCAAAAAAGCCGGGAGATCACCCGACGTGATTTCCCGGCAAACAATTTCTGATATACGCAATTCCCCTGTGGGAGCGAGCCTGCTCGCGAAAGCGGACCGTCAGTCACTTCCTTGTTGAAGCAACCGCCGTCATCGCGAGCAGGCTCGCTCCCACAGTTTGTTCAGCGCTGCCCTTCAATTGCAGGCTTGCGATAGCTGTTGATGATCGCCGAGAAGTCTTTCCCGCCGTCACCGCGCTGGCTCATCGCCTGATACAACTGCTGCGCCACCGCGCCGAGCACCACCGGTTGGTGCGCCTGACGCGCCGCTTCGGTCGCCAGCCCCAGATCCTTGAGCATCAGTTCCGCACCGAACCCACCGGTATAACCACGCGAGGCCGGCGCCGTTTCGACGATGCCCGGCCACGGGTTGTACATCTCCGAACTCCAGCAACGCCCGGTCGAGCTGTTGATGATCCCGGCCAGCACCGAGGTGTCGATGCCCAATGCATCGCCCAGCGCCATCGCCTCGCTGACACCGACCATCGAAATCGCCAGTAGCAGGTTGTTGCAGATCTTGGCGATCTGCCCGGTGCCGACTTCGCCGCAATGCACAATGTTGCGGCCCATTTGCGCCAGCACCGGTTGCAGGGTGGCGAACAGTTGCGGGGTGGCACCGACCATGAAGGTCAACGTGCCGGCAGTGGCACCGCCCGTGCCACCGGACACCGGCGCGTCGGCCATGGCCACGCCTTGTTTCGCGGCAGCGGCCGCTACATCGCGAGCGGTCTGCGGATCGATGGTGCTGCAATCCACCGCTGGCACACCTTGGCGAATGCCAGCCAGCACACCGTCCTCACCGAGCCAGACACTGCGCACATGCATCGCCGCCGGCAGCATGGTGATCACCAGTTCGGCATCTTCAGCAGCTTCACGGGCCGAAGCGCGAATGCTGCCGCCCAGTTGTTCCAGTTCCGCCAGCACGGTTTTGTTCAGGTCGACCAGATTCAGCGAGTGGCCAGCCTTGATCAGGTTGCGCGCCATCGGCGCGCCCATGTTGCCCAGACCGATAAATGCGATTTTCATGATCGATTCCTCAGCGCAGGTTGATGGTGGTGTTCACGCCGTCGTTGACGCTGTCGTCATCGAACCAGCGCGCCGTGACCGTTTTGGTCTGCGTGTAGAACTGCACCACTTGCTTGCCGTACGGGCCGAGGTCGCCGAGTTTCGAACCGCGCGAACCGGTAAAGCTGAAGAATGGCACCGGCACTGGAATCGGGATGTTGATGCCGACCTGGCCGACGTCGATTTCCGTCTGGAATTTACGCGCCGCCGCACCGCTCTGGGTGAACAGGCCAGTGCCATTGCCGAACGGGTTGGCGTTGACCAGCGCAATCGCCTGATCAAGGGTGTCGACTTCCAGCACCACCAGTACCGGGCCGAAGATTTCCTGGGTGTAGATCTGCATGTCGGTGGTCACGCCCGAGAACAGGGTCGGGCCGACAAAGTTGCCTTGCTCGTAGCCCGGCACCTTGATGTCGCGGCCGTCCAGTTCAAGCTTGGCGCCTTCCTTGATGCCGCTTTCGATCAGGTCGAGAATTCGCGCCTTGGCTTTCTTCGAGATCACCGGGCCGACATCGGTGCCCGGCTCATTACCGGCGTTGACGGTGAGTTTCTGCGCCAGCGCTTTCAAATCTGGCAGCCATTGTTTCGCCGCGCCGACCAGCACCACCACCGAGGTGGCCATGCAACGTTGCCCGGCGGCACCGAAACCGGCGCCGACCAGCGCATTCAGCGCTTGCTCGCGATTGGCATCGGCCAGCACCACAGCGTGGTTCTTCGCGCCCATCATTGATTGCACGCGCTTGCCGTGTTTGCCGGCCAAGTCGTAAACGTGGGTGCCGACAGCGGTCGAACCGACGAAGGACACGGCTTTAATGTCCTTGTGCGTGCACAGGCCATCGACCACATCTTTACCGCCGTGAACCACGTTCAACACGCCCGCCGGTACACCGGCCTCGATTGCCAGCTCGACCAACAGCATGGTCGACAGCGGATCCTGCTCCGAAGGCTTCAAGACAAAGGTGTTGCCGCAGGCGATGGCCATCGGGAACATCCACAGCGGAATCATCGCCGGGAAGTTGAACGGGGTGATGCCGGCGCATACACCGATCGGCTGACGCAGGGTGTAGGTATCGACGCCGCCGGCGACGTTTTCGGCGAACTCGCCCATTTGCAGCGTGCCGATAGAGCACGCGTGCTCGACCACTTCCAGGCCACGGAAAATATCGCCCTCGGCGTCGGCAATGGTTTTGCCCTGCTCGGCACTCAGGACGACGGCAATACGTTTGGAGTGCTCGCGGATCAGCGCTTGCAGCTTGAGCATGATGCGCATGCGCGCACCGATCGGAGTCAGTTTCCAAGTCTGGAAAGCGCGCTGGGCGGCGCTGACGGCGGCATCGACTTCAGCGGCGGTGGCAAACGGCACTTTGGCCAGCACCTGTTGGGTGGCCGGGTTGACGATGTCGTGCCATTCGGTGGTCTGCGACTCGACCCACTCGCCGTCGATCAGCAGTTTGACCTTCTGCAGCGTGGTGTCGTTGGGCGTAAGCGATGCGTTCATGCTGGTCTCCGAAACTTGTTTTTATCGTAGGAGCCAAGGCGAAGGGTTCGCCTTGAGATGAGGCGTGTGTCACGAATTGGTTGTCGGACTGTTTTTGGAGTATAGATGTGCAAACTTCTAATAAGAACGCACATATAAGCCCGTCCATCATGCAAAAAAACATCACCTCCCTCGGTTCGCTGAACTGGGACGACCTCAAGTTTTTCCTCGAAGTCGCCCGCACCCGCAAGGCCAGCACCGCGGCCAAACGGCTGGCTGTCGACTACACCACCGTGTCGCGGCGGATCAGTTCGCTGGAAGCGGCACTCGGCACGCTGTTGTTTGAAAAGTCGCGCACCAGCGGCTTCGTCCTGACCAGCGAAGGTCAGCGCTTGCTCGGTTATGCCGAGTCGATTGAAAGCACATTGCACATGGCCTGCGAGCAGGTATCCGGCTCTGGTGTGGCACTCTCCGGGCACGTGCGCATGGGTTGCACCGAAGGCTTCGGCAGTTTTTTCATCACCCCGCAGCTGAGCCATTTCGTCGACGCCTACCCGGCGATCTCGGTGGACATCCTGCCGCTGCCGCACTTCATCAGCCTGTCCAAGCGCGAGGCCGATATCGTCATTGCCCTGGAACGCCCGGAGCATGGACCGTACGTCTGCTGCAAATTATGCGACTACCGTTTGCAGCTCTACGCAACCCAGGACTATCTGGACCAACACCCACCGATCCGCCGCCCGGCCGATTTGAGCAAGCATCAATTCATCAGTTATGTGGATGACCTGGCGTTCAGCTCGGAGCTGCTGTACCTGGCGAACGTGTTGCCGGGCGCCAGTGCGCATTTGCGCAGCACCAGCGTGATTGCACAGTTCGTCGCCGCACAGCAGGGGCGTTCTCTGGCGATTCTGCCGTGCTTCCTCGCCGCGCAGGACCCGCGCCTGCTGCCGGTGTTGCCGGAGGACATCGACATCACCCGGCAGTTCTGGATGTACTGCCGGGAGGACCTGCGCAAGCTCAAGCGGATCACCCTGTTGTGGGATTACATCCGCGAGGTGACCGAGCGTAATCAGGGCCTGCTGATGGGGCAAACCCGCGACATGCAGTTCGCCGATTAGTCGGCGCTGACCACAATCGAGACCCGGCGGTTTTCCGTGCGACCCGCTGCCGTATCGTTGGACGCCACCGGCTCTTTGCTGCCCAGGCCCTGCAGCTGGATGTTCTCGTCCTTCATGCCGACTGTGCGCAGGACGTTGGCGACACTTTTCGCACGGCGCAGGGACAGTTGCTGGTTGTAGGTTTCCTTGCCCGATGCATCGGTGTGACCGTCGACGCGCACGCGCTCGATACCGACGCCCAGCAATGCCTTGCCGATGCGTTCAACGATCTCGGTGCTTTGCGTGTTCAGGCTTTCGACGTCGCTGCCAAACAGCACTTTGCCGGACAGGCCAAACTCCCAGCCCTCGTCAGTCAATTCAAAGCCCTGTTGTTTGAGGACCGCAACTTGCGCCGGGGTCAGGCCTTTTTGCGGCGCTGTCTGGCAACCGGTCAGGGCCAGTACGGCCATCAACAGCACAGCGTAAAAAGATCGAATGGTCAGTGTGGACACGAGAGTCAGCTCCTGGTTTGCACGGAATCGACCGGGTGCTCCGCCCCGGCCGTGAATTGGGCGCCGCGCGACAGGCGCTTGGCTTGATACATCGCCGCATCGGCGGCATCGAGCAAGGCCCCCGGCGTGGCACCATGATCGGGAAAAACCGCAATGCCGATACTGAGCGAGGTCACCACACTGGTGTCGCCCGGCAACGCGATGGGCATGTCCATGCTGGCGAGGATCTTGTCGGCAATTCGCTCGGCATCTTCGACCTTGTGCAGCGGCGTGAGCAGAACCGCGAACTCGTCACCGCCCAGTCGCGCCACCAGATCCTCTTCACGCAATTGCGCACGGACGCGGTTGGCCACGGCCACCAACACCGCATCACCGGCGGCGTGGCCGAAGTTGTCGTTGATGCCTTTGAAACGGTCACTGTCGAGAAACAACACGGCCACGCGCTCATCGTGTTTGCCGGCATTGCGCAACGCGCGGATCAACCGCCCTTCGAAAAAGGCGCGGTTTGGCAAACCGGTCAGGCTGTCGTGACTGGCTTGGTGAGCGAGGGTTTCATTTTCGTTTTGCAGATGGGTTTGCCACGATTCCAGTTCGTCGAGCAAGGCGTTGAAGTCATTGCCGAGGTTGTCGAGTTCGGCGATCTTCGCCGGCGGCACACGGCGGTCCAGCGCGCGTTCACTGCGTGCGGCGTGGGCGACGGCGGCCAGGCTGCGCAGGGGGCCGGTGATGCCGCGTAACTGGCGCCGCGCCAGGTAGAGCGCGACCCAGGCGCTAATCGCGGTACAGAGGATGATCCCCGCCAGACCACTGAGCAGAAAGCGCATCAGGCTACCGCCATGACCCGTGAGCAATACGCGACCGATTTCACGGTCCTGATGCTCGATCGGCAGGCTGATGGGTTTCTCCAGGACGGCGCGGGTGATCTGCATTTCCAGCTCAGAGAACAAGCCGTTTTCCGGTCGCTGCCAATGCGCGAGCAGTTGTCCCTGGCTGTCCAGCACCTGGGCATCAGCGACCTCTTCGGCGGAAGCAATCAGCGCCAGCGATTCGTTGGCGGCCGTCTTGTCGTTGAACACCACCGCAGCTTCCACGGTGTAGCTGATCGAACGGGCGATCAAGTGCAGGTTGTGATCGGCGTACACCCGTAAAGCCAGTACGCCGAGCAACGTCAGCGAAACACTGGCCATCGCCACGCCCACCAGCGCAACAATCAAATGCCCTCGGCCGATGACCGACCCCAACGTCGGGCGTTTTTCCGCTCGGAACAGTTTCATGGCGCCGCCGGTTTGCGACGCGACAATTGCAGCACGCTTGGGTGAATACGCACGCCGCTGCGGGCAACGGAGTCGAGGTTGACCTCGAAAGACACCTGTTCATCGCCAATGCGTAGACAGAACAGACTGCCGACCGTGCATTGATCGCCGCCTTCGCTGATGCTCAGCACCGGATGACCGATCAGCGAAGAGAACAAGCGAGCGCGTTCATCCGTCGTGAGTTTGCCGATGTACACCGCATCGCATTCGCTGATGATGGCCGGGTTGTCGGCCAGCAGGCGACGTACGGTGACCGGCCGGCCAGTGGCTTGCGTGGTGCCTTTGACCAAGTCGTCGGTGTATTCGGTCGGGCCAACGATGCACAGGCGCAATTGCGCCGGCTCCACCGGCCAGCGCGCGTAGCTGAGAATGCCAAGAACGACCTGAGTGACAGATTTGGCCCGTTGTTCGGCCATGCCCGTCGGCGCTTGCGACTGTGCGACAGCCGCCCCCGTCAACAACCAGAGCAGACCGACAAGCAACGCGTGCTTGCAGACAACTACGCGCTCTGTCGCCCAGACAGACACCTTCATGCAGGGATTCTCTTGGATCGTAGCGAAATGATGCCGCAACGATAGCACAGCACTGGAACGCCAGCGAGACAGCGACCTCTGACCGGTCGGTCAGTAATCGCCGTCAATCGTCTGGATTTTCACCCCCGAGGCACGGCACCCTCTTCCAGTTCCAGCATCAGCCCGCTCAGGCGTTTGACCTTGCGCTGCACTGCCTCCTCGAACACCCCCGGGCGGGATTCGATCAGGGTGAACCAGTGCTTTGCGCGGGTGATGCCGGTGTAGATCAATTCTTTGGTAAGCACCGGGTTCAAGGCATCGGGAAGGATCAGCGCGGTGTGGGCAAACTCCGAGCCCTGAGACTTGTGCACCGTCATGGCGTAGACGGTTTCGACGTCGTTGAGGCGGCTTGGCAATACAAAACGCACGCCACCCTGCCCGTCGTTGCGCGGGAAGGCCACGCGCAATACCGGTTTTCCCGCGTCCGGCCCTTCGCGCTCGGGCAGCTTGAGGGCGATCCCGATGTCGCCGTTCATCAAGCCCAGACCGTAATCGTTGCGAGTCATCAGAACCGGACGGCCTTCGTACCATTGCTGATCGTTTTCAATCAGACGTGCTTTGAGCAATGCGGCGGTGATTCGTTGATTCAGACCTTCGACACCCCATGGCCCTTTGCGCACGGCGCACAGCAACTGGAAAGTGTCGAAAGCTTGCAAGACCTCGCGGGCCCAAACGACCCAGTCCGGATGTTCGAGGGGCCGAGCCGAGGGTGGGCGCTGATCACGCAGCACACTCAGATAATGGCGGTAACCCTGCGGGCCGTCGCCGTGCCCTTCCAGCAGCAGGCGCTCCAGCTTGTGATCGTGTTCACCCTTGAGCGGCAACGAATACACATCGTCATGGTGTCCGGCGGTGAGCAACTGACGCGCTTCATCCGGCAACTGTTGATTGACCCGACGCGCGAGCTGACCGATCCCGCTGCCCTCGCCGAAGCGCCGGGAGTGGCGCAGCATGACCACCTGCTGGGCCAGCGGGTGGGCGCCATCGACGTCTTCATGCAAGCCGCTGCCCTGCAACGACTCACCGCTGACCGACTCCAGCCACTGTCGGGTCTGCGGGCTGTACCAGCCACCCTCGGCGTCACGGCACAAATCCCCCAGTACAGCGCCGGCCTCCACAGAGGCCAGTTGGTCCTTGTCGCCCAACAGAACCAGGCGTGCATGGGGTGGCAAGGCATCGAGCAGATTGGCCATCATTTCCAGGTCGATCATCGAGGCTTCGTCGACCACCAGCACATCCAGTGGCAAGCGATTGCCGGCGTGGTGGCGGAAATGGCGGGTGCCGGGACGGCTGCCCAGCAAGCGATGCACGGTGGTGACGTCACAAGGAATCTTCGCCCGCACCTCTTCGGTAACTTTCAGCGACTGCACCTGCTGGCTGATGGACTCGGTCAACCGCGCCGCGGCCTTGCCTGTCGGTGCCGCCAGACGAATCCGCAGCGGATGACCGGTAGCGACTGCGGGCGCTTGAAGCAGGGCCAGCAAACGCACCACCGTGGTGGTTTTGCCGGTACCCGGACCGCCGGTGACGATGCTGAAGGCACCGCGAGTGGCAAGGGCGCAGGCGAGTTTCTGCCAGTCGATTACCTCGCCGGTTCTGGCTGATCCGAACAGTTCGTTCAAGCGCTGCGGCAGATCGTCCGGTGTTGGTTCGACTTGCTCCAGGCGCTGGCGCAACGCCGTATCAATGCGCCGCTCGTAGGTCCAGTAGCGTCGCAGATACAGACGTTTGCCCGACAATACCAGCGGGCGTTGCTGTGCGAAATCGCTGGAATCCGCCGCCAGCGCGACCAAGGAGCTGCCCGCCAGCACCCTGCACCAATGAGCACCGTCGAGCGCCTCAAGCAATTGCGACGGCAGCAACAGCACACCGCCTTGCACGTCGCCTTCGGGGGGCAGTGACAGCGCGAAGTCAGGAGCTTTCAGGGTTTCGTACAGATCAAGACAGACATGACCGTGGCCCAGTTGATGGCTGGTCAGGGCGGCAGCCAACAGCACCAGCGGATCCGTGTCGCGCTCAAGTTCGTGCAGGAACGCGACGAACGCTTTGTCCAGCGCACGCAGCCAGCCACGCTCGACCCAACGAGTCAGCAATATCAACAGGTCATCGGCGCTGGTCAGCGGCGAAAGCCTCGACAGGCTGTCGGCTGCGAGCGGTATGGGTAGCAGATCGGCAAAGGTGCGGCTCATAGCAGGACTCCCTGTTCCCAGGCGGGTTCGGACTTGGGTTCGGGTTTTCCTTGAAACATACGGTCGAGACGCTCGATCAGTTCACGAGGGGGACGGGCGAAATACACACCACGACTGTCAGCACGCGTGCCACGCAGGAACAGATACAACGCGCCGCCGACATGTCGGTCGTAATCGTAATCAGGCAGCCGCGCCTTGAGCTGGCGATGCAACGCCAGCAGGTACAACACGTATTGCAAGTCATAGCGGTTGTCGAGGATCGACTGTTCCATGGCCTGCTCCGTGTAGGCCTGATCATCCACACCGAGCCAGTTGGATTTGTAGTCCGCCACGTAATAACGGCCATCGTGTTCAAAGGTCAGGTCGATGAAGCCTTTGAACATGCCATTGAGTTGCACCGGTTCGGCTGCCACGCGGGCCACGCCCCGATGCGTATGCTGACGCACCAGTTCGTCGAGTTTGAGTACATCGACTTTATGGCTGGCGAACCAGAATTCCATTTCGACCCGATATTGCTTCAGCTGTTCGAGTACAACCGGTGGCTGCCCGCCGGCAATCGGTAGTGGCGATTTGAGCAAATGCTGCAACCAGTCACTCAAGGTGGTGATCCAACCCTCCCAACCGCGAAGGTTGCAGCGTCGGGCAATCGCATCCTCCAGCGCCTCGCGGGAAACGGCAAAGCCGTCATCTCCGGCCCATTCCAGCAAACCGTGGAGAAATGTTCCCGGATTGGGACCGCGCGGAAAGCGGTGGATATCGGCGCCGCCGGCAATGATTTCCCGCGGCGCATCGGGGTCGAGGCGTTCGTCATCAAACAGCTTTTGCGCTTGTGGGCTGTCCGGTGCTTCATCGCTGCCGCCACTCAACACGTCGCTGATGCGCAGAGCGCTGTAGGAGGCGATCCACCAGTTCTCGCTGGCCTTGCGCTTGGGCAACAGTGTGGCACTCAGCACGGCGTCATTGCGTGGCGGCTGGTAATGCTCGTCGGTAGGTTGGGGCATTTCATTGATATGGATAGCCGGGCAGTCTAGTTGCAGGTCTTGCAGCCAGCGTTTCAGTTCGCTGGACTCGCCAAGCGATGCGCCGCCACCAAGCAGATAACCCAGCGCCGAGAGGTGCAGCACCGAGCTGTTGTTATTGCCCCGTTTGAGATCCGTCACGCCCAACCAGCAGGCATGTTGTGCGCGAGTCAACGCAACGTAGAGCAAGCGCAAGTCTTCGGCCAGACGCTCATCGTCCGCTTGCGCTACCAACTCGGCAGTTGGTTTCAAACTCACTTGAGCCTTGCCCTCTGCATCGTGGTAATGCAGTGGCAGGCGACTGCCATCCACGGGTTTTGCCGAACAAATGAACGGCAAGAACACCAATGGATATTCCAGGCCTTTGGACTTGTGGATGGTCACGACCTTGACCAATTGCTCATCACTTTCCAGACGCAGAATCTGCTCTTCGCCGGCCTGGCCAGACACTGCCAGCAGTTCAGCCAGATGGCGAATCAGCGCTTGTTCACCGTCCAGCTCCGCTGCTGCTTGCTGCATCAATTCCGACAGGTGCAAAAGGTTGGTCAGGACACGCTCGCCATCGGTGCGCGTCATCAAGGTTTGCGGCAGATGGAAGTCGTGCAGCAGGCGGCGCAACATCGGCAGCACGCCTTGCTTGCGCCATAGCTCGCGATAGCCACGGAACTGCATGACCCGGGTTTCCCAGACCAGTTCGTCCTGGTTCAGACGTTCCAGTTCAGCCAATGGCAGGTTCAGGGTGATGCAGGCCAATGCGGCTTTCAGGGAGCGTTCGACATCCGGCTCGGCACAGGCCTTGAGCCAGGACAACAGGTCGTGGGCTTCTTGTGCCGCGAATACCGAATCCTTGTCCGACAGGTAAACGCTGCGCACACCACGGGCGGCGAGTTCTCCGCGCGCGGCCTGGGCTTCTTTGCCGTCGCGCACGAGAATCGCGATGTCGGACGGCCTCAGGCCTCTGAAATCTTTGCCGTCCTGAATGAACCCTGCGCTAGCGTTTTGCCCACCATTGAGCAGCGAGGTGATTTCGCTGGCGCACGCTGCCGCCAACTGCTGACGATAGACCGCACCCGACAGTGGCTGGTCGGTGGACAAGTGCCAGACATTCAACGCCGCGACAGCTTGCCCGGCAACTTGCAGCTGTTCCTTGCGACCTTGAGATTCGACGGGGAGGAACGGCACCGGGTTGTCGCCGTTTTTCTCGCGGAACAAAAACGCCCCGCGGCCCTGCTCTCGGGACTCGGCGCGTGCGAAAACATGATTGACCGCGTTGACCATGCCGTGGCTGGAACGGAAGTTGGTGCCCAGCGTATGCAGCCGGCCAGTGGTGGCCTGACGCGCACGCAGGTAGGTATAGATGTCTGCACCGCGGAAAGCGTAGATCGCCTGCTTCGGATCACCAATCAGGAACAGGCCGGTTTCAGGACTATTGTCTTCGATGCGATAGATGCTTTCGAAGATTCGATACTGCACCGGGTCGGTGTCCTGAAACTCATCGATCAGCGCGACCGGGAACTGCTCGCGAATCAACGTCGCAAGACGTTCGCCTCCGTCGGATTGCAGAGCGGCATCCAGGCGCAACAACATGTCGTCGAAGCCCATCTCGGCGCGACGCCGCTTCTCTTCTTCAAAGCGCGCGCCTACCCATTTGGCGGCATGTTGCAACACTGCGGCATCAGGGGTTGGCAATGCATCGAGGCTCGACTTGAGCTTTGGCATCGCGTCCAGGCCGGGGTGACTGGGAGCTTGGCCTTTCCACGCTTCGGCCATCCCGTCGGGAGTCAGTCGGGTGAAACCGGTGCCGATATCCAGTTGCTCCAGGGACTCATCTTCGGCCCATGCCTTGAGCTTTTCGAACCACGGTTCGAAGTAACGCGCCTGCATCTTGCGACCGTCGACAGTTTTGCTCGCAACACCTTGATGACAGATGGCGAGCAATTCGTCTGCCCACTGACACCATGGCATTTTCAGCTCGATCAGCGCGGCACGGCGTTCTTGCAGACATTCATCGATCAGCTCCGCAGGCGCCTTGCCCTCGTCGCTGTCACGCTCGCTGGCGAACAGGCCGCGCACGCGAGGCAACAACGCCGCCGGCCCACCCCAATTGCTGCGAACCCAATTCAAGGCATCGCCCTGCATCGGGTAACAGAACAGCCGCCAGTAATCGCGCAGCACTTCGCCGAGCAACTCGCTGTGATCGGTTTCCAGGGATTGGGTGAACAAGCTGCCGCTGTCGAACGCATGCTCACGCAGCATGCGCTGACACCAACTGTGGATCGTCGAGACAGCTGCCTCGTCCATCCATTGCGCGGCGACATCGAGGCGGTTGGCGCAACCGGGCCATTGTGGGGAGTCGAATTGATCACGCAATTCGGCGATCAGCGCGTCGGGCGCAGGCGTTTCGTCACGAAAGAATCGAGCGGCCTCAGCCAGACGCGTGCGTATGCGCTCCCGCAGTTCCTTGGTCGCGGCATCGGTGAAGGTCACCACCAGAATCTGTGGTGGCAACAATTCTCGGCCGAATCCACACGCCTCGTCACCATGCCCGAGGATAAGCCGCAGATACAAAGCCGAAATGGTAAAGGTTTTACCGGTACCGGCACTGGCTTCGATCAACTGGCTGCCCTGTAGCGGGAATGCCAGTGCGAGGGGTGTCTTGGTACTCATGCGCGAGCCCCTTCGGTGGACAGCGAACGCCAGGGCGCTTCAAACAAAGGGCGATACAAGGCGTCACACCAACCGGAGAACGTCTCATCGGCAAGCAATGCCTCAAAATCGGCAAATTGCCGTGACAACGCCGGGCTCTCGCGGCGCTCGCCTTCGCTGGTCTGCCCGTCACCTTCATAGGCTTTACGCGCGGCCGCTTCGGCCTTCAGCGGGTCGCTCTGAGCGAGCCACGCGAAGGCAGTTTTTACCGCGATCGGCAGTGGCTGACGCATCCCGGCCTGCCAGGCGAGGAGCAAATCACCGAGGAAACGTACCGCTCGATCCGGCTCCATCGGTTCAAGCAGCAGCGTGTCATCGCTGGCCACCAATGCGGTGCTCAGGGAAAGTCCACTGGCGCAGGCCACCAGATGATTGACCCAGGGTTTGGTCAGGCGATGCCATTTTCGGCTTTTGATCGAGCCAATGCTGTTGGGAATGGTCGTGACCGACAACAGGCCACTGTCGGCGCGCTGATGCAAACCGGCGAGCCAGCCTTCGAGTCGCAAGCCCTGCAATTCAAGGTTGACCGGCGTGGCACTGCTCAACGGGGTCGGCCACAATGTCAGCAGTTGCTGATAACGCTGCAGTAGATCCGGCAGAGGTTCGATCAGCTCTCGCTGCAGGCACTCGCCAAACCCGGCCATTGGCAACAGACCGCTGTCTTGCAGACGTCGTGCCTGGGCAGTCAGCGCCTGTTCGACATTGTCCGGTTGCCTGAGAGCAGCTTCGAGCAGGCTGTCGCTGAGCGTGTAACGCTGCAATGCGTCCAGCACGAAGGGTTCTTCATCGGCCAGGGGGGCTTCGGCCGCTTCGAAATACACCTTGAGGCGTTGCGTGAAAAAATGCCGGACCGGGTTGCGCAAAAAGTCCTGCAACAACGCTAGGCTCAACGGGTCTTCTTGCACATAAGGAGTGAGTAACTGCGCTTCGTTTTGAGGCTCATGCTGTTGATGCAGAACCTGCCATTCGCTGGCATAGCTGAAGAGTTGGTCGCCCTCATGAAAATAGCGCGCACTGAACGGTTGCAGCGGGTGCTCTTGCGTCATGGCACTCAACAGATCGCGATTTTCGTCGAGCAATCGCCAACCGCTGGCGAGGTGATCGCGCAGTTGGCCAATCAACACGGAGGCCGGTCGTTCACTGTTGTCGCGGATGCTGCGCCCCACCCAACTGATGTACAGCTGATTGCGCGCCGACAAAAGCGCCTCAAGCAAAAGATAACGGTCATCTTCACGTCGTGAGCGATCTCCCGGACGGTAGTCGCTGCCCATGAGGTCGAAGTCCAGCGGCGGCTGCGCGCGGGGATAGTCGCCGTCGTTCATCCCCAGCAGGCAGACCAGTTTGAATGGAATGGCGCGCATGGGCATCAGCGTACAAAAATTCACGGCACCGGCCAGAAACCGCTGAGACAAACGCCCTTGGTCCAGGCCGGCGAGCCAGGCTTCACGAACCACGGTCAGTGGTAGCTCATCCGCCAGACCTACAGCCTCACAGGTTTCCAGCCAGGTTTCGCGCAGCTCTTCGAGTTGGGTCAACAAGTAGTCGTCATGCTCGTTACTGGCCTTGAAGAACAGTTGCATCAGCGCTTGCAAACGGTATCCCCACTCCTTGGGTTGAGCGGGTTGGGTGAGCTGCTGGTGGGCCAGTTCCAGCGCATCGAGCAGAGCCACCAACGGCCCGATCAGTGCGGCGTCGAGTCCGCCGATCTCATCGTAGGGTTCAATCCCTTCGCATGCATTGGCACTGCCGACGGCGTAGCCCAGAAGCATGCGACGCAGACCGAAATGCCAGCTGTTTTGCTCAAGCTCGTCGGGTAAACCCAGACCCGCTCGCTGCTCGGCATTCATGCCCCAACGCACTCCCGCGCCTTCGATCCAGCGATGCAGTGTCGGCAGGTCGCGCTCTTCTACACCAAAGCGAGCGCGGAGTGCAGGAACGTCGAGCAGGTCGAGAATTTCACTGACCGGGAAACGACTGTCGGGAAGCTTGAGCAGGTGTTCGACCGCGATCAGCAGTGGATCACGGCCACGTTGCCCCTGATCCGCCAACGTGAAGGGAATAAACCGCGAATCATGCCGGTCAAGCTGACCAAATACTGCGCGGATATGCGGGGCATAGCTATCGACGTCAGGCACCATGACGATCACATCGCGCGGACGCAGATCCGGGTTGGCACTGAAGCGTGCCAGGAGCTGGTCATGCAGTATTTCGACTTCACGTTGTGCGCTGTGGGCAATATGAAAGCGGATCGACTCGTCCTGTGCCAGATCGACAGCAGGCCAGTGCTCACGGGTTTCGTTGAGTGGGCGCAACTCCAGGATATCGTCCTGGAGTTGATTGAGCAGATTGTGCGGCTGAGTTTCGCTGAACAGGTCTATGCGGCCGTCGCGAAAAGCCGCCCGATAGCTATTGGGATCGTCATAACTGTCGAGCAGGTTGATGTAGTCCCGGCCCTGTTTGCCCCACGCAGCCAATAGTGGATGGGCGTGTTGATGCAGTGTTTCAGGATCCAGCACTGCTGGCATTCCGGTCTTGCGCGATTGCCGTTTGTATTGATGGCGCAGCAGATCCTTGTCGGCGACAATGTCGGCCCAATGGTGCCGGCACGGGTTGTGTACACACAGCAGAACCTGACTGAAACGCGCGAGCCCGGCCAGCGCTTCAAGTACTTGGGCTGGCAGCGAAGAAATCCCGAAAACGATCACTCGCGAAGGCAATCCCGCAGGTGCTTCGTTGAGGTTGTTGATGCGCTCAATAAACCGTTGATGAACGCCGGCACGACTCTGCGCCATACCTTGCTCACCCACGTCATCCAGCAGCGCACGCCACAGTTCTGCCTGCCAGCAACTGGTCGGGGGCAGTGGTTTTACTTCACCTCTGACAGTGCGCAATTGATGCCGGCCTTCGGCCCAGTCTTCCAGCCAGTCGGCCCGGTACACCTGATATTGGTCGAACAGATCCGCCAAGCGTTCGGACAATTGATAGCGCTTGCGCAGGTCGGTGTCATGGGTAAGGAAGCGTTGCAACGGCTCGAAATGCGGGCGATCAATGACCTGTGGCAGCAGACGCATAAGGCGCCAGGTCAGCGGGGCCTTATCGAGCAGGGATTTGGGAGGAATTTCATCTCGACCCAATACCATGCGGTAAAGCTGCCACATGAAACTGCCCGGCAGTTGCACATCTATCGCGGCAGCAATACCGCAACCTCCGAGGTCGTCGTCCTCTGGATCTTCAGCCAAGGCCAGTTTGAGCCACTGCGCAATACCGTTGCTCTGCACCAGAGCGATTTCGTTTTCCAGCGGGGCCAGTGGATAGCGCCGCATTATGCTGATCACAAGGCTGCGCAGTTCGTCCAGACTATTGCTCTGGACCACCATGAATGCAGCGTTGAGGGACTGGGCGTCCGGCATAAGGGTTTCCTTGGAGAAGTACAAAAGCCAGGGCAGAACCTTAGCATTGTCGACAGGGTATGACAGCCGGACGACATCCTTGAATGCTGTACGAACTTTCCTGCGGGCAAAACAAAACCCCAACTGCTTTCGCAATTGGGGTTTCGGAATTTAATCTTGACGATGACCTACTCTCACATGGGGAAACCCCACACTACCATCGGCGATGCATCGTTTCACTGCTGAGTTCGGGATG
>NZ_FYDN01000009.1:0-245820 GCF_900187485.1 Pseudomonas sp. Irchel s3a12
ACGAAGCTGCACGGTGGACACCTCTTCCCAAGACACAGGCCATCTCCTTCGCGATGAGCAATGTGTCTATTAAAATGTGTCCACCATGTCTCCGAACACCTGTCCACCATGTCTCCGGTACATACAGGGAGAGGGCTGGGGTGAGGGTGTGCGTCATTACGCCAAGCGCTAGGGCTCAACCCCGTCCAACGCTTGAACGCCCGGCGAAAACTGCGCACATCGCTGTAGCCGACTTCCTCGGTAATCCGCTCAATCGGCATATCAGGATTGGCCAGCAAACTCAGGGTCCGCGCCTGCCGCACCTGCTCCAGCAACGCCTCGAACGTCAGCGCATGCTCAGTCAAACGCCGGCGCAACGTACGGCTGCTCATATTCAAATCGCCAGCAATCTTTTCGATGTGACTGCCGCTACTCAAATCCCGCGCAATCGCCCGTTCCACAGCCTGAATCAAATCAAGTTTCTGATGCACCTGCGCCGCTTCCAGCTCCAGCAATGCCACCGCCTGACGCAACGCCAGCGAATGATGATTGGGCAGATTCACGTCCAGCCATTGCGCATCGATCAGCATGCGGTTGTGCAGGCAACCGAAGCGCACGTCCGGCCCGAGCAGGCGCTGGTATTCGCTGAGGTAATCCGGTGCGGCATGCACAAATTCCACGGCAATCGCCTTGAACTCACCCCCCACCAGCGCGCGGCCATACACCAGCAAACTGGCGAAGAACTCCTCGACCGCAAACACCTGCACATCGGCAAATGGCAGACGACATTCAGCATCGAGATGCACCTGAGCGCCGACCACATCAACACTGGACACCACAATCCCGCCCGAGGTGTGTTGATGACGAATGCCTAGCGCAAAGGCATCACGCAAGGTCTTGCACAGCGACAACACATGCCCAAGCAGACCCAAAGTACCGAGTACGTTCTGCGCGCCGACCCACAATCCCAACCCCTGATTGGGCAGCACTTTGAGCGCGCGCTGAATCATCGCCACGGCTTGGCGATAGGAAATCCGCTGCGCCGGATCCTGCAGATCCTCAAGGGTGAAACCCAGCCCACGGCACAGGCTCTGGGGATCGATGCCTTTGTTCTGCGCGACTTCGGCGAGGGTTTGCAAAAGAAACGGCGAGACCAGCGCCAGTTCGAAGGTCGGGTCTTGGACTTTTACGTTCATGGGGCTGACATTCCGGATCACGCTTGATTGTTATTTTTGTAACCGGTTGTGTCGATGGAAGTTAGCACAAGGTTTACGGACTGTCCGCAGATGCCCCCCTCGGTGTCCGCCAATACCCTGCCCCAACGTACGCCAAACGCTTATTTCTAGCGTACCGGCGCTCCGAGCGACCGGTACCAGGTCCCAATCACAATAATAATGAGGACAGTCATGAGCCAGAACCGTGCAACATCCTTCTTGCCGCTCGCCCTTTTCATCGCAGGTTGCACCCTGACGTTGCCCGCCCTGGCCACCGAAGCCGGGGTCGACAACATCGGCACCGGCACCGACGGCTTCTTCATGCTGCCGCTGGAAGTCGACAGCCTTCCGCAGAACATGGTCGCGTTCAATCTCTACTACAACCATTACAAGTCGACAAAGCTCAACATCAGTTCGCTGGGCGGCAAGGTACCGAAGGTCGAAATCGAATCCACTGCGGTGATTCCGCGTCTCGATTATTTAAGCCCCGTGCGCGTGTTCGGCGGGCGTCTGGCCGGTTACATCGCCCAGCCGTGGTTGAAGCAGGAAGTCTCGGTGTTCGGCTTGAGCGACACCCGCGAAGGCATGGGCGATACCACCATCGCGCCGATCATTCTGTGGGACATGGGCAAAAACCTGACCCTCGGCGCCGCCGTGGAAATCACCGTGCCCACCGGCGAATACAGCGTCGATCGACTGGCCAACACCAGCAACAATTTCTACACCTACAAGCCGCTGTTCTCGTTCACCTGGTTGCCGACTGAACGCACCGAAGTCTCGATGAAGACCACCTACAGCTTCAACGAGAAGAACAAGGACACTGACTACAAGTCCGGGCAGATCTTCCACTTCGATTATTCGGCCAGCTACAAGATCACCGACGACCTGATGCTCGGCGTCAACGGCTACTTCCTCAAGCAGACCACCGACGACAAACAGTTCGGCCACACCGTGCAGTTTGCCGGGCAGGACGTCGATGATGGTGTGCGCGGCAAGGTGTTCGCGATTGGCCCGGCGCTGCACTTTACCTTTCTCAAGTACGCCAGTGCGGAGATTCGCTGGGCCAAGGAATTTGACGTGGAGAACCGGCCGGAGGGGGAAATGTTGTGGGCGAAGGTGAGTATTCCCTATGCGTTCTGAGTGTATTTGTAGGAAACAACACCCGGTTTTGTAGCCTGAAAACCTGAAAAACGCATGGGTGGAATACGCCTACAGCGGCGGTCGAGATTACCGGACAACAGGGGGAAACGTCTGGCAGATTTAAAGGGTGCGCTTGCAGATACTGGGCTCCGTTATCCCATGGTTGCTCAAGGGTTCATGGGGTGCATCGTCAGCCAGTGACGACAACGGGCCGTTCCCCCCTTAGACTGCTTGACATTGATCACGGAGGTCATATGAGCATATTGCTTTCCCCGTTTTATTCTGAGTTCGAATCCGAAGAAGAGGCAGAGAGCTACGATCGCTGGTTTCGTGCCAAGGTGCAGGCTGCACTGGATGATCCTCGCCCAGGCATTCCCCATGAGGAAGCCATGGTGCGGCTCGACCACTATTAGAAGAGAAACGCAAGAATCGACGCACTGCCGCTTGAATGGAGTGATCAAGCTCTGGACGATCTGGCTGACATTATCGATTACATTGAACAATACAATTCCAACGCTTCAGCGGCTCTGCAGCGCAAAGTGGGTGCAGCAACGCAAAGGCTTTCATCAATTCCCTATGGTTACAGATCCGGTCGAGTACCAGGCACTCGGGAAATGGTGGTCAATCCAAACTATCTACTGGTCTATCGAGTGAACGGGCGCATCAAAATCCTGACGTTAGTCCACACCCGACAACAATACCCACGAACCTCATAAATATAAAAAAAGGGCGACCAACCGGCCGCCCAAACGTACTACACGAGAGTCTTTTACAACGTCAGTTGCCCACGTTCTTCCTCGGTCAACTGCTGCTTCGCCTGTTCATCCAGCGCCCCGGCGCCCAGCACCTGCACCGGGCTGTTCGGGTTGTAACCCGGGGCCGGTGCACGGCTAGCGCCATCGCGGGACGGCGCAAGTTGTTCATTGCCGAAGCTCAACACCTGCACGGTGAACACCGACGCCTGATTCTGTCGCGAAGCCGCCTGCTGCTGACGCGCCACGTCTTCCGCCGCTTGGGTGGCCGACGATGCCGCCGAACTGGCCGAAGTAATCGCCCCGGTATTCACCGCCGACACCACCGGCACACCCGTCGCCTTGCCCTGCACCGAAATGTTCGCGGCGTTGACCACCGTCAGCGCGGCGATGTTGACGTTGCCCGACACGCGAATCCCCGCCTCGCCCGCATCGATGGTGCCCAGCGGCGCGATCAGGTCGATGTCGCCCGGCGCCACTTCGGCGATCGGGTTGAGCGTGGCGATACCGGCGCCGGTGCTTGGCACCGACGGCGACAGGGTCACGTTGCCCCAGGTGTCGTAGACGCGTTTCGGTGGGGTGTAGACCACGGTGGTTTTCGAGCCACGACCGGCGTTGATATCGCCCTCGGCCGACCAGCCGAGAATCGAACCGCCGAACGTGGTCATGATCCGGCTCTGGCCGAGCAAAATGCTGCCCTGCGAATAGAGCTGAATATTGCCCGAACCCTGGGTGATGATCCCCGCTGTCGATGGCGGCGCCGCGCCTTCGATGCCGAACACCTGACCGCCGCCCGGCGTGAGCATCTGGATGTCGCCGCCGAACAGGGTCTTGACCCCTGCCCCGCCGTACATCGTGATGTCGCCGTCGTAACGGATCGGATTGCCCGCCACATCAGTGGTCGGGAACAACGCAGCGATGGCGTTGCGACCGCGCAGATAACTGCCAGTACGCGGGCCATCGACGTCGTTGTATTCCAGACCGCCGGCACGCAGTTCGGCGAAGTACACCTGGCGGGCGAAGATCGCCTGTTCGGTACTCGGCAGTGCGGCGAAGAGGGCTTGCGCCTGTTCTTCGCTGCCGCTGAAGTCGTAGCCGAGGGTCAGCCAGCTCTGCAACTCGTCCAGGTAGGTCTTGACCACTTTGCCCGGTTGCCCGTTGAGGGAAGCGTTCGGATCGGCCAGGTTCTGCGCGTTAAGGTAACGCGCAATGAATCGCGTGTAGTCCGGCCCCTGCACTCCTGCGCCGGCCTGCAACACGATGCTTGCCCCCGATCGGCTGTCTCCCGCCGTGATCGGTCCGAGGCTGGTAATAGCGGCCTGATTCTCCATCAGGATGTTGCGCCCGGCATTGACATCCAAAAGGCCCGGGCCGGCGATATCGAAGCTGCTGTAGAGAATGTCGCGCCCGGCAGATACGCGCGAGACATCCCGCGGGTCGTTGTGAATGAACAGGTTGCCGGTCGAACTGACGTTTTGTCGGGTTCCGCCCAATTCCTCATTCGGCGCGATTGTCGGCTGCCCCAGGAAAGTACCGGACGCGACGATATCGCGACCGGCCATCATCCACACCGGCCCCGCCGCTTCATACCAGGTACGAGCGGACGGGGAAAAACTCAGCGTTTCGCCGCTGCGTAAACCGACCAGATCACCAGTCAAGGCATAGAAACGCGCCGGGCCCTGTACATCGCTTAACCCCGAGAAGGTGTCGGCGCCAAAGGCAAACAGCGGATAACGCAGGTTTCCCTTCGGGATCACACCATCGGGGCTGTAGTTGCTGACCAACGGCACGTTCGCGCTGGCTCCGTATCCCGAGAAGGCAGGCGCAAAGGGGGTCGCAATGGCTGCCGGGCTCGCGCCGGACTGATTGATCGCATAACCGCCGGCGTAGATGGAGTCACCGGCCAGCAACGACAGTTGCCCGTTTGTCGAAGGCGCCAGCAATAACGAGTACCCCACCGCCGGAAACAGATTGCTTGATGCACCGAAAGCGGCCGACGGTCCCGCATAGATGGAACCCTGGCCTGCAACGGCCCGAAGAATCGAGGGGTATACAAAGCGACCATCAGTCGGCGAGCTGTTCATTCCACTTACGGTTTGAGACGACGTCGTGATGACTTCAGCCATCTGTGTGCTCGGTGTGAGATTGCCTCCGGCGGAAAACAGATCGATGGCCGTGTGCCCGGTCCACAACGAGAAGCCGCTCAGTCCACCACCCGCATGGACCTCGCCATTGTCAGTGGTGAACGGCGTGGAGTTCTGCAGCCTGACCCGACCCGGATCCGCCGCGCCCCCTATCACCAGGTCGCCGCGTGTGCTGATGCGCATCCCCGAATCACCCGGTATCAAGACCACGCCACCGCCGGCCGCTCCGGTGCTGGCACTGAACAAATCGTAGGCTCTGGTTTCCCGGGCGTCCTGCTGGAATTGCTCGACGCCATATTGCAGGTTGATCGCACCCGCAGCAGCGCCGGTCAGCTGTGCCGCACCCCGTAGATTGATCAGGGCGCCTTGAAGGTCGTGTCGCGGCGGTGTCGTGCCGTTCTGCCCCGACCTCGCCTGCAATGACGGATTGAGCATGCCGCCAAGACGAATGTCCATGTCGCCACCGCCGGTCAACTGCAGGCTACCGTCAGCGCCAACGCGGCCGGTGCTGCCCACTGCCACGATCAGTCCCTGACTGCGGGGGTTAAGCAACTGATCGCCTATGGCCCTGAGCATGCCTGCATCCGCGCCAGCGCGCAGGCTGATATTGCCGCCGCCCAACGTGCCGAAGCCGGTGAACCCGACCAGGTACGACCCGGTGTCGGTGCTCTGGTCCGGCAAGGGCTGCGTGGCGTAGCTGCCGAAGTTGATCCACCAGGCCGTAGGAAGATCCGCCTTTGCGTCGCCCTGACGCCAGAGCCAGTTGCCCACAGCAACGCTGGGGACCTGTTCACGCAGTGGCGCGTTCATTGCGTAGCTGCGCCGCCCGAGCGTGTCCCCCGACACCGAACCACCGGCACCGATCGTCAGGTTGCCGCCCATCTGCGGATACCACGCCTGATACAGGCTTTCTGAACCGCCATTGACCCATTTTTCGTAAGCGCTGCCGGCGCTGCCCAGTACCGATCCATCGTCAGACAGGCGGCCGCGGGCCTGGTTGAAACGTGAATCGACATCGCTGGACTGAGTGCCCGCCGTATAAACGCCGAACGGTGAGTCCATGCGCAGATTGCCCGCAGCCATCAAATCCAGATCGCCAGTACCGGTGCGCAGCACGCTGAACATCTGCGAGTGGGGATTGGCGGTTATCCCGCCCTTGTTGGCCAGGCAGTTCCCCGGATCGATGTCGCACCAGAACAGATCGTCGTCACTGACCGGGGTTCCGGCGGGTATGCCCATCATGTTGCCATCCGCCCACAGGAACTTGGCCGGTGGGAGACAGACCCCGGGAATCAGATCGCACCAGAAACTGTCCTCATCGCTGACGACGCTGCCCGCCGGATACCCCAACGGGTTATCCGCCGACCAGGTGCTGTCGAGCTTTTTCTCGGTGACGATAATCCCGAGGTGAGTGTCTGCCAGCCGTAAGTCACCGCCACTGGTGACGGGTTTCACCACACGACTGTCAGCGGCTTCCAGGTCGGCACCTGCAACTATCCGCATCGACCACGATGCGCTGCCCGACGGCAACATGCTCGCAATCGCCCAGTTCGCGCCCTGGCGTGTACCGTTCAATGAACGAAGTTCGATAAAGGGTGTGTCGGCAGCCAGCACCACATCGGTCATGGACGGAATCAGGGAGCCGCGCAGCAGCGCCAGCGACCCACTCAACTTCGCCCCCACCGCACGCTGTTGGTCATCCAGAACACTGGGCAGCGGCACGCCTTTTGGCCAGAGCATGGCCTGCATCCCGGTAGCCTGAGCGAGTCGGGTCCCGGCGCCCAGGCGGCTGCCGGCCGGCAATATCACACTGTCATTGAGCAGCGTTCCGGCGACATACAGCAGGTTACCGGAGGCATCGTGTACGGCTGCGCTCAACACGGTGCCGGCCGGCAACGTGTAGGGGCCGGCGAGCACGCCCTCGGTGGGCAACAGCGTACCGCTGGCAAGGACGGCGGCCTGGATCGGCAAGTCATAGTTCAGCTTGACGCCCGCCGGGAACAACGTGCCCTCGGCCAGCGTCACGCCCGCCCCCGGCACAATCAGATCGCCGCCAAACGGCTGGACGCCCGGCAGCAGTTTCCATCCCGCATCGTCCACGGTTTCCGGTGGCGGCGCGAAACCATCGTTGATGCTGCCGTAGATGTCCAGGTCCCCCCCGGCTCGAATCACCAGGCTCCCCGCCTCGCCAGAACCGTAGAGCGAAGTTTTGCCGGTGTTCGGGTTGAGACTGGCGTAGCGATAGCCGGACAAGTCCAGATCGCCCTGCACCACCATATCGCCGTCGGCGGTTTTACTCGCAATCTCTACACCTGGTCGCAAATGGAAGGCATCGGCATACCCCGCATTGTTCAACCCTGCCAGTTTGCGCTGCAACAGATCAGCGTTGCCCAAGGCTGCGTTGATGAACAGGTCGTTGTCACCGTGGATGCGGTTCAGGTAAGCCTGGTCGATGATTTGATAAGGCCGACCGCTGGCCGCCGGATCTACCCCGTCGGCGGCATCGGTATAGCGGCGCACGGCATTGAGCCCGATGGACCGCGCACCCTGGATGATCAACGCGCCACGGGCATCGATGGCGATGTCATCGTCGCCCAGTCGCGGTGCGTTCAGTTCCAGTGTGCCGCGCAGGCGACCGTCATTCTGACCCGCCAGGGTGCCGACTGCCGCGTCCGTGCCATGGCGCAGGTCTATCCGTGCACCGGGAGCGAGGGTCAGCAGGCCGTCGCCGGAGCTGAGCTCGACCATGGCCCGGTTGGGCGCGTCGATAATCTTGCCGTAACTGTCGACCCGCAGTACCCGACCGTGAGCATCCAGTACCGCGCCGCCCGCCACATTCAGGCCATGGGCGGCCGACAGGCGAATATTGCCGACACGTTCGCCGCTGGCATCGACCAGGCCGTTCACCGTCAGGCTGCCGTTGTCCACCGATACCGAGACCTCGCCCGCCTTGAGGCCATCGCCGATCACCAGGTCGCCCTGTTTGAACTGGAAGCTGCGACTGCCGAAGACTTGCCCGGCGTTCAAGCGTTGGTTGAGCGCAGCAAACTGTTCATTCAGCGCTCCACCCAGGTGTTGCGCGCGTATGTCCACGCCAGCGGATTTGTAGGGTACCCACGTGCCGCCGGCATCGTAATGCCCTGTACTGCTGCCACGGATTTCGCCTTGCAGATCGACCTCGCCCGCGGTGTCTGACAGTGCCACGACACTCAGATTGCCGGCCTGATTGTTCTGCGCTGACAGATCGATGCGCGAGCCGGCCGCCTGACGAATATTGCCGTCGCGGCTGTACAACGCCACGTCGCCGCCCCAGCTGTACTGATTGATATCGTTGAATGGCAGGGTGCGGCCCGCCAAGTCTAGGGTAGCCCCGCTCGTCAGGGTCAGATCGCCCTCGGCCTTGACCTGCAATTTGCCGCTGGCCAGCGCAATCCGGCCGTCGAGCACCACATTACGCCCCTCCAGCGTCAGTTCGGCACCCAGTGCATCGGCGGGCGCCACCCCGGTCGGCCCGCTCAATACCAGACTGCCGCCGGCCTTGAGCGCATTCACCGAGCCGCCCTCCCCGGTCAGCAGAGGTGTGCGCAGGTTCAGGTTGCCGCCGCTGTAGAGATAACCCTTGATCGGGTCGTAAGCCCCCTGCGTTTCATAAACCGCGAGGCTGCCCTTGTGGTTGGCGGTAATGCGGTCACTGGCGTTGAGGTTGACGTTGGCAAAGCCCAGCGCAAGACGAGCGTTCTGATCCAGGCCGTTGGGTTGGGAATAAGGGCCGTAGCCAAAATCGATGCGCTGAGCCTCGATGTTCAGCGTGCCGTGCCCGGTGCCCGCACCGCCGCTGGCCACGGCCCCGGGCGCCTGAGTGGTGCCGTTCCAGATCAGGTTGGCCGTGCGGATGGTCGCCACGTCGCTCGTATCCCCCAGGCCGTAGATGGCCGGGGTCGTGATCATCAGATTCTGCAACCTGCTGCGCCCGGTCTGAGGATCCAGAGTGTCCAGCGCGACGCTGCCGTAGAAGTTGAACGCGTCGCGAGTGGTCAGGCTGAGCGTTTCCAGGGCTGGCGCAGCAAACTGAGTATCGCCGCGCAGCAACCGGTCCAGCACGCCCTGATTCAACGTCAGGCCGGCAGGCAGGCGACCGACCGCCGCCAGTGTTTCAGTGGTACCGATGTTGACCGCACCCACAGCCAATGCCAAGTGACGGGTGCCGAAACGCACCGCTTCGGCCAGTTCGAACTGATTGTTGGTGGCCGCCGTAATGCTGCCATTCGAATAAAGCATCGCCGGATTGGCGCATGCCTGGCGATCGCAGGTACCGATGCGGATGCTGCCAGACGCAGTGCTGACGTTGACCTCTGGCGCCAGCACATTCGTCCAGCCGTTGGACACCACCAGCAGACTCGCGGCGCCGGGCTGATAGACGAAACCGTTCGAGGAGTCGTACGGCACCTCGCCGCGTCCCAGAGAGTTGACGCCGGCACCGGCCTCGACCGTGATGGCACCGTCCCCACTGTTGGTCCAGAGCAGCACTTCGGGTGCTGAAAGCAGCGCACCTTCACGCAAGGTGATGTTGTAGGTACTGCCCGTGAAACTGACGATGTTACCGGCCGTGCCGTAATTCACCGTCGGGGTCGCACCGATCGCCAGACGAGAAGCGCCCAGCCGGTTGAGCGTATCGGCATTCAGCGAGACGCCGGCAAAGCCTTTCGTGGCTGACTGCCCGGTGGCGAGAATCTCAAAGCTGTCGCCACTGCCGCCACGAATCACCGCCGTCCCGGCCACGCCTCCCTTGGCGGCTGCGAAGGCGATCCGGCCGTTGAAGTCCAGTGCGGTATCCTGCTTGCCCCCCGCGATGACAAACAGGTTAAGCGCTTTAGCGTCCATGGGCGCCAGCGCACGCGGAACACCCCGGCGCGCCGCATCGCTGACGATGAACTGCTCCAGAGTGGTTTCGTTGTATTGCGAGTAACGCCGCAACACATCCGCCGATGTCACGATGACCTGGCTGGCGAGGTTGTCCCGCACACCGGTATTGGCAATCGACATCCGCGCACTGCTTGTCCACGAGCCGTTGCGCATTGCAACCGCGCCGTTGGTGGCGCCCGGGGCGGCCTGGCCGTTCACTTCCACCCGGAACGCGCCCGGCAGCAACGTGAAGGTGGAAGGCAACAATGTATAAGTGCCTGCCGCCAACCCTGGCACGCCGCTGCCCAGGGTGATCTGCTGACCGATGCGCGGATCGACCGCTCCCGCTTCCCCCAGTATCGGTGCGTATGCACTCTGATCGCCCGGGACAATGGCGTACACCGGGTTGCTGGCCAGCCCCGGCAGACTGAACGTTCCATCGCTGGCATTACGCACCAGTGGACTGAACCGCGCATCGGTGGAGCCACCGCGACCGGAGACAAACCCGGCACCGCGCAAATCTCCGCCGCCCGACAGGTCGATCAACGCGCCGGACTGCACATCCACGTACTGCGAGCGCAGGCTCACCCCGGCGCTGTCGCCACTGATGCCTTTCAATATGATCGGCGCGCCGTTGTAAAGGTATTCGATACCGTCGGTGGTGCCGCCATAAGGCATCACCAGACCGGCCGCACTGACCGACGTCGTACTCCCGGGCAGCAGGCGCAGTTCCTGGGTTTTGGTCAGCAGATCACCCAGACTGATGACGCCCAGAGGCGCACGCAGAACACCGCCCTGATCGATCCGGCTGGCGCTCATCGCCAGCGTGCCAAACACCGAGTACGGCAGCGCTGTCGGCGCCGGACCCTGGCCAGTGATGCGCAATGTCCGATGGGTATCGGCGAGAGAACTCTGACTCTGATAGCCGACCCGGACTTCGGCCGAGACCCCGCTCGCAGGGTAGACCTGCGCGGCGCGCAGATTCAGGTCCCCCGGTGTCCACAACTCTGACTTCACCTGGCCACTGGTGGGCGCAAGAAACCGCACGTCCCCGGTGCTGGTCAGCGATACCTGGTCAAAGCCGCGACGGCTGACTTCAACCGGGGCGTCGTTGTTCTGCAAGATCGACCCTTGCGCGCCGAACGACAGGCTGTTGGCAATATCCAGTACGTTGGCATTGACGTTGAACTGCGCCGGCGAAACTTGCGCAGTCGGACTGTTCAGGACCCGGGGACGAATGGTGCCCACCACACCGTAATAAGTCCCCACACCGGACAGCCGCACCGAAGGCGCTGATAGATTGACCCGCGTCGAGTCGCTGGAAGTCTGCGCCAGGGACAAGGCCCCAGCATAGAGATTCAGACTCTGATTCATGTGCAGGTCGACGTCGCCGTCAAATGACAAGAGGCCGTTGCTGAACACGCTCAGATTGTCGAATCCGCCCGACATCAACGTATCGGTGCTCAGGCGGGCATGCCCGTAACGAAGAGTGTTCGCGGCGTCACCGGGCTTGAGGTCCACGGGCAACACTGCATCGCCCGGTCCGTGACCAATGACGATTTCCCGAGCTCGCAGAACCTCGGCACCCGCCTTCTGCGTAGCGTACAGCGGGGTCTCCAGAGCTGCCTCCAGCCGTCCGCCGGCAGCACCGCTGCCACCTGAAGCGGCGCGCAATTGACCATTGATCCACAGGCCGTTATACGAACTCAGGCTGATACGTCCGCCATCCGAGGCAACGCGGGTCGGACCCTGCCCGGAGATGTCCAGCACGGCCTGCGTCCCGGAGGCATCCAGACGTGCACCTTCGCGCACAATCAGAAATGCATCGGCCGCAGTCGCCGTCGCACGCTTGGGATCGATTTCGCCGCCGATGATAATGCTGCCGCCCTTGTCGACCTGACCGTAGACCCGACCCGACGCATCGACCGCCGTGTGGGCACGCCCAGCGACGTCCAGCAGCGCCTGCTCGCCGATCCAGATCGAGCGGTTGTGCGCCTTGCTGTCGGCTTGTTGCTGTGAAGTGGCAACGTCGATCGAGCCGAACTGTTGCTGACGTATATCCAGGGTTCCGCCCCAGGCCTGCAGTTCGCCTTCCAGGGTGATCTGCCCGGTCCCGCGCAGATTGATCCGTTGTCCGGGATCGACCGTGATGCGCGATCCGCGTCCCAGCGTCAGGGTGCTGGCGGTGTCGAACCGGTCGAGTTCACTCGAGCCGGCTTGCAGCGCCAGACTCGCACCGGCGCGCTGACTGAGTACGCCCTTGAGCGGGTCTTCCTGATAAAGCGTGGGTGTCCACCGCTCCATCGCCTGGCTCGGGTCGACCCCGCTGACCGGATTCAGCGTTGTGTCGGCAAAACGGTAGACCGGCATCGTCACATCGATTTGTGTGCCCGCCGTCACCTCCAGACCGTTCAGACCGGTAACCCGGTAGGCAGAGAAACCGTTGTCGAACAACTCGGGCGTCAGCTGCAAGGCATGTTCGGGCAGCGTGTCTGCGGACGCACCGATCCGCACCCGATTGGCCTGAATAGCGAGCGTACCGCCGCCCGTCACGCCATGACCGAGAATGTCGCCGGCCATCGTCAGATGCGAATCGCCCAGCGCAGAAATCGCGCTGGACTCAAGACTCACGTCGCCACCCTTGCCGCCCCGGGTCTTGCCATTGGCCAGAATCGCACCACCGGACGACACATCGATCAAGCTGCCCGTCGCCACATCGATATCGCCACTGCTGCGGATCGAGACCCGGCCTCCGTTCAGGTATCCGAGACTTGCCACATCGTCCGGATCGGTACGCAGATTGCTCCAGAGACCACGGGTGTCGAGGCGTACATCCCTGGCGATTGTCACCTGCACCGGTTCACCCGCCGGTGCAGCAATCAGCATGTCGTCAAGGGTGCTGCTGCGCAGCTGGTTCAGCACGTTGCCCAGATTCAGACTGCCGCCGCGCGCCGTCAGATCGGCCGCAACACGGACATCCGGTGCGTACAGCGTGATGTCACCCCCGGTGTCTACCTTGAGCGCGTCGTTGACTTCAATCCGCTCAAGCGCCGAAATCTTCAGTGCGCCGAGATCAAAGCCATTGAGCTGGCCGGCGTCGAGAAACAACTTGCCCTGACGGTCTTGCGCGACGGCGCCGTTCAGATCCCCGGTGAATTCCTCGTCCCGCCGTTCGCCGCCGATCAGAACCTGATCCAGCAGCGGATTGAGGGTGTAGCGCAATCCGCCGGACGCCGCCTGATAGCTCGGCAGATAACTGCCGACAATCAACTGCGCGCGCCGTGCCAGCGCAGTCTGGCTCTGCTCATAACCGTCGATGACCGCACGCGGCGCCTGAGTCTGTCGTTCACCCTGGAAAACCTCACCCAGCAGTTGCCCGTCCAGCACCGCGTTTCCAGTGCTGACCACCAGTTGCCCGGCATCGCGACCCACGGTGTAACCCGACTCTGTACGACTGGACGGTGCAATCAGCGGGTTATAGAACGTGCGGGTCTGGCCCCACCGCTCACTGTGATCCTCGTAGCCCTTGTACAAACCGTTGTAGAGCTGATCCCCCGGCGCACGCGAGACTTCATAAAGACGACCGTCTGCACCGCGCAGCCAGCTCTGTCGAATCTCGCCGCTTTGCACATCGAGGGTGCCGCCGGACAGGTTGATCAGTGATCCTTTACGCGTGACCACGTCGTTGCCGGCAAAACTCACTGTGCCGCCCTGCGCCATCCACTCGCCGATGCCATGCCCCTGGGTGCCCAGATAACCGCCGACTTCCAGCAGGCCACCCGCGGTGTACCAACGGTCCGTCGCATAGCCATTGGTGCCGGCCGGCACGTAGACCAGTTCACGCACATCGACCCAGACATCGTTACTATTGAGCGCGCCGTTCTCGCGATTGACCGACGCATCGCGCTGCTCGTTGCCCTGCACGTTGATCTTGATGTTGTTCGATTCCATCGCCACCTTAACGCCGACAGCGCCGGCAACGTCGATCACCGCGCCTTCGCCAACCAGGCTGCGACGCTGCGCGGTGACAGCGATCTGCCCCCCGGTGGCCAGGGTGATCGAACCGTTCTGGAATTCGACACTGCCGCCGCTCTGGAGATCGATACGCGACTGATCGCCGCGAATCCTGTTATTGAGGTTGACCCCGCTCAGGGCCGCCTGATGCTGACTGTCCAGCGCCGTCAGGTCGCTGCTGTCGAGCATGACCGCCGTGACACTGCCGGGCGCCAGGGTGACGCTGCCGCTCGTGTCACTCGCCGGATTGAGCAGGTGAATGGTCCCGCGAGTGGCGACCGAGGTGCTGCTCAGCAACACGCCGCCCTGCTCCACTTCATGCCCGGTCAGGGTGATGTCACCCGTGGCAGCCTGAATCAACCCGCTGTTGCTGACCCGGCCGCCACTCTCGCCAGCCTTGAAGCCGGGCGTGACTTCGTTGCCAAAGGTTGTCGAAAACGTGTTGCCTTCTGTGCCTGAGCCTTTGCGGATGTAAAAACGATCACCGGCACCCAGCACGGTCTGGCCTTTGGCGGTGTTGAGGGTGCCGTCATTGACAACGTCTTTGCCGAGCAACAGCGTATAGCCACCGGCGTCGGTCGAGACGACGGGCTTGTGGGTTTCAATCAGCGCACCGCGCTCCACCAGCACCTTGCCGGCGGCATCGGTGAACGTCGGCTGGCTGCCGTTGCTGTCGAAATACAGACCACGATCCCGGAACTGGATGTCGGTGATATTGGCAGCGGCGGCCACCAGGTTGCGCACGTTGACCTGGCTGCTGCCGCTGAACACGATGCCGTTGCGGTTGATCAGCATCACCGTGCCGTCGCCCTTGATCTGGCCCTGGATCTGACTGGCGCGTGTGTTCGGATCGTTGACACGGTTGAGCACGGCCCAATTCGACTGCTGAGCAAATTCGACTGTGGTATTTCGCCCGACGTTGAAGGTCTCCCAGTTGAGAATGGCCTTGTCGGCCGTCTGCTCGATCTTCACGTTGGTCTTGCCATCGGCTTGCGTCTGCTGCGGGCCTTTGGCGTTCAGCCAACCCTGAGTCAGGCTGTTGTCGACCTTGAGGCCGCCCTCGCCCAGCCCGTCCGGAACGGTCTGCAGACTGCCCAGGGCCACCGCGCGCCCGGCAGCCTGAGCCGCCTGCTGTGCGGCAATGGCCGCCACGGTGTTGTTGAGGGTCTGCAACGAGCGTTGCAGTTGCTGGTTGGCTTTTTGCTGCTGCGCCAAGGGTGGCGTCATCCCCGGCAAACCAGCCGCACCGGGCCGGGCGGCCGCGGCTTGTTGCGCAGCGCCCTTGGCCGCGAACCAGCCAGAGCTGAACGCGGTCGCCGCCTCGGCACTGCCGGCTACCAGACACAATGCCACCGCGTGCGCCAGGGGCTTGAGCAACCACAGCGCCGGATCGGCAACGTCACGCCTGAAAGTCTGGCCGGGGATATTGCGACGGGATGGGCGAGCGAGCATCACTACGAGATCCTTTTTGATTGCCACACGAAGCTGCAGGCCAGCAAAAACCTGCTGTTACGACATAGGCTGTTGGCGAGGGCCACGACCGAACGGATGTCACACAAACTTCATGATTGAGGTGTAAATCGGCCAAAAAAAATGGCAGCAGCCCTAAGGCTGCTGCCATTTCATTGTGCGTGTAGCAGGACTTACAAAGGACGACCCACGCCGTTGCAGACGCTGGCGTTGTTGATGTCCAGGTTGTTGCCGGAGGAGTTGGTGATGAAGTTGGCGGTCACAGCGTTTTTCCAGTTGGTTGGAACCGGAATGAAGCCGTGGGCAGCGGTAGCAACAGCGTTGCCTGGAGTGCTGTAGTGCTGGGTCAGGAAGGCCTTCACGTCAGCGGCAACAGCGGCGTCCTTGTAGCACTGGCCGAAGATGAAGTTGGTGTAGGCCGCCATGGCATAGCCGGTCCCTGGGTTGGCTACGACCGGTACCCACTGCGCCGGGTTGGATGGAGTGGCTGGCAGAGCAGCCGATGACAGGGCAGCATTGACGTTGGCGCTGGTAGGCTGAACACCGTTGATGCGCGCCACTACGGCGTTGCTCGACGCGTTCACACCGTCCGGACCGACATAACCGATCGAACCGTTTACAGCGTTCACGGCGGTAGCGACGTCAGCCGTGTTGACCACACCTACCCAGTTGCCCGGCAGCGGAGAGCCACCCAGACGAGCGCTGGTAAAGGTAGTGTTGACGGCGAACTGGCCAGGGCACACCGAGTTCAGGTGACGAGTGAGAATTTCAGTGGTGCCGCTGGAAGCCGTGCGATAGACCACGCGGATCAGGGTCGGGTCGGTTTTGGCGTCGTTGTTGAGCAGTTCACCCCAAGTGGTCTTGGCACCGGACAAGGCGTCGCACAGTTGCGCGCTGGTCAGGTTGAGGGTGGTGTTGCCAGTCTTTTTGTAAGGGATCGCTACCGAGGTGGCAACCGATGGCAACTGAATCAGCGGGCCGTAGGAAGTACCGAAGTTGGCGGTGTAGTTGCTGAGTTCCGTAGCGTTGAGAATCGAATCGCTGGCAGCGAAGTGCACAGTGCCGGTGGTGCCGAATTGCGAAGCGGTGTTGGAGAGGAAAGCACTTTTGCCGATGCCGCTACCGGTTACGGCGTAGCTGAAGTTGGCAGGCAGGATGCTGTTGGCAGAACCTTTGTACAGAGCGGCAGGCAGTGAAGCGCCACCACCGGTTACGGCCATGGCCTGGGCGGATGCCAGAGCGGCGACGGTCAGTGAGGCTGCGATCAGAGTGCGCTTGAACATGAAGAATCTCCTTTTCAACTAGGTTTGGGAACACAGGTTTTCGGGTGACTTGCATGACACTGGGAGGACTCACCGGGGCCCTCGCTAGCGTTGGCCTTGGTTAAGTCGCACTGAGAAATTCGCAGTTTCCGGTGACAGATAAAGGAAAAAACCTCGGGAGCTGAGAGCTGTTTCCGAAGGGATTTTCTCGGGTGTTTGTCGGATGCTGCGCAGCGTCTGGATCGCGGGTTTGACTGAATCGGGCTGGAGGCGTTGGCGGGTGGTTGCAGATGACAGAAAGGAGAACCCGAGGATGGTTCTTTTGAGGGTCGGGTGATGCTGAAGTCCTGGAAAAAAGATTGGATTATTTGTTGCCCTGACTGGCCCCATCGCTGGCAAGCCAGCTCCCACAAGGAGCCATGTTGTCAATGCGATCTGCGACACAACACAAGAACCTGTGGGAGCTGGCTTGCCAGCGATGAGGCCAGGTCAGACACCCTAAAAACATCTGACACACCACTACTGGATCAACTCAGTGCTCTCAATGATCGAATGCAATTGACTTCACAACACAGAACACTGTGGGAGCGAGCCTGCTCGCGAAGGGGCCCGATCAGACACCATCAAAACCGGCTACTGGACCAGTTGGTTGATCTCAATGATCGGCAGCAACACCGCCATCACAATCACCAGCACCACCCCGCCCATCACCACAATCATCAGCGGCTCCAGCAGCGCGGTCATGCCCATCGCCCTCCGCTCGATATCACGCGACAGGGTTTGCGCTGCGCGCTCGAGCATCGGTGGCAATGAACCGGTTTTTTCACCGCTGGCGATGAGGTGAATCAGCACCGGCGGGAAGACATTTTCCACCCGCAACGCTGCTGCCAGGTTGACGCCCTCGCGCACCTTGGCCGTGGCCTCAGTGACACTCAGGCTCAGGCGATCATTGGACAATGTCTGCCGCGCCGCTTCCAGTGCACGCAAGAGCGGAACCCCGGCGCCGCCGAGAATCGCCAGCGTCGAGGCGAAACGCGCAGTGTTCAGACCCAGAATGAAACGCCCGAATAACGGCAATTTCAGCACCCGATGATGCCAACTCAAACGCGCCGCCGGATTGCGCAGGTACAGACGCCAGCTCCAGAACGCCCCGGCGATCAGCGCCGCACACAACCAGCCCCACGCACGAATGAAATCGCTGGCATTGAGCATCGCCAGGGTCAGCCCCGGCAAATCCTGCCGCGCTTGGGAAAACGCGCTGACCACCTGCGGCACCACGTAACTGAGCAGAAAAATCACAATGCCGATCGACACCAGCCCAACCACGCCCGGATAAATAAACGCGGTGAGAATCTTGCCGCGCAGGTTGTTGCGTTCTTCGATGTAGTCGGCCAGCCGCTCCATGACCTGCGCCAGATCGCCAGACTCTTCACCCGCCGCAATCAGCGCGCGATAGATCTCCGGAAAATCCCGTGGCCGCGCCGCCAGTGATTCCGCCAGTCGCATACCGCTGCGCACATCCGCGCGCACGGCACTTAGGGTGTGGGCAATGTGCTTTTTCTCGGCCTGCTCGACCGTGGCACTCAGCGCCGCTTCCAACGGCAGGCTGGCCCCGAGCAGACTCGCCAATTGCCGCGTGGCCCAGGCCAAATCGTTGTCCGAGAGTTTGGCGCTGAACAATCCACCACCGCCGTGCTGGGCAACGTTGCTTTCCTTGTGCACCGACAACGCGGTCAAACCGCGCCCGCGTAAAACGCTGAACGCCGCGCCTTGGCTGTCGGCCTCAAGGTGCCCGGATTCGATCTTGCCGGTGGCATCGGCGGCTTCAAAACGATAGCGATTCATCAGGCGTCCCGTGTCACACGGAGGATTTCTTCAGGGGCAGTGGCGCCGCTGCGGATCCAGCGTTCACCGTCCTCACGCAGGCTGAACATCCCGGCCTTGGCCGCCGAGGCGCGCAAGGCCTGCTCCCCCGCCCCTTGGTGGATCAGGGTGCGGATGTCGTCGTCGATGCAAAACAATTCGTGGATGCCGGTGCGGCCGCTGTAGCCGGTTTGATTGCACTCCGGGCAGCCGACCGGGCGCCAGGTGCCGGGCGCGGTGGGGTCTTCTTCCTTGCATTGATTGCACAACCGCCTCACCAGTCGCTGCGCCAAAACCCCGAGCATTGACGACGCCAGCAGAAACGGCTCGACGCCCATGTCGATCAAGCGGTTGACCGCCGACACTGCGTCATTGGTGTGCAAGGTCGCCAGCACCAAATGTCCGGTCAGCGAGGCCTGCACGGCGATTTGCGCGGTTTCGAGATCGCGGATTTCGCCGATCATGATGATGTCCGGGTCTTGCCGCAGGATTGCTCGCAGCGCCAACGCAAAAGTCATGTCGATCTTGGCGTTGACCTGAATCTGGCTGATCCCCGGCAAGTCGTATTCCACCGGGTCTTCCACGGTGAGGATGTTGCTGGTACTCGCATCGAGCCGTGCCAGTGCCGCGTAGAGGCTGGTGGTTTTGCCGCTGCCGGTTGGCCCGGTGACCAAAACGATGCCGTGAGGCTGACGGATCAGGTGATCGAGTTTGGCCAATACCTGCGCGTCCATGCCGAGGGTTTCCAGATGCAGGCGCCCGGCCTGTTTGTCGAGCAAGCGCATCACCACCCGTTCGCCATGGCCGGTCGGCACGGTTGAAACACGAATATCGATCGGTCGACCGGCCACGCGTAGGGCAATGCGACCGTCCTGCGGCAGGCGTTTTTCGGCGATGTCGAGCTGGGCCATGATCTTGATCCGCGACACCAGCGCACCGTGCAGAGCCTTGCGCGGAGAGACCACGTCACGCAGCGTGCCGTCGACGCGGTAGCGCACCACCGAATGGGTTTCGAACGGTTCGATATGAATGTCGCTGGCCTCGTCGCGCGCCGCTTGCGTGAGTAAGGCATTGATCATGCGAATCACCGGCGCGCCGTCCTGAGTGTCGAGCAGGTCGGTGATTTCCGGCATGTCTTGCATCAGGCGGTCGAGGTCGACTTCGTTTTCCGCCGCACCGACCACTGCCGCCGCGCTGCCCGTGTCGGCATAAGCGCTGGCAAGCAAGCCATCCAGCTCATCATCGCGCACCCGCTGAATCGTGGTCGCGCCAAACTGACGCCGCGCCTCGCTGATCGACCAGCCCGGCGTCGACGGGCACACGGTCAACACGCCATCGCACAACAAAATCCGCTGCGCCTTGGCCCAGGCGTAAGGCAACACACTCATCTCATGCCCTCCCCAATCCCTGTAGGAGCTGCCGAAGGCTGCGATCTTTTGATCTTTGGTCGTTTGGATCCGTCGAAGAGCAAGATCAAAAGATCGCAGCCTTCGGCAGCTCCTACAGGTCCGTTTTCCAGATCAAGGGGCGATGGCGGAGTCATTGGATGGGCACCGCTTTGATAGTGGCGCGCGGACCCGCCCCAGGTAACACCGCCGGCACACCCTGCGCCGCCGTCGGTAACTGCGGCGCTTGCATGTCTGGCATCGCCCAGCTGCGCTCCGGCTGCAAACCACCTTGTGCGCGGCGCATGAAGTCATAGCGATTGAGGGTGATGCTGCGCCCCGCTTCGCTATCACGAATGATGTACGGACGCAGAAACACCATCAGGTTGGTCTTGGTGATCGCTCGGCGTTCGTTGCGAAACAGCGCGCCGATCCCCGGAATGTCGCCCAGCCACGGTACCGAGTCATTGCTCTGGCTGTAGCCGTCCTGCAGCAAACCGCCGAGCACCATGATCTGCCCGTCATCAAGCAGAATGCTGGTGTCGATCGCGCGTTTGTTGGTGACAATCCCCGCCGAATTGGCACTGGCCGAAGCCCGCTCATCAATGCTGCTGACTTCCTGATAGATATCAAGCTTGACCGTGCCGCCCTCGGAAATCTGCGGGCGCACATTGAGCTTCAAACCCACTTCTTCACGGGTCACGGTCTGGAACGGGTTATTGCTGGTGCCGCCACCGCCAGTGACGTAACTGCCGCTGACAAACGGGATGGTCTGCCCCACAAAAATGCTTGCCGCTTCGTTGTCGAGGGTCAGCAGGTTCGGCGTCGACAGCACGTTGGTGCCACCCTTACTTTTCAAGGCCCGGGCCAGCACCTTCAGGTCGAGAATCTTGCCGATGCCGGGGATGTCGACAGTGCCGTTGACGTAACCCAGGTTCAAACCCTGCGGCAGTACGTCGATGCTGGTTTTGCCGCTGACGTTGATCCCCGAGCCACCCAGATTCGCGCCACCGATCACGCCATTGCCACCGAGGTTGCCGGTCTGCCACTGCACGCCGAACTCACTGGCATCGTCCTCGCCGACTTCGACGATCAGGCTTTCGATCACCACTTGCGCGCGGCGCTGGTCGAGCAGATCAATCACCTCGCGCAGGTTGCGATACAACGGCTCCGGCGCGGAAATCAGCAAAGTGTTGGTGGTGGCGTCAGCCTGAATGGTCACGCCGCCGGCACTGAAGGCGACGTTCTGTTCGCTGTTCTGCGTACCGCCGCTGCCGGTTGCGCTGCCACTGCTGCCCTGCGCGTAACTGCCACCCGTGCTGCCGCTGCTGTTGGTGGTCGAGGTGCTGCCGCTGGTTTGCGTGCCGCTCTGGCCATTCTGCCCAGCGCTGCCGCCGGTACTTGCGCCCATGGCACTGAGCACCGAGCGCGCACTGTCGCTGGTGCCGCTGTCGCTCTCACCGGTGAGCAAACCGCGCAGCGCCTGCGCCAGTTTCGCTGCTTGCGCGTTACGCAGATAAACCACATGCAGATTGCTCGGATTACTCTGCGCGTTATCCAGTTTGTAGATCAGGTTACGCGCCAGTTCCGTGCGCTCCGGGCTGCCGGCGCGAATGATGATGGTGTTGGAACGCGGGTCACCGATCACGGCGATTTTCTGCGTCGGATCATTGCCCGGTGCATCGAGCAAATCAGCCACCATCGGCGCGATGTCAGCGGCAATGCCGTTCTGGATCTGCACCACATCGGTGTCGATCGCGCTCGGCGAATCAATGCTCGCAATCAACTGCGCAACGCGGGTCAGGTTCTCAGCGTAATCGGTGATGACGATGGTGTTATTGCCCGGATAGGCATTGATCGGGTTGTTCGGCGAAACGATCGGGCGCAGCACCGGAATCAGGTTCACCGCGTTTTCGTATTGCAGACGAAATGTGCGCGTGAGCATGCCGTTGCCCGCCGGTTTGTCGGCGCTGTAAATCGGCCCGCCAAGCAACTTCGCATCCGCCTCCGGCACCACCTGCGCCACACCGCCAACATCGACCACGCTAAAACCCTGCATGCGCAACGCCGCCAGCAACATGTCGTAAGCCTGCCGCGCCGGCACCTGACCTTCCGAGACCAGCGTCAACGTGCCCTTCACCCGAGGATCGACCAGAAACTGCTGCCCAGTCGAACGCGACAACGCCCGCACCACCGCTTGAATATCCGCGTCGACAAAATTCAGCGTTACCGGTTGATCACCCAGAGGATTACTCGGCAAGGCAATGCCCGACGGTGCCGCGCCGCTGCGCGCACGCTGGGTGATGTTGTGCAATTGCTTCGGCACGGGTCGCGCCTGAGCCTGCGCGCGCTCGCGATCGAGCACCGCGTCGCCGCTGCGCTGGGTGTTGGCCAGCGGCCGGCCCAGCTCGCTGTCGACCAGCAACGGCGGCTGATTCTGCGGTGTGGTGGTGTTGCTGCACGCGCTCAACGCCATCAGCAGCATCGGCAACGCCAGACGTGCCGGTTTGGATCCTGACCCCTTCATGAAGCTTCCTTAGCGCCCAGCGCCTGATCCATGCGAACGGTGCCTGACAAAGTGCCGGCGGTGACTTCGGTCGAGGGGTTGTCTGCGCGTTGCAAACGGGCCTCGACCACTTGCAGAGAATGTTGTGCCGGGTTGCTCAACAGCCAGTCGAGCACGGCGTCGGCCGTTGCCGCGTCGAAGGTCAACTGCCAAGCGCCCGCCTCCCCGGCTTGCAACTGATAGTGCCCGGCGAGGCCGCTGGCCTGCAGAGTCTGCTCCAGCGACTGCGCCACGCTTTGCCCGGCGGGACGCACGCTGACTTCACGCAGCAATACTTCCAGCGCTTCAGTCTGAGCGCGCAGCTTTGGCGTCTCGGCTTCCCAATAAGCGATTTTCTTCAGCGGTGGCTGGATCAGCGCAACCCACAGCAGCAGGCCCACCAGCGCTACAGCCATACCGCCAACCATGCGTTTTTCGCGCAGCGCCAACGGCTGCCAACGGGCCTGCACCTGAGCGTTAAAGCGTTGCCACTTGGCGCGATAGAGCGCGAGCGAGGCCTTATTCATCTTCTTCTGCTCCGCCGTTGTCATCGCTGTCGCTTGGGCTGGCTTCAGTGGCCGGACGCAAGGTCCAGCCCTCGTCATCCGCCGTAACGCTGATACCGGCCTGGGCCAAGGTACTTTGCCACTCCTGATCATTGCCGCCGCGACGGGCTTCACTCAGCAGACTCAGTTGCAAGACGCCGTCGATAAACGTCAGCCGCTCGACACTGCCGGCCATCGACGGCATGCCACTACCGGCCTGCAACACCAAACGATTGAAGGTCTGCGCCGGATCATCCGCCGCGCCCTTCTGCCGCGCCGCCAATTGCTGGCGAGCCTGTTGCAACGGGTTGAGAATCACCGGCAACTCGGGAAACGCCTGCTTTACCCGCAGGTTCATCTGGGTTTTCAACTGCTGGCCCTGCCCGGCCTCGCGAGCGGCGTAAAGGTTCAAACCGATCACCCAAATGGCCACGGCCAACGCTGACAGGGCGATCGCCCTGCCCCAGCCGCGATGCTCGGTTTGTTGTTGCTGGACCGCGCCATGCAGCCCCCAACCCGGAAGCGGCCCGGTCCAGCGCTGCACACCCGCCATCGGCAGTTCAGCACCCGGCGGCGGTTGCTCACCGATCCAATGCAAAGTGACGCCCGGTTCCCACACGACACCGTCGAAACCGTCATCGAACAACGGCTGCACCCGCGCCGCTTGCACGCTATCGCGCAGCAACAAATGCCCGTCCTGCACGCAAGCGACGGTGCCGGGCAGCACCGGCAAACTGTAGGGTGCCGGGTAGAGACCGCGCAGGTTCAGCCCAGCGCTTTTGAGCAACTGGCCAAAACCCAACAACTGTTGCCGAGGCGCCCAAGCAATCTGCACCTGCCCGGCCTCGTCCCGCGAGCTGTGCGCGATGTGCATCGCGCTGCTGTCGCCGAGCATCAAGGCCTGCGCCGCACACTGCACCGCCGCGACAATCTTGCTGGCCGGCAACGGCGGCAAATCGAGACTCGCCAACAGGCTGTCAGCCGGGTGCAGAAAACACACCAGCGGCGGCAGTTTCGCCTGCTTGCTCAACTGGCTCAGACTGTGGCGTTCTTCCCGCGTGACCTGACCCTGCCGATCCAGCCAGGCGCAGTGCAATTGACTGTGTAGATCCAGTTCCGCCAAAGGCGGCAACGCCACTTTCAACTGGCTCATACGCCCACCCGCGACCAGATCACCTGCGGTAAGCGGTCCTGACTGCGATGCAACAACGCCTCAAGACTGACCCGCCGCTGATCACGCCGCGCCTCACCGCGCAGGCGAAACCAGTCACTGGTAATGCCGACCTTGACGCTGGTCAGTTCCAATTGCGGCATGCGCAAGCGGTTAACAAAATCACCACGGTTGATAAACCAACGCCCGGCATCGCGCTCGGCGATCAGCGCATTGGCACGCTCCAGCGACAGCCCCGGTACATAAGCCGCTAAAACCGGCGCGGTGGCCGTGTTGCCATTGAGCCAGGTCGTCGCGGGGATCACCGTCAGGTACGGCGCCAGTTTGCCCATCACCGCCTCATTCACGCCGTCGACACTGCGCAAATCATCGATGCTGCGCAGCATCGGCAACGTCGGTTTTTGCGGTTTGTGTGAAGCGTTGGGCGAGGTCGCGCGGCCACTGTCGAAACCGCTTTTCGGCGCCTCGGCTATCTGCGGATTCAGCAGTCGCGGATAAGAGGCAATCACCCGCTGACTGATGCGCTGACTCAAACCGGCGCTGACCCCGATCAACTCGCACAAGCGCTGAAAAGCCGCGACCTGCGCCTCATCGACCCGCTCGTTGGCCACCAGATTGCGCAAGTTGAACTTGCCCTGCTCATCCTCCAGCCGCCCTTCAAAACCTTGCGCGGAGAGCCGCTGCGCCCACGGCTGATCGAGCCGGGTCAACGGATCGCGCTGACGTGCGTCCCACAACAATTGACGGCTGATCTCCAACCCGCCCTGCACCAGCCAACGCCCCTGCACACGCTGCTGATCCGCCTCCAGCGCACGGGTCGACACGCTCTGGCGCGTCAACATGCCCGCCGCAATCACCGCCACCACGGCCGCAATCAATAACGCGCTGATAATCGCCATGCCCTGTTGCTTCGCCCCCTCAGGCGAGCGGCTGTTCATGGCCGGCCTTACAACTGCCAGGAACCGATATCGGCATTCACGCCGTCGCCGTCAGGCTGACCGTCGGCACCGAGGGAAAAGATGTCGATCTCGCCATTGGCGCCAGGGTTGAGGTATTGATAAGGCCGCCCCCACGGATCGTTCGGCAAACGCTCTAGGTACGAGCGCCAATTGCTGTTCTTCGCATCCGCCGGCCTCTCCACCAACACCTTCAGCCCCTGATTCATGCTCGGGTAAGTGCCGTGATCGAGGCGATACAACTTCAACGCCTGCATCAACCCACCAATATCCTGCTTCGCCGCCGTCGCCCGCGCCTGATCCGGCCGGTCGAGCACCTTGGGCACCACCATCGCCGCCAAAATCCCCAAAATCACCACGACCACCATGATCTCGATCAGGGTAAAACCATGCTGCCCACGCGGCGTGCGCAACGGTTGCTGAAGCGATTTGAAAGGTGCGATATCCATCTCGACATACCCTGGCTTGATTCGATTCGACGCGCAGTGTTGCAAGAAGATATGTCAGTGATGTTGAAAATCCTCGGGTGTTTTCGTCGTCAAGCCGTCAAGGACGCGGGTTAGCGTCGAGGGCTGGGTTTTGGCTTTGGGCGGTTTATGCGTGCGCGTTCGCGGGAAGAGGGTTTCACGTTGATTGAGGTGCTGGTAGCGCTGGCGATTATTGCCGTGGCGATGTCGGCGGCTGTGCGCGTGGCGGGGTTGATGACGCAGAGTAGCGGGGTTTTGCGGGATCGCTCGGTGGCGATGATTGCGGCGCAGAGTCGGATGGCGGAGTTGCGGTTGGAAGGCAGGTTGCCGATGGGTATGAAAGCGCTGGATTGCGATCAGGGGCGGTTGTTGTTGCGGTGTGAGCAGGTGATCAGCGCAGCCGAAAACGGCCGCTTACTCAAGATTGGCATTCAGGTATTTGACCGCAACCAGGATGCTCCACCGTTGGCCAGGTTGGAGACTTTAATGTCCCGAACCGAAAGCCCCTCACCCTAGCCCTCTCCCAGAGGTAGAGGGGACCGATTCGGGGATATTCGAGAGCTACACCGACTTGAAAGCCATGCACTGAATCCAAAATGGCCAAGCTCAAAAAGCCAAATCGAAGGTCCTTAACCAAAACCATAATCGCCAAAGCCTTTCACCAAACCCATAATCACCAAAATCTTCCAGGTCGACGTACCCCGCAAGACACCTCGGTCGGCCCCCTCTCCCTCCGGGAGAGGGCTGGGGTGAGGGCCGCTTCTAATCGCAAGCCCCAAACCCGGCAACAGATTCGCCACGTTCTGCGCAATGGCCTGAACCAAAGCAACCAATCAATCAGACCCATCCAAATCAACCAGCCCCACCACCGGAACCTGCCACGCAGGTTTTTTCCCACTCTGACCATCAAACACCCGGCGCGCCTCGCGAAAATCATCCACGTGCTCCACAACCCAAGTCCAAATCGGCGACATACGAACCAACAGCTCCATACCCAACGCCGTCAGCTCGTACTCGACATGGGGCGGCACTTGATCCAACTCCCGCCGTATCAGCAGACCATCGCGTTCCAGTGCACGCAGCGTCTTGGTCAACATGCGCTGAGTCACGCCCGTCATCTGCCGTTTGATCTCGGCATGACGCATCGTGCCGTACACACCCAGGGCATGCAGGATACCCAGTGACCAGCGGCTACCGGCGTGAGCCAGGACTTCGCGCCGCACGCCATCATCGTCTCGTCTTAGCGTCTGGCAGATCGCTTCTGCCTGGCTAAGGGTTTCCTCATCGGTCATATGTCCCCCTGGTATCACGCGTGTGCCTTCTTCTGAGCGCTGCGCAATCGTGCCAGCATCGCAAAATCATACAGACGACAGATCTCAGGAGACATCATGACCGCATCGCCCCCCCCTTCCCCACAATCCATTCTCGTACTCGGCGCCGGCGAACTCGGCCTGCCGGTGCTGCGCAATCTTGCGCGGGTAGCAAAACGCTCGCCCGGCAGCACCATCAGCGTCCTGCTCAGGGATTCGACCATCAACACACAAGTCCCTGAGAAAAAGCGGGAAATCGATGAACTGCGCAGTCTGGGCATCCAGCTAGTCGCTGCAGACCTGGTTAACGATTCCATCGATCAACTGGCCGAAGTGTTCGCAGCATTCGATACCGTCATAGGCTGCGCCGGCATGGTCGCGGGCCGTGAAACGCCGATGAAACTGGCGACAGCAGCGCTCAGGTCCGGCGTGAAGCGCTACTTCCCCTGGCAGTTTGGCGTAGATTTCGAAGTAATTGGCCGGGGCAGTCCGCAGGATTTGTTCGATGCGCAACTCGACGTGCGCGAGTTGCTCCGCGCTCAGGACAAAACCGAATGGGTGATCATCTCGACCGGCATGTTCACCAGTTTTCTGTTCGAGCCGGTATTCGAAGTCGTCGACTTTGAGAACCACACCGTCAACGCCTTGGGCAGCCTGGAAACCAGCGTGACGCTCACGACACCGGAGGACATCGGCAAGCTGACAGCAGACGTCGTTTTCCTCGAACCGCGATTTCGCAATGAGATCGTGTACCTGTCTGGCGACACGGTGACCTATGGGCAAGTGGCGAGCCTGCTTGAGCGTGTGCTGGGGCGGCCGTTCAAGCGTAACGTCTGGACGGTTCCGTACCTGATGCAGGAACTGGAAAAAGACCCCACTCACCACATCAAAAAATACCGCGCCGTATTTGCCCAAGGCAGAGGCGTGTCGTGGCCTAAAGCGGGGACTTTCAACGAACAGCAGTCGATTCAGGTCACTACGGCGGAACAGTGGGCTCGAGACAACCTGGCAGTCGATTGACGCAAAGAAAGCCCCACAACCGCAGGTACAGAAACGCGTAGGTCTCTCGATATTTATCGCGGCTGAAGAGCCAGCCCGCTCCCACCTTGGAACACGCTCAAAGGTGAGAGCGAGCCTGCTCGCGAAGGCGCCAGAATGAACACCCGATCAATCACCAGGTGATCCCGGCACCCGCATCACTCCGGCAATTGCAAATTATCCAGCGCCCGATTCACCGCCAACTCCCCGAGCATGATCAACTGCGCAATCCCCGCCAGCGCATGGCGCTGCGATGCCGGCAACAGGCTGGAGACGTTCTGGGCGATGGTTTTGGCCGAAGCAAGTGTTGCACTGGCATCGACCAGCAGTTCTTCGGTTTTGTTGTCCGCCGTCACGGCGTACATCCCACGGTTTTTACGTGGAGGCGGCGTGGAACCGGGTGGACAGAGGTAATGGTCGAGCGCGCGGTCGGCGGCTTCGTGGAGTTTTTTGGAATCGATGGATTCGTAGGGGGAAACCGAGGCGGTTTCGGGCGGGTTGGGTGTTTGTTTGATCATGGTGAAGCTCCTTGATGACTGGAGCCGCCACCGTTCGCGGTCAAACAAACTGGGTGGCAGCTGTACGCGGGTTGACCGACCGGACATCAAGGACTCCGGCACACCCGAAGGTGTCCCACGTACAGCCACCGCGACATGATTTCAGACAATGCCTGAACACGTGCAGAACGCTGGCGCGCCTTGATGTTGGGCGGACGGTCAAATCCGATCGCTGATTCGTCAGCGACCGCACCACAATAGAATCCGCCCCAAAAGCGCACAAGCCGGCGGATTCTGGCGTAGCTGTAGGCAATGGCGCAAGGATGTGTAGCCTGGGAGAGTGTTTGGAGATGTCTTTTTAAACGTTGGTGTTTATCGAGCCTCATCGCATCCCGATTTCTAAAATCGATCCCGTCACGTGTTGCTAGAGATCACCCGAGCTTGCCCCCGCATTGCGACCGCCCCCTACAGTCAACCAATAATTTGTAAGTAAATATTGAGCGCGCCGCCTGCCTCGGGCATGCTGCGCGCAGCACATTTACATGGACAGTAAAACTTTATGCGCCCCTCCCAGGACATGCCCATTCTTCTCGCGTACACGCTGGTCACCCCCGCATTATTTTGGCAGCCGATATCCCCCGCCCCCATATCGACTCCATTCCGGTCAAGGAAAACTGAAACTTTGAAAAGGAACATTTCATGAGTGGCAAACCTGCTGCGCGAGTGACAGATCCAACCAATTGCCCGCTCCCCGGGCATGGCACAAACCCTATTGTCAGCGGCTCGCCCAATGTAAATTTCGACGGCCTTGCCGCCGCTCGAATGACCGACAAATCCGCCTGCGGTAGCCCAATCACGGGCGCCGTCAGCGCTACGGTTTTCATCAATGGGCTGAACGCTGCGACCAAAGACAGTACCGGTGGCCACGGCAACGTGGTTATCGGTGGATCCGGCACGGTCATTATCGGCGACACCGTCGTTTCAGCGCCTTTCAGCGGTCTGCTGCCGATGCCGGTGCATTTCAGTGACAAGTTCAGACTGGTTGACCAGGAGTCGGGCAAACCGTTAGCCAATTTTGAATACGCCATTCAACGCGCTGACGGCAGTATGGAACACGGCGTAAGTGATCCGATGGGCTACACGCACGTAGTGAGTTCGCACCTGCCTGAAACCATCAAGCTGTTTCTTGAGGACTAAGGCATGGCTGAGGTGATTAGCAAGAGTGGCAGAAAAATGTCTCCGGTCGCCACGCGAGAAGTGACGGCCGTCAAAGACACCACCCCAAAAACTGTAGCGCTGGACGCTAAAAAACAGATAAGACGGGCGGAGAATGAGGAGTATTTGAAGGATCCGAACGTGAAGGCCTTTTTGGCTGCCATTGCCAAAGCCGAAGGCGGTGACTACCACGCGAAATATGGATATGGCTGGGCAAAGGGCTTTCAGACAGGAAAATGGACGTTCACTGATGAATCGACCCATCCGGGCGCCGGCTTCGGCGGATCCACAACGGCATCGGGCTTGTATCAAATAACCATTGCCACTTGGCGCGAGTATGGCGGAAAGATGGGGCTGACCGACTTTACGCCTCATACGCAAGACCTTATCGCGGTCGACATGCTGCGCACCCTGGGTGTGATCGACAAGATCAAGGCCGGCGACATTCCAGGCGCGATGCCGAAAGCAGCAACAAGGTGGGCGGCACTTCCCGAAGGGCCCGGCAAAAAGAATCACTATCCCCCGCAACATTACGTCGAGTATCCAGAGTTTTTGTCGAGCTACAAATCGGCTGGAGGAACAACCAAATGAAGGCTTCACCCCTCGTACTCGTCGCACTTTATTACATGGGTATCAGCGCAGCATTTGCCGATGGCTCACAGGCAACAAACGACAATCGCGGGCCAGCAGGCATCGTCGTCGGTGAGCGTTTGGCTGCGGCCAAGTCCAAGCTCGTCAAACAAGGATGGAAGCCGACGCGGATGCATACCAACGACGGCTATGAGTACAGCGGCGTGGAGAAGGAGCTGGCTGCACGCAAGTTCTTCGAACTGGATACCTGCTCGTTTGATAGCTCGCGTTGCATCTTGTACTACGCGAAGAAAGGAACTTGCCTACGCGTCGATACCATCGGTGAACAATTCAATGACATGGCCGTGACGCGATGGACCCACGAATGTCCCGAGGCGCCCCAATAACCACCCGAAGACTACGCGGTAATAATCGACTGCTCCCACAGGTTTCAGCGTCGTACACAGCATCTGCAATCAGCACAAAACCCTGTGGGAGCGAGCTTGCTCGCGAAAGCGCCAGAATGGACACCCGATCAATCACCAGGTGATCCCGACACCCGCCTCACTCCGGCAATTGCAAATTGTCCAAAGCCCGATTCACCGCCAACTCCCCCAGCATGATCAACTGCGCAATCCCCGCCAGCGCATGGCGCTGCGATGCCGGCAACAGGCTGGAGACGTTCTGGGCGATGGTTTTGGCCGAAGCGAGTGTTGCACTGGCATCGACCAGCAGTTCTTCGGTTTTGTTGTCCGCCGTCACGGCGTACATCCCACGGTTTTTACGTGGCGGCGGCGTGGAACCGGGCGGACAGAGATAATGGTCGAGCGCGCGGTCGGCGGCTTCGTGGAGTTTTTTGGAATCGATGGATTCGTAAGGGGAAACCGAGGCGGTTTCGGGCGGGTTGGGTGTTGGTTTGATCATGGTGAAGCTCCATATTTATACCTGGTGGAACCAACAACACCTGTCGCTAAACAAGTAAGGGTGGCAGCTGTACGCGGGTTAGCGAACCGAGAGGTATAAGACCCGGCAGACCCGAAGGTCTCCCACGCACAGCCACCATATCGTCGTCGCAAGCGTCTGCGACAAACTGGAGCGTCGGTGTACTTATACCTGGTCAGGTCGCTAAACCCGGTCGCTGGGTTGCCAGCGACCCATAGACGATATAGACCAGGTACAAAGCCCACAAGCCGGCGGATTCTGGCGTAGCTGTAGGCAAAGGCGCAAGGATATGTAGCCTGAGAGAGTGTCTGGAGATGTCTTTTTAAACATTGGCGTTTATCTAGACCTCATTCCGTCTCGGCACCACGACAGATCCGTCCCATGCCCCAACAGACGAAAGAAAATGGCCGAGATTGCCAGTCGTAACTGACAACCTCGGCCATATAAATAGTGCTATTTCTTCCAGCACATATCGACGTCATCCTGAGTGCTCAGGTCTGTATCGACGCCCAACCGGAACCTACAGTAATCAATAATCCACCCCCGCTCCTCCGTCGTCAGACGCTCTACCTTCCTGATCTCGCCGTCGTTGGCGTGGATGTTGTAGAACTTCATCTGAAACGTGGGTGCTTCTTGATGAAAACAATGGTTTCGATGTCGCCATCCTCAACGGCGTTCTAGGACGTAGAGCATGGTCTCGACGGCGAGGGTTGCTGCGACTAAGAGCTTTTTCATCGTGGTACCAGAGGTGAAAGCAAACGGAATTTGGCTTTGATGTATCTGGCCAGCCTGGGACTTAGCATGGCCGGTGCTAGTTATGCCTATGCGATGAGCTAAGTAAATGGCCATGTGCTACTTTTTCAATGCCTATCATCACCGTTCATTACAGGAGAGCGTATGTTTACTGACATCAAGCCGGGTCCAAAGCCCAAGCGTGACGACGGCAAGGAAGATCGCAGACGGCATGTGAACCCACCCAACGATAAAAAACACCCGACGTTACCTATCCACAAACATAAGCCTGGAGACTAGCTGCAGGTTGATGGCCTCAGTGATTGAAATTGCTCTTGGGACGGATTCCTTCCCAGAAGATGAATCCGTCCGCTTAGAACCTTGTTGAACTTGCTTGGGCAGTTAAAATCAGCGAGTCCAAAGCCTTAAAGGGCTGTAATCAATACGCAAAGCGATGATTGAGTAGTTGATGTAGCAAGATGCTAACCATTCCTAGCTGAAAGGAGGATCGCGTGGACGAAGCGGCAAGGTTTGCATTTTACGAAAAGATTTACTTTTACGAGCTGGAACGTAAAGAAAAGCTCATTTCGAGGCTCAACCTTCCCTTGGCCATCCTAGGTGTATTGCTCTCATTTCTGTCTTACATGCTGGGTAAAGCGCCCGGCTCAGAGGACGGCTTTGCCGGTGTCTCATTCTGGATTCTGTATTTGTGCGCGGTCTTCTGCTTGCTTTGCGGAGCTTATTACTTCCGCTCATCTTGGCAACTGCGTGATTTCGACAGGGGCCTCCCAACCCTGACTGAGCTGGAGAATTATCGTGCCGAAGCAACTTCTCATTTCGCAGTACATGGCGAAAATCAAGATGACGCAGAAACCTACTTCAAGACGATCATCTTGAGCTACTACATTGAAGGTGCAACCGTTAACACTGTGAACAACGACAAACGTGGTTCAAAACTAGTTTCGCTAGCGAATTCCGTAACACTCACTATGATCTTTTCGGTGTTGTCATTCGTTCCGTTTTACACCCATCAGCAGGAGCTGAACCAGCATGAGCAATCAAAAGCCTCCACCACCCCCGCCCCCTCCAATGCGCTTCGTTAAGGATCACGGAAAAAACCTTCCGAAATCGCCACCACCGCCGCCACCGCCAAAGAAAGACTGATGTTTTTTTGCCCTACTCGAGCTCGTTGCGAGTAGGGCCTATTCTCAGAAGGTTAATTCAAGCATTAAAAGTGGACTGAATTATTCCCAGAAAATAAATCAGTACCCATTATTAAGAACAACAAATAAGGGGAGCAAGAATGCGAGTTGAGAAGGTTAGAGTTGAGGGATTTCGACTGCTTCAGGATGTTGAGATCATTCTGGAAAAAAATTCCACGGTGATCGTTGGACGCAACAACAGCGGAAAGACCTCGTTTACCGACATTTTTGATCGCTTTACCGGAGAGACTGGAGCGCGGTTTCGCCTTGAAGACTTCTCGGCCGCACAACGCGAGCGGTTCTTCGCTGCAAAAACGCTTAGAGAACAGGCGGCAAAACCGGAGGACGTACTTGCGGCACTCCCGATGCTCGCTCTTACTCTCACCTTCGGTTACGACAGCACCGCTCCCAACTTAGGACCTCTTTCACCTTTCGTCATTGACTTGGATATAGACTCCACCACTGCCGTTGTGCGCCTCGAATACCGAGCGACACTGTCAACTCTCAATACGCTGCTCGATGCCCCTCCCGCGCCAGAAGGTGTCGAACCAAGAACACACTTCTTTCGCTCATTACGCGACACAGTGGCTAAGGCATACAGTATCCATGTGTTCGCCATCGACCCCACCGACAATACCAATCGCCGTACTTTCGAGGGCACAGCCGCATTATCGGCTTTGCTGCAGTGTAATTTCGTCCGGGCACAAAGGACTCTCGACCACGCGAAGCATGGCGATGCCGATGTTATTGGTAAATTGCTCAGCGCGTTATTCAAAACTGCATCATCGCCGAATGCTGCATCTGCAGATCAGGAGCTAGCAGCGAAGCTAAAGGCATCAGTCGAAGATATCGAGCGCAATGTTCAAGGCGACTTCGACGAGATGCTGAAAAAACTTTTGCCAGCGATGGAAGTACTCGGTTTTCCAAGCCTTAACGATACCGAACTTCGACCCGAGACCTCATTGAACGTTGAGGCCCTCCTTTCGGACCACACAAAGGTGGTCTACACAGGTACAGACGGGGTGCATCTCCCGGAGGGCTATAATGGCCTCGGCACTCGCAATCTTATCTACATGCTGTTGCAGCTAGAGAGTTACCACAAAATCTACCGAGCCAAAATAACCCGTCCAGCAACTCACCTAATATTCATCGAAGAGCCCGAAGCCCACTTGCATCCGCAGATGCAAGAAGTTTTCATCAATCAACTCAATGCCGCCATTGGAAAGCTGTCTACGAGTTACCCTGGAGAGGCTGCGTGGAACGTTCAGTTCATCATCTCGACGCATTCTCCGCATGTGGCTAATACCGCGTCGTTCGAAGCAGTACGATATTTCCTAAATGAGTCACCAACCCCAGCAAACGCTCGTCAGACCAAAGTTAAAGATTTCAAGAAAGGCTTGAGCAGCATTTCTCCCGACGACCAAGACTTCCTGCATCAGTACATGACGTTAACGAAGTGTGATCTGTACTTTGCGGACAAGGCCATCATGGTTGAGGGGACAACCGAGAGGCTACTGATGCCCCGCCTTTGCGAGTTGGTTGATAAAACGCTCGAAGACAAGCACAAACTGGGCAGACAGTATGTGACCTGCGTTGAGGTCGGTGGAGCTTATGCGAACATTTTCTATCCACTTCTAGACTTCCTCGAACTCAAAACTTTGGTCGTCACCGACCTAGATTCAACCAAGCCGGTGGAAAAGCAGAACAAGCATGGGAAAAAGATTACGACCTGGGACAAGTGCCCAGTAGCTGAAGGCGAGCGGACATCGAACGCAGCAATCAAGGATTGGTTTCGTCCCGAGGATGCCGCAGATAAGGATGGCTGGCAGATCACTCCGGCGGAGCTTGTTTCCAAAACTGCGGAAGATAAGCAAAGCGGCTACCGCCGCATTGCATATCAAATTGCAGAGAAACCCGGTACTAACATTTGTGCCCGGAGCTATGAAGATGCACTCGTTCTAGCAAACCCCGATCGCTTTAATTGGCCTAAGGAACAAGATGAGGCATCTGAAGCATGGGAGATAGCTAAAGGGCTCGCGAAAGCTGATACAGCGTTGCGGTTTGCCATTCGCGAAAAGGAATGGACAGTACCCCGCTATATCCAAGAAGGACTAGGATGGCTTTCCGCCCCGCCTCCTCCCGCACAGAACGTGGAAACACCAGTTAAGGAGGAAGCGCAATGACGGAGCCTACCGAGAACCCCGCGCTCATCGCTGCACAAGAAGCCCAAAAAAAGATAAATGAGGCTCTTGATGCTGGCCGTAGCTTCCGCCTTGAAGCCGGTGCCGGCGCAGGCAAGACATATTCACTAGTCGCAGCGCTTAAGCGACTGATTACAGAGCGAGGTCCTGCCTTGGTTCAATCAGGGCAAAGGGTAGCTTGCATCACCTACACAGAGGTAGCCCGTAACGAAATTGCCCAGGAGATTGAGGATCACCCCGCAATTTTGGTCAATACCATCCACGGATTTTCCTGGGCGTTCCTGCAACAGTTTCAAAAAGCAATGCGCGACCTTGTGGGTAAAATGGATGATCGGAAAGAAAAGGTCGAACAAGGCGGAGGAATCGGATTAAAGCCTGTGGATTACAACTTGGGATACTTCAGCGTCGATACCGACAGAATCACGCTGAGCCACGATGACATTCCAGAGATGATTGCCAATCTTCTGCAGGAGGAAAAGTTCCGACGTCTGTTGAGCCAACAGTTTCCAGTGATCTTCATCGACGAATATCAAGATACCCATCCCCAGTTTATGGAGGCAATTACCGAGCACTTCTTGAAGCCCGCCACAGGACCGCTCATTGGTCTATTTGGGGACCACTGGCAGACTATTTATCGTAGTGAATATGAGCTCGCAAAGTACCCAATAGAAGAAATCCCGAAAGGCTCCAACTTTCGATCAGTGCCTGCCATTGTCGATGTGCTGAACAAATTGCGCCCCGAACTCAAGCAAGCAGTCCATGAGCCACAAGCGAAGGGCGAGGCACGGTTCTTTCACACCAACGCCTATAAAGGTCAACGTACCAATGACAGGCACTCCAAAGAAGACTTACCACCCGATCTAGCGCGACGCACTCGAGAAGACTTGATGCTTAGACTGCAAGCCGAGGGCTGGGATCTGAGTAAGACTAAGGTACTGATGCTTACTCACAACGTCCTGGCAGCTGAACAGGGTTATCCCAACATCGCCGAGGTATTCAGCGGTCGCACCGAACAATTCGTAAAGAAAGAAGACCCAGCGATCAAGTTCTTTGTAGAAGTAGTGGAGCCAATGTGTGCGGCCTATAGCGCATCTCGCTTCGGGGATATGTTCAAAGTGTTCGGCACAGGTCCTACGATCACCAAGCATGAAGACAAAACGTGCTGGCGTCGCGACATGGACGATCTCCAGACGCTGCGTGCAGAAGGCACGATTGGACAGGTCATCGATCACCTAAAAGCAACAAAACGTCCATCGCCGCCTGATCGTCTGCTCCGGCGCGATGAAGAGCTCAGGGCTCTAAATGGTGACCCTATACCTGACGATTCCTCCGCACTTTTGCGGTACAGCAAGCTGCGGGAAATACGTTACGGTGAGGTTATCGAGGTGGCTAAATTCATTGACAAACAGACCTCCTTTGCCACACAGCATAGCGTCAAGGGTGCTGAGTTTGAGAACGTATTGGTAGTGTTGGGAGGGGGCTGGAATCACTACAACTGGCCTCAGTTACTAGAGCTTGTTAATACAAAAGCACTGAATAGCAAGAATACAAAAGGCTTTTACCGTGCTCGCAACCTCTTCTATGTTTCCATATCCCGACCAATGACTCGTCTGGCAGTGCTTGCCTCGCAAACCATGCCGGATAACGCCCTCGAAGCGATAAACAAGCTGTTTGGAAGCGACAATGTTGAAGAGTTTTCTATTGCATTGTGAAAAAATTGGCTAGCCGAAAACCGGGCGATTAAAACCGCCCCCCAATTACATATGTTCACCTCTGCCGTTTTCTGCTTGTTTTCACCAACAGAATCTGCCGATAGCGGACATTCGCTACCATCCGCTTTTGGCAGAAAACGACCACGATGATTCTCCGCTTGGCGGTCCTCTGCTTTTCCAGGGGCGCTTGAACCAAGCAATCAGCTACACAGCAAAAATATCGACTCTACCTCTACAAATCAGGGCCTCACCAACCTAGGCAACACCACCCCCTCCGCCAACCTCTCCACCCCCAACCTTACCCTCTCCCCACCCTGCTCAATCACCACCCCATCCCCCTCCACCGCCACCAACTTCACCCCAGGCCCCACCTTCTCCCCCTGCAAAAAACTCCTCGGCGGCCCATCGTTCAGGCTCAGTATCGCCACCGCCCCCCGACTCCCCGCCATCACCCCGCTCACCTTGATATCCATCGGCGCCGTCTGATTGGAAAACCACTGCAACGCCGGGCTATCACTTCTTGCCGCCAGCAATTGCGGGGCCGCTGCCGGGGTGTGTGATTCGGCGGAGGTCAGTAGCAGCGACGACCATGTCGCCACGCCGACCAGCGCGGCGAGCAGTGCGAGGGCCTGGACCATTTGGGGTGGGGAAAAGCGTGCGGTGAAGGTCATGGGTTGAATCTCCTTTTTATCCCTGCTGTCAGCCTACGCGGCAATTCTCTCCGTTTTATTTCACACGCCTTACATGTTGGCCGTGCACGATGGCGCAGGACGCAAAGGAGCGCGCGCGCGATGAACAGGCAACAGGGTTTTACGCTGATCGAGTTGATGGTGGTGCTGGTGATCATCGGCATCGCCAGTGCGGCGATCAGCTTGAGTATCAAGCCTGATCCGTTGCAGTTGCTGCGCAAGGATGCCGAGCGTGTGGCGCAGTTGCTGCAGGTGGCGCAGGCGGAGGCGCGCGCCGATGGTCGGCCGATTGTGTGGGTGAGTGATGCCAAGGGGTTTCGCTTTAGTCGGCGCAGTGACAGTGGCAAGGGTTTTGATCATTTCGCGCAGGATCCGCAGTTGCGGCCGCGTGCCTGGCAGAGTCCGAAGATGGAGGTGCGGGTGGAGCCGAAACAGAGGGTTGTGCTGAACGCTGAGTGGATCAATCCGCCGCTGCAATTGACGTTGTCGGATGGGTTGAATCGCTTGAGTGTGCTGCGTGATGGCAGTGGAAGGATCAGCCTGCAATGAAGCGCCAGCAAGGGTTTACGTTGATTGAGGTGATGGTCGCGATTTTGTTGATGGCGGTGGTGAGTCTGATTGCCTGGCGGGGGCTGGACAGTGTGACGCGGGCGGACAGTCATTTGCAGGCGAGCAGTGAGCAGAGTGACGGTTTGTTGCGGGCGCTGAATCAGTTGCAGCGGGATGTGGAGATGCGGGCGGGGATTGAGTTGACGGAGCCGAAGAAGGTTGGGGTGGATGATGAGCCGCCGAGCGCCCCGCCAGCCCTGACTGTGCGCAGTAGCGACAGTAAGGGTTTTCGTCTGGACATCATTCGCACGGCGGCGGATCAGCCTGGGGCTTTGCAGCGGGTGCGCTGGTGGGTCAAGGGCGACACGTTGTATCGGGCGGTGGCTGAGGCGCGGAGTCGGTATCCGTTGCCGGCGCCTGGGAATGGGGTTGCTGTTTTGAGTGATGTCAGTGATGTGCAGGTGCGGGTTTGGGAGGTGGATAAGGGGTGGCGGCAGTTGAGTGGGAATCGGCGGGAGGATCCGTTGGGGTTGGAGATTCGCTTGAGTCGGGGGACGGTGCAGGGGGTGGAGAAGTATCGGCAGGTGATTGGGCCGTTGGATTGATGCGTATCCCTGCAAAGCTCCTACATTGGGATTGGTTGAAATCAGTTGGAAATTGGTCGGCTTTCAGGCCGCCATCGCTGGCAAGCCAGACTCCCACAGGGATTGAGTACAACCGGTAGATATTGGTTGGCTGGCAGGCCGTCATCGCTGGCAAGCCAGCTCCCACAGGAATTGGGTGAGGTCAGTGGGGATTGGTTGGCTGTGAGGTCGTCATCGCGAGCAGGCTCACTCCTACAGTTGGATCGGGTACATCAGCAAGAGATTGGTTGGCTGGCAGGCCGCATTCGTGAGCAGGCTCGCTCCCACAGTTTATAATTTGCGTACAACCCAAGCGGCAAAGCCGCCCCACTCAACAGGATGAGCGTTAGCTCGGCTGCAGCTTTTGATCTTGATCTTGATCCACGGGCGACGTCGGAAGGCTGAGTGGAGGGATTCATCCGGGCGTGGGAGCGCAGCGACCGTTTGGCGAAGCCAAATGCATCGAGAGGAGGTGCAGCGAAGCAAACCGTAGGCGATGCGCCCGGATGGATCCCGCAGCGAAGGTACCCCGAGCTTTAGCGAGCGGGCCGTACGTAGGAGCAAGCGTTTTTTTGCTTACTTTTTTAGGCGTTTGTAAAAAAAGTGAGTCGCCGTAAGGGCGAAACCCTAAGCGGCCTTTACCGCAGCAACGGATATGTACCCAGTCAAACCCACTAACTCAAAACGACAACGCCACCCGGCAACTCAGTGCATTTAACGCCATAAGCATCGCGAATCAGCAGCGCAACGCCGGCGAGCTGATCAAGGCTAAAGCGCGCCTGGACGCGGCGTTGGCCGAGTTCGCGGTTGAGCAGCAGCAACATGCCGGGGCGGTAGCGGTTGATCTCGTCGATCATTTGGCTGAGGGTTGCGCCGTTGAACACCAGCACTTGTTGGCGCCAGTTCATTACTGCGGCTGTGTCGACGCTTTGCACGCTACCAACTTGGCGCGCGTCATAGGTCACTTGCTGGCCCGGTTCTAGACGCAGACTACGACCCTCAACATCCACTTCAACCGCACCATCGAGGCAGGTCACGCAGACTTGCTGATCAGTGTTGCGCAGGTTGAAACGTGCCTGACTGGCGCGCAACCACCCTCCTCCAGCCTGCATCGCCAGCGGCAAGCGTGCGGTCTGCACTTCGACTTCGCCGCTGACCAGTTCAAAGCCCTGCACGCCGTTATCGATTGAGCGCTGATTGATCCGAGTCTGGGTGTTCAGCTCCAGGCTCACACCCTGCGCCGGTTCAAAACGACGCTGCTGGCCAACTTCAGTGATGTAGTCAGCGCCCAGCCCTTCAAAACCACCAGGAATCGTCCCGCGCACCAGCAAAAACGCCGCCGACGCAGCAATCGCCCCACCGAGAAAGGCACGGCGACCGAAACGCCGTGGCGCCTGCATTTGCTCCACGGCCGGTTGCAGTTGCTGCCACAACCGCTTGGCATCTTCGAATGCGCGCGCATGTTCGGCACTCTGCGCGCACCATTCGCGCAATGCGCGGGCGTCGGCCACGGTGGCGCGGCCGGAGGTCAGCAGGACCAGCCAGTCACGGGCTTCGCTGTGCAGATTGTCGGCCGCCGATGGCTCGGCAGGTGTCAGTCGAAAGATGTTCAAACGCGCAGATTCTCAACGAATTGATCGGGCACTATTCAGAAGACGGTTTTCCGGCCCCGCGACCGAACCGCTGAAACACTTTTCTTTCCAGCTTCGCAGCGCAGAAGCCTAACGCGGCTTTGATTTCCTTCTCGACCATGCGCGTGGAAATGCCGAAACGCTGGGAAATTTCCAGGTGCGGCGCCTCTTCCAGACGCGCCGCGATGAAGATCTTCCGGCGCCGTGCGGGCAGCTCGTACAACGCACTGAGCAGCGACTGGATTTCCTTCTGCCCACCGACCACCCGCGCAGGATCGAGGGCTTCATCGCCGATTTGCAGCAGCTCTTCAACTTCCTCGCCGGTGAGCAGGCGCGCGTCGGCCTGACGGCGGTCGGCGGCGATGTTCAGGGCCATGCGATAGAGGTAGGCATTGGGCCGCAGGACGTTCGGCGGCGTCTCCATGCGGTCGACGCGCAGGTAGGTTTCATGCAGCACGTCGTTGGCTAGATCTTCCGAACCGAGACGCCTGCGCAGGCGCACCCGAAAGTCCTCGTAGGACGTCAGGAACAGTTGGACCATCGAACCTTGTCCGGTGTCTTTCATCCCCCGGAAACTCCTTCCCATTTGGTGCATTCCATGCGTTTTCCTGACGACTCCGGTAACAACAGCAACGTGACCGGCTGACGCAAGGCGCTGGGCGTCGGCCGGTCGATTTTGAGGTTGCGAAAACTTTCCACCAGCGCGTTGTCGCGCCGTACATCTCCGGTCGAAGTGACCAACCGGTTGTGCTGCACCATGCCGTCGCGGCCAACCCAGACCTGCAACACCGCGCGATAACTGCCCGGACGGGTCAGCGGCGAGCGGCACAGGTTGCGCTCGATCGCCGCTTGCACCGCCGTGGCGTAACTGCGGTTGACGGCGACGCTTTCGGGCGTCTGCTTTTGCGGCGGTGCCGGCACGTCTTCGACCTGCGCCACTTGCAACGTAAACGCATCGTCGCGGGCATAACGCGCCATCAACCCACTGCCGCCGAGCAAGCGACGCAGGGCATCGGCGGCGGTGTATTCACCGTCGACCGCCAGCGAACGTCGACCGCGACTCAACTGACTGTCGACCAGCACCGCAACGCCAGTGGCGTGGCTGTACTGATCCAGCGCGTGGGCCAGATCCTGTGCCGGAATGTGCAGCGTCATGCGCAAGTCCGCCGGCACCGCGTCGGCCATGGCGTGACTTGCCGCACAGCCGAGCAGCCACCCCAGACACATCCGGCGCACAAGCCTCGTTGAACGCTGAAAACCGTCCGTGGAATTGCCTCGCTGCACGGCTGACGAATCCTTGGAAATCGTCATCCTGAGGGCTGTTTATGAATCTGGTGTGACGGGCGGTGCAAAAAAACCATCACGGGAATTGCGCAAGGCTTGCACTAGACTCAAGCCATAGCGCGGCCCCGTCGGGCCGGCCAGGAGGCGAGCATGAACACACTGTGGCGATTGAGCCTTGGCGGGCTGTTGTTGATGGCGCTGTCGAGCGCTTATGCCGAGGAATCCTTGGGCTGTGTCGAGGTGACGGTCGGCGGCTACAAGGCGCCGAATTACGACTGTTTGAGCCAGCAGATGGGCAACAACCCGGAAGGCGCAGCGGCGGCGGAAAAGAACCAGGAGGCGCTGAATGTGCCGGTGAACAAACGGCCGCCGAATCAGGTTGGACTGGCGACGCCGGCCGCGACCAGTACGCGGATGGGCAATACCTTTGGCACATCAGTGAAACCACAACGCCCACCGCAATGACACGCCACCGATCATTCCCACGCGCCGCGTGGGAATGCAGCCCGGGACGCTCCGCGTCCCATCCAGAGCCGAACGCGGAGCGTCCGTTGAGGCATTCCCACGCGGAGCGTGGGAACGATCAGGGCGGGTTCAATCGCTTGGGGTTTGGCGGAAGCTCACCGCAAGGCGATTCCAACTGTTGATGGTGGTCACGGCCATGGTCAGGTCGACCAGTTCGCCTTCGCTGAATTGCTCGCGCGCCTGCTGATACACCTCATCGGGCACACGGCTCTCCGCCAACAACGTCACCGCCTCCGCCCAGGCCAGCGCCGCACGCTCGCGCGGGTTGAAGAAATTACTGTCGCGCCACACCGCGATCGCATACAAGCGCCGATCAGTCTCCCCCGCCCGCCGCGCATCCACCGAGTGCATGTCGGTGCAGAACGCACAGCCGTTGAGTTGTGAGGCGCGGATCCGGATCAGTTGCAGTATCGGCTGTTCGATACTGAGGTTGGCGGTCAGCGCCTCCATGGCAATCATCGCTTTCATCGCTTTGGGCGAAGCGTTGTAGTAATCCAGGCGCGGGGACATGGGCAGGTCTCGGTGGACGGAATGATGAGTTCACCGTAAACGCCGACAACCATGCATTACAGCCCCAATTGCACGGAAAACCGCCACACCACTGAATCCCCGCCAAACACCAATCCCTGTAGGAGTGAGCCTGCTCGCGATAGCGGTGTGTCAGGCAACATTGATGTCGGATGTGCCACCGTCATCGCGAGCAGGCTCACTCCCACAGGGAATGGGGCCAATTTCGGGTTTTTCGGGTAGGCAACTATTGCCGGTCCCGCAACAGCGGTAATCTGGCGGGCACGCCAAACAGCCCCAGGAGCCTCGTCGGTATGGAACTTCACGTCGTGATCAACGGCCGCAAGGATCTTGCCGGTCAGTTGTATCAGCAACTGCGCGGGGCCATTGAATCCGGGCGTCTGGCCGCCGGCACGCAATTGCCGCCCAGCCGTCTGCTCGCCGAGCAACTGGGGATTTCGCGCAAGACCATTTCCGACACCTACGCGCAACTGACCTACGAAAACTTTCTCACCGGGGTGATCGGCAAAGGCACCTACGTCAACGCGCGCCCGGCGCAGATCCAGCGCAAACAGAGCCACACCGAACTGGCCGGCGCCGAGGTGATCGAGAGCTGGCGCAAGCTACCGGTGTTTCTGCGCCATCCGACGCTGGAAGGCTCGCTGCGCTACGACTTTATCGGCGGCGCCACCAGCAAGGGCCAGCTCCCGCAAGATGACTGGCGCCGCTGCGTGTCCCACGCGATGCGGCAGATGGCGCAGTCCAAGGGTTTCTACAGCCTGCCCGAAGGCTTGCCGGCGCTGCGCAATGCGATTGCCCGGCACATCGCGTTTTCCCGGGGCATCAACTGTCAGGATGAAGACATCGTCGTGTGCAACGGCGCGCAGCAAGCGCTGGACCTGATCACACGCGTGCTGATCCGCCCGGGCAGTCTGGTGGCGATGGAGGATCCCGGTTATCCGCCGGCACGCCTGTTGTTCGCCACCCATGGCGCCGAGGTGGTCGGGATTCCGGTGGATGCCGAGGGCATTCAGGTTGAACATATTCCCGAGGGCACCCGCCTTATCTATGTCACGCCGTCGCACCAGTTCCCGCTGGGCATGCCGATGAGCCACGCACGCCGCGAAGCCTTGTTGGCTCGCGCGCATGAGTTGGGCGCGATCATCATCGAGGACGACTATGACAGTGAGTTTCGCTACGAAGGTCGGCCGACCGATTCGCTGTTCAATCTCGACCAGCGCGGCATCGTCGCCTACGTCGGCACCTTCTCGAAAACCCTGCTGCCGGAGCTGCGCCTGGGTTATGCGATTCTGCCGCCAGCGATCCTCGAGGCGGTGATCCGCGCCAAGCAACTCACCGATCTACACGCCTCGACCTTGCCGCAATGGGCGCTGGCCAAGTTCATCGCCGAGGGTTGCCTGCTCAAGCATATCCGCCGCTGCCACACCATTTATGCGCAACGCCGCGAGCGCATTCTGGCGCGCATGGCCGACGATCTTTCGCCGTGGCTGCAGGCGGTGCCGCCGAGTGCCGGGTTCCACATGACGGTGTTCTGCAAGGTTCCGATCGACCTGCCGCTGGTGATCGAACTGGCGAAAAAGGTCGAAGTCGGCCTGTATGCGATCAACGGTTTCTATTACCAGCAAACGCCGAAAAACGGCCTGTACTTCGGCTTTGGCGCCATCGAAACCCTGGACATCGATATCGCTCTGGATCGCCTGCGCGACATCCTCCAGCAGGTCGCCTGAGCGATTGGCCTAAAGATTTAACCGCCGATTGGTTATTGGTGATCCACAAGTGCAGGCCTATTCTGCACAGGCGTTATCCCTCAATGAGCAGGATTCGTCCGGCCTGATTCAGGAGTGTGAGCAATGTCCAACGAAGTGATCAATACGGTGCAGGTGCAGGCTGCCGCCGGCCGCTCGGATGAACTGGGCAAGCAACTGCAGAAGATCGTCGAAACCCTGCGCGAAACGCCGGGCTGCGATTCCTACCTGGTCGACCGCTGCCCCGAGGACAGCCACCGCTGGACGGTCAGTGCACGCTGGCAGTCGGAAGCGGCGATGCAGGCGCATTTCAACCGGCCCGAGGCGCAGGGGTTTATTGACTTGATCGATAGTCGGTTGGCCAATAGTGTGGATTTCAACAGCTTCCATATCGTCTGATCTGACGCTATCGCTGGCAAGCCAGCTCCCACAGGGTTCAGCGTCGTTCGATAATTTAATGAACGACACAAAACCTGTGGGAGCTGGCTTGCCAGCGATGGCGTACTCAAACACGCTGAATAACCGCCGATTGGTCACCTGATCTTCCCGAATATTGGCCGTTTGAATGCCCCGCCCTGCGGACTACTGTGATCAGCAACACCCCGATCATCACAGGTAACCCGCCATGAAAGCCCTGCCCTTCTTCGCCGCCGCCCTCGCCCTGAGCCTCTGCACCTCGGCCGTTTTCGCCCACGATCCCTCGGAAAAAGTCACCGTCCTGCAAGACCAGATGCTGAAAAACGCCCCCGGCAAAAAAGCCATGATGATCGAGGTTGATTACAAACCCGGCCAATCCTCAATCGCCCACAAACACGACGGCACGGCGATGGCTTACGTGCTGGAAGGTGAAGTGATTTCCCAAGTGAAGGGCGAACAACCGATCACCTACAAGAAGGGCCAGTTCTGGTACGAACCCGCCGGCTCCGAGCATCTGGTGTCGAAAAATGCCAGCCAAAGCAAACCCGCCAAGTTGCTGGTGTTCATGGTGCTGGCCCCGGATGAACAAGTGCTGATCCCGCTGAAAAACTGATGGCTGTTTAACCAGCCATAAATAAAAGGGCTCAAATCGTTGATTTGGGCCTTTTTATTGCCCGGGGCAATTAACCGCGCCGGGTTACAGCAAATGAACCTAATCAACTGTTGTTAGCTCAGCAAATTGTCAGGTTGGCGGGTTTAGTCTGAGTTAACGGTCGTGATTTACGACTTTTAAACTTTCCGACTGATGTTGTTTCACGGGAGAAACACCATGAAACTTGCGTTCACCAGTGTACTGGCGATATCGGTTTTAACCCTCTCTGCCTGTTCAGTGCCGACGGCCCCAAAAGCAGTTTCCTCTCTCGATACTCTGCTGCCTCATCCCACCGGCCGCAGTAGCGCCACTCAGGTAAAAAGCGGTCCCGGCGTATCGCTCGGCGTGGTCTACAGCCCAAGTACCCAGACCAACCGTGAATACCTGCGTGACTATCAAGCCAACGCCGGCACCGGTTTCGGCCAGAGCCTGCTGGTGCAGCCGATCCACGACGCCTATGTCGCCAGCTCGAAACCAGACATGGCGGTGGAATGGGTCAACGCCTCGCTGCAGCGTCAGTTCGGCTCGGTGACGGTGTATCCGGATATGCAGAGTCTGCGTGCGGCCAGACCGGATGTGGTGGCGATCATCGATACCCACAGCCAGTTGATCACTTCGCGCAGTTCCGACATCAAGGCCGACGTCAGTGCCGATTTTTATGATGCGCAGCTGAACTATATCGGTACGGCGAAAGGCTCCGAGGCGAGAGAACTGACACCGGTGTGGGCGGACTTCAAGGGTTCGGAAGAGATAGTTGCCGATATTAATCAGCAGCAGGATGTGCAAGTTCGGGCGTTGCAGAAGTTTGACCAGTCGCTCAACAATTTGGTCGCAAGGCCTGCGGACAAAGTGTCAATGCTGGATAGTAAACAAAGTCAGAAGTTGTATTGAATGTATGGGCCTCATCGCTGGCAAGCCAGCTCCCACAGGTATCGTGGTGCACCCGATCCTTGTGGGAGCTGGCTTGCCAGCGATGAGGCCGGAACAGCCACCACAAACCTCTCAGACAGAAAAAAGCCCCGGCATCTCACGACACCGGGGCTTTTTCATTCACCCACTACTTACGCCAATTCAAGCTCGGCATTCGCAGCAGCCGCAGGCACAACCGCCTGCCCACTCAACGCCAGATCCAGCAGTTCACGGTTGGCCACCGCATACATGGCGTAGTCCGTGCCGCTTGCCGCGCGGATTTCCACCAGCATGGCGCGCCAGCGCGAGATCATGCTTTCGTGCTGTTCCATCCACAGCGCCAGACGTGCTTCCACGTCTTGAGTGCCGTCGCCCTGTTGCAGGACGGAGATGGTGATCGCCCGTTGCTGCCAGTCGACGTCATCACGGAACGCTTCACGGGCCAGGGCTTGCCAGTTGTTTTCAACCGGCAGCGCGCTGATCTGTTGCAGGTACCAGGTGATGTCCAGCGCACTGCCCACGGCGAAGTAGGCCTTGGCCACTTCGGCAGGGTTCTGTCCGGTCACGTCGGACGCTTCGATGATCGGCAGCAAGGTGTACAGGTGCGAGGTGCCCGCCACCATACGCGCCAGCAGTTCCGGCACACCGGCTTCGACGTAAGCCTGATAACGCGCCTGCCAGTTTTCGCGGATTTCGCCGCTCAGCAGTTCGTCGAGCTTCAAACCCAGCTCTTTCAGGTGCGGACCGAAGTGCGCGGTGTCACGGGCAGCGTTCTGCTCGTTGCGACGGGCACGCAGGAACCAGCGCGTAGCGCGGCGACCCAGACGCATCAGCTCGTCCATCAGCTCCAACTGCACGTCAGCGCTGACTTGGTAGTCCAGCGCTTCGATCTGACGGAACCAGTGCGGGAGGTGGAAGATGTCGCGCACGATCACATAAGCGCCAGCGACGTTCGCCGGGCTCATGCCGGTCGACTCTTTGAGTCGTTGAACGAAGGTGATGCCCATGTGGTTGACCAGGTCGTTGGCGATCTGGGTGCTGACGATCTCGCGCTTCAGACGGTGACGACGCATGGCTTCGGAGAACTTGCTGACCAGGGTCGGCGGGAACGCCGTTTCCATGTCGCGGGTCAGGTAGTCGTCGTCCGGCACCAAGGAGCCCAACAGCTGCTCTTTGAGGTCGATCTTGCTGTACGAGATCAGCACCGACAGCTCAGGACGGGTCAGACCGTGGCCTTCGGCAATGCGCTCGTTGATCTGCTCTTCGGTCGGCAGGAACTCGATGGCACGGTCCAGCTTGCCACGGCCTTCCAGATCACCCATCAGACGCTTGTACTCAGCGATGCGTTCGTAGGCACGACGCGCCGCCAGGGACAGGGCCTGAGTCTGCTTGTAGTTGTTGCCCAGCACCAGGTTGCCGACTTCGTCGGTCATGCTCGCCAGCAACTGGTTGCGTTGCTTGTCGGTCATGTCACCGGCCTGAACCACTTCATTCAGCAGGATCTTGATGTTCACTTCGTGGTCGGAGCAGTCCACGCCACCGGCGTTGTCGATGAAGTCGGTGTTGGAACCGCCGCCATTCAGACCAAACTCCACTCGACCCAATTGGGTCATGCCGAGGTTACCGCCCTCACCCACGACTTTGCAGCGCAGCTCGTTGCCGTTCACGCGCAGTGCATCGTTGGCCTTGTCGCCGACATCGGCGTGGCTTTCAGTGCTGGCTTTGACGTAAGTACCGATACCGCCGTTCCACAGCAGATCCACCGGTGCCTTGAGCAAGGCGTTCAGCAGTTCGGTCGGGGTCAGCTTGTCAGCCTTGATGTCGAAGCGTTCCTGCATCTGCGGGGAGATCGCGATGCTCTTCGCGCTGCGCGAGAAGATACCGCCACCCTCGGACATGATGCTGGTGTCGTAGTCGGTCCAGGCCGAACGCGGCAGGTCGAACATGCGCTGACGCTCAACGAAGCTGGTCGCCGGGTTCGGGTTCGGGTCGATGAAGATGTGCATGTGGTTAAACGCGGCAACCAGTTGCAGCTTGTCGGACATCAACAGGCCGTTACCGAACACGTCACCGGCCATATCGCCGACACCGACCACAGTGATGCTGTCTTCCTGAACATTGATGCCGCGCTCGCGGAAGTGGCGTTGTACGCCAACCCACGCGCCTTTGGCGGTAATGCCCATTTTCTTGTGGTCGTAACCGGCCGAACCACCGGACGCAAACGCGTCACCCAGCCAGAAGCCGTAGTCGATGGCGATGCCGTTGGCGATGTCGGAGAAGGTCGCAGTGCCCTTGTCCGCTGCTACTACCAGGTACGGGTCATCGTCGTCATGACGCACGACGTTGGCCGGCGGTACCAGCGCGCCGTCTTTCAGGTTGTCGGTGATGTCCAACAGACCCGAGATGAAGATGCGGTAGCAGGCGATGCCCTCGGCCGCGATCTCGTCACGGCTGCCGCCCAGTGGCAGGCGACGCGGCAGGAAGCCGCCCTTCGCACCCACTGGCACGATGACCGAGTTCTTCACTTGCTGGGCTTTTACCAGGCCGAGGACTTCGGTACGGAAGTCTTCTTCACGGTCGGACCAGCGCAGACCACCACGAGCGACGTTACCGAAGCGCAGGTGCACGCCTTCAACGCGTGGCGAGTAGACGAAGATTTCGAACTTCGGCACTGGCTTCGGCAGTTCAGGGATCGCGTGCGGGTTGAACTTGAAGCTGAAGTACGACTTGTTCTGGCCGTTGGCGTCAGTCTGATAGAAGTTGGTCCGCAGGGTGGCTTTGATCAGGTCGAGGTAACGACGCAGGATGCGGTCTTCGTTGAGCACCTGGACGTCGTCCAGTGCGGTCAGAATCGCTTGTTCCAGACGCAGTTGCTTGTCTTCCAGATCGTCGTCGCTGAGTTTGCGCGCCAGATAGAAGCGGGTCTTGAACAACCGGGTCAGTTCGCGAGCGATGTCGGTGTGGTTGTTCAGGGTGCTGGCGATGTAACCCAGGTCGAAGCCCAGACGAATCTGCTTCAGGTAACGCGCGTAAGCACGCAGCAGCGCGACGTCGCGCCATGGCAGGCCGGCGGTCAGTACCAGACGGTTGAACGCATCGTTTTCGGCGTCGCCGCGAACGATGTGGACGAACGCGTCCTGCAGGGTGTCGTTGAGTTGCTGGATGTCGAGGTCGAGGCCTTCAGCGGCAGTGAACGCGAAGTCGTGGATCCAGAACTCGCGGCCATTGGTGTGACGCAGACGGTACGGGAATTCGCCCAGTACGCGCAGACCGAGGTTTTCCAGGATCGGCAAGACGTCGGACAGCGCCAGCGGCGTGTCGGCGTGGTACAGCTTGCAATGCAGCTCGCGCTGGCCGGAGACCTGACCGAGCGGCTGATAGAAGCTCATCACCAGCGGATTTTTTTCGTTGAGGCTCAGCAGGTGCTGCATGTCGACCACGGCCGAATGCGCAGCGAAACGCTCGCGGTAGCCGGCCGGGAAGCCTTTCGGGAAGTCGGCCAGCACGTTGGTGCCGTGGGCTTCGCCGAAGCTTTCGACGGTCAGTGCGGCGTAGTCGTCCTGCCAGCTGCGGCACGCTTGTACGACTTCTTTTTCCAGCAGCACGGTGTCGATGTCGAGACGGTTTTTCGGGTCGACACGCAGAATCAACTGCACGCGCGCCAGTACCGACTCGGAGAAGAACGTCCAGAACTCGCAATCGGAAGCCTTCAGGCGCTCCATCAGCACTTGCTGGATCTTCTGGCGAACTTCGGTGGAGTAGATGTCGCGCGGCACGTAGGCCAGGCAGTAGCAGAAACGCCCGTACGGGTCTTTGCGCAGGAACACGCGGATCTTGTTGCGTTCCTGGATTTGCACGATCGACATCACGGTGGTGAACAGTTCGTCGACCGGGGTCTGGAACAGGTCATCACGCGGCAGCACTTCAAGCACCTGCGCCAGTTCCTTGCCCAGGTGAGCCTTGGACTGGAAGCCGGAGCGCGTTTCGATTTCTTCGACCTTGCGGCGGATGAACGGGATGACCCGCACGCTCTCGCCATACACCGAGGAGGTGTACAGGCCCATGAAACGGTGTTCTTTGATGACTTTGCCGTCGGCGTCGATTTCACGGATCGACACGTAATCCGGGTAAGCCGGACGGTGTACACGGCTTGGGTGCGCAGCCTTGGCGAACGACAGCAGGGTCGGTTCGCGCAGGTAGGCAACGGCGTAGTCTTCGATGCGCAGGTCTTCGTAGGTCAGGCCGGTGCGCAGCAGTTTGGTCAGGCCGAGGAAGGAGTTCTGGTCGTACTCGATATGGCCGCCATCGGCCTGATCGGTGACTACGAATTCTTCGTAGCCGAGGAAGGTGAAGTGGTTGCCCACCAGCCATTCCAGGAAGCTTTTGATTTCGTTCTTTTCGTCGGCATCGACGGCGAAGGCGCTGTTGTCGAGTTTGGTGAGGATTTCCTGCACCTTGGCTTTCATCGGCTCGAAATCGGCGACCGCGACGCGGACTTCACCGAGAACCTGTTCCAGCTCTTTGCTCAGCACATTCAGTTCGGCCGCGTTGGCGCAGCGGTCGATTTCCAGGTACATCAACGACTCTTGCAGAATGCCGTCGCCCTGGGTGCCTTTCGGCAGGATTTCCAGCAACTCGCCCTTGCTGCCACGACGCACGCTGAGCACGGTGGTTTGCAGGGTGTGGATACTGTAGCCGCGGCGGTTCAGTTCAGTACGAACCGAGTCGACCAGAAATGGCAGGTCGTGGTGCAGGACTTCGACCGCGGTGTGGGTCGACTGCCAGCCATGACGCTCGTAATCAGGGTTGTAGACGCGCACTTGCGGTTGCGCGTGATCGAAGCGCTCAAGCAGGCGCCACGCGGAAAGAGTACAGCCAGCGAGGTCGGAGAGGCGACGTTGAGTCAGCTCGTCCAAAGAAATGATGCCGAAGAATTGTTCAGCGAACAGCGCCACTTGTGGCAGTGCCTGTTCACTGATGTGCTGCGCCAGTGCCGCTTGCAGTTGGTGCTGGAAGTCGGCTTTGCTGGCTGCGGTGAAGAACGCCATCTGTGGTACTCCGCTTAAGCTTGTTATTGATGGAAAGCGTCGCGTGCAACACCCCTTTCGGGGCTTGTGTCGCCCTGTTCCTGATTCTCGGGCAGAGGAAACAGGGGGACAGGTGGGTGAAGCTGGACGGGACACTCAGGTCACATTCACCTTCCATAGAATGAGCATCTGCAAAAGCGACTGCCAGCGGTGCCGACAATGCCTTTACGGGTGCTCATCCGTTGCGCAGCTTAAAGGGTGCGACAATGTGTCTGCTTGCGGTGCTGCGACATATTCGGTCATTGGCACGTAAACCGAGGGTCTGGCACCGGTAAACACTAGCAGTCGTGGCGGAAAATGCCGGTCTGAATGCCCGTTTTTACGGTACATGCGTGCCAGAAATGACCATTGATCCATGTCGCGTTCACGACACATCCTCTGACACTCTCACATGCAGAAATTCCCGAGGACTGGCAGAATCGCGCCCATTAGCGACCAACACGCCCCTCGAGGCAGGAATTGACCATGCAAATGACCACCGCCCTACTGATCGTCAACCCGTGCGATGACGAAGAAGACAACATGGCAATGCTCTGCTGCCACAGCGACAAGGGCGACATGTTCCTGATGAGTCGCTACCCGGATGAGGATGAGCTGGAGATCACTCTGGATGGCGAACCTTCGACGCTGGACGGGGTGAAAGTCACCCTGAGTTCGAATCTGTTGAAGATCGAGATTGCGGCGGCGGATGCCGATGCGCTGAACGGGGATGATGTGCTGGAGATCAGCTTTAACCCGGACATGGTTGATCTGGATGAGGTTGTCGAGACCTTGACGAATATCCTTGATGGGACGGGTACCTTCATTAACGAAGTTTGATGGCGTCCAGACTGGCCTCATCGCTGGCAAGCCAGCTCCCACAAGTATCAGCGGTGTGAACGCGATCTATGCAACACATCGGTCCCTGTGGGAGCTGGCTTGCCAGCAATGAGGCCTTCACAGACAGCCAAAAGATCGCAGCCTGCGGCAGCTCCTACATTGGAATGCAATCACCTGTAGGAGCTGCCGCAGGCTGCGATCTTTTGCCTTTTTCTACAAAATGCCGTTAGTCGCCACCCCCCGCGATGGATTAAAGTAACGCCCCCAGCCCTGGCGTTATCCGGACGCCTGTGGCCACCCCTTTCCAGGAACAGTCACCGATGGAACATCGTGAAGCGCTGCTGGCGCTGCGAACCTTTCTTTCAACGCAGATTCTCGGCCAGGAAAAACTCATCGAGCGTTTGCTCATCGCCCTGCTCGCCGACGGCCACATGCTGGTCGAGGGAGCTCCGGGTCTGGCCAAGACCAAAGCGATCAAAGAACTCGCCGAGGGCATCGAAGCCCAGTTCCATCGCATTCAGTTCACCCCTGACCTGCTACCGGCCGACATCACCGGCACCGAAATCTATCGCCCGGAAACCGGCAGTTTCGTGTTCCAGCAAGGGCCGATCTTCCACAATCTGGTGCTGGCGGACGAAATCAACCGTGCCCCGGCCAAAGTGCAATCGGCGCTGCTCGAAGCCATGGCCGAGCGTCAGGTCAGTGTCGGTCGCAGCACTTACGAGTTGTCGCCGCTGTTTCTGGTAATGGCCACGCAAAACCCGATCGAGCAGGAAGGCACGTATCCGCTGCCAGAAGCACAGCTCGACCGTTTTCTGATGCACGTGAAAATCGGTTTCCCGGACGCTGCCGTCGAACGCCGCATCCTCCAGCAGGCCCGTGGCGAAGCGTTGAACGGTGAAACCAAACCCGAACGCCGCGTCAGCCAACAGGCGATCTTCGCCGCGCGCAAGGAAATCCTCGGTCTGTACATGGCCGACGCCGTGGAGGAATACCTCGTGCAACTGGTCATGGCCACGCGCAACCCGGCCAAGTTCGACCCGGAAATGGCCGAGTGGATCGCCTACGGCGCCAGCCCGCGCGGCTCGATTGCTCTCGACCGTTGTGCCCGCGCCCACGCCTGGCTGGCCGGCCGCGATTTCGTCAGCCCGGAAGACATTCAAGCGGTGCTGTTCGACGTGTTGCGCCACCGCATCATTTTGTCGTTTGAAGCCGAAGCCGCCGGCATCGATCAGGATCGGGTGGTGCAGCGGATTCTCGACGTCGTAGCCGTCGCTTGACCCCCATGAACGCCACCCTGCCGTCCGAACCGGGCATCCGCGTCAGCCTCGCCGAGCTGATCGAGATGCGCCACCGCGTGCGTGAAGTGCAGCTGTTTTCCACGCCGAGCCAGCGCAGCCCGCTGATCGGCCTGCATCACTCGAAATTCCGTGGCCGTGGCGTCGACTTCGATCAGGTGCGGGTTTATCAGGCCGGCGACGACGTGCGCACCATCGACTGGCGCGTAACGGCGCGCACGCAAGAGCCGCACACCAAGCTGTTCCATGAAGAACGCGAACGACCGATTTTCATCATGGTCGAGCAAAGCACACGGCTGTTTTTCGGCTCGGGGCTGATGTTCAAATCGGTACTGGCAGCGCAAGTAGCGGCGCTGATCGGCTGGGCCGCGCTCGGCCACAACGATCGCGTTGGCGGGCTGGTGTTCGGCGACAACGAGCACTACGAAATCAAACCGCGGCGCAGCAAACAGAGCCTGCTGCAATTGCTCAACCGCCTGGTCAAGGTCAACCAGTCGCTGCACAGCGAGCGCGAGCCGGATCGCGATGCGTTTGGCGTGGCGCTGCGCCGTGCCCGCGAAGTGCTGCGCCCGGGCAGTCTGGTGATCGTCATCTGTGACGAGCGCGCGTTGTCCGACAGCGCTGAACAACAATTGAGCCTGCTCTCGCGCCATTGCGATCTGTTGATGCTGCCGATTTCCGATCCCCTCGATCACGCCCTGCCCGCCGCCGGTCTTCTCCGATTCGCCGAACGCGGCGCGCAACTCGAACTCGATACGCTGAATTTCGACCTGCGCCAGACCTATCGCGCCCAGGCCGAAGCACGCATCGCGCGCTGGGAATTGCTCGCGCAGAAGCTGCGGGTATTGCTGATGCCGCTGAGCACGCAAAGCGAAATGGTCGAGCAGATGCGCGAATTCCTCAATCCGCAGCGTCCGGGGAAAGGTCGATGAACGGCCTCGAACAACTGCAACCGCTGATCTCGCCGCCACCGATTGCCTTCTGGCCGCCGGCACCAGGTTGGTGGCTGCTGCTTCTATTGCTGCCGCTGCTGGGTTTCGCTGTGTGGAAACTTCGCCGTTTCATTCCGATGAAGAAACGCCCGATTGTCCGCGCCGAGCAGCCGCTCGACCCAGTGCGCATTGCCGCCCTCGCCGAACTGGCGCAAATGCCCAAACCCTACGACGGTGCTCCGGCCGGGGCGTGGTTGCAGCAACTCAACGGCCTGCTCAAACGCCTGTGCCGCAACCACTATCCCTACAGCCAGAGCCACACCCTCAATGGGCGTAAATGGCTGGCCTTTCTCGACAACCGTTGCCCGGCGGCGGGCCTCACCCGTTGGATGGTGCTGGTCGAAGGCGCCTATAAACCGGAGTGCAAACTCGATGACAAAGCCATCGCCGGCCTGACCCAAGCGGTCGATACATGGATTCGCAAACATGTTTGAGTTCGCCTGGCCGTGGATCTTTGTGCTGGTGCCGCTGCCGTGGCTGATGCGTCTGGTGCTGCCAGTGGCCGACAGCGGCGAGCCCGCGCTGAAAGTCAGTTTCCTCGCCGATCTGGAAGGCCTCGCCCGCCGTCGCGCTCGCGCCAACCTGCCCGCGTGGCGTCAACAGGCGCCGTTCATGCTCTTGTGGCTGTTACTGCTGACCGCCGCCGCCCGCCCGCAATGGCTCGGCGAACCGCTGCCGATTGCTGCCAGTGGGCGTGATCTGCTGGTGGCGGTGGACGTGTCCGGTTCGATGGATTTCCCGGATATGCAGTGGCAGGACGAAGAAGTCAGTCGGCTGACGCTGGTGCAATATCTGCTCGGTGATTTCCTCGAAAGTCGCGATGGCGACCGCGTCGGTTTGATCCTGTTTGGCAGTCAGGCGTATCTGCAAGCGCCGCTGACGTTTGATCGCCGCACCGTGCGCGTCTGGCTCGACGAAGCGCGCATCGGCATTGCCGGCAAGAACACCGCCATCGGTGATGCCATCGGTCTGGCATTGAAACGCCTGCGCCTGCGTCCGGCGCAAAGCCGTGTGCTGATTCTGGTCACTGATGGCGCCAACAACGGCGGCGAGATCGATCCGCTGACGGCGGCAAAACTCGCTGCGAGCGAAGGCGTAAAAATCTATCCAATCGGGATTGGCGCCAACCCTGAGGACAGCGGTTCGACCGGCCTGCTCGGCGTCAATCCGAGTCTGGATCTCGACGAGCCGGCGCTCAAAGCCATCGCCGAAGTCACCGGTGGCCAGTATTTCCGTGCCCACGACGGCAAAGAACTGCAAGCAATCAAAGATACCTTGGACCAACTCGAACCCGTGACCCAACAACCGACCCAGGCCCGCCCGGCACAAGCTTTGTATCACTGGCCTCTGGCGCTGGCGCTGTGGTTGAGCCTGTTGCTGGTCGCGCGTGAATTGTGGCCGGACAACCCGCTGCAACGCCTGTTCACCAAGGAGCTGTATCTGCAAAGTCCGCTGCCTGACTGGCGTGAGCGCCTTAAGCGCTTGCGTCTGCGGAGGCGCCGATGATCGCGCTCTGGCCGCACTGGTTCCGTCCGTGGTGGTTGCTGTTGCTGCCGCTGCTGGGCTGGCTGATCTGGCAACTCTGGCATCGGCAGAAACGCGCCGGGCGCTGGCAGATGATTTTGCCGCCGGCGTTTCATGCCACCCTGCTCAGCGGCGGCAATGGTCGCGACAGCAAACTGCCGTGGGTTGCCCTTGGCGTGGCGTGGCTGCTGACGGTTCTGGCGCTGCTCGGACCGAGTTGGGAACGGGTCGAACAGACCAGCCAGAAACCCGCCGATCCGTTGGTGGTGGTACTGGAACTGACCCCGGAAATGCTCGCCACCGACTCGCCGCCGACGCGACTGGAACAGGCCCGGCGCAAGCTGTTCGACCTGTTGCAGGCGCGCAGCGATGCGCAGACCGCCATCGTCGTCTACGCCGGCAGCGCACACACGCTGGTGCCGCTGTCGGATGACCTGGCGACCAGCCGCAATCTGCTCGATGCGCTCAAGCCATCACTGATGCCGGAAAACGGCCATCGCGCCGATCTGGCCGTGAGTAAAGCACTGGCCTTGCTCAAACAAGGCGCGCTCGGTCAGGGGCGGATTCTGCTGATCGGCTCGTCGCTCGATGATGAAGAGCGCCAAGGCATTCGCCGCGCCCTCAACGGTGAGTCGGCACAACTGCTGATGCTCGGCGTCGGCACCGCCGAAGGTGCGCCAATCGCCCAAGAGGACGGCAGTTTCCTCAAGGACGAACAAGGCGCGATCCGCGTGCCGCAACTCGACAGTCCGGGCCTGAGCGCTTTCCTCAACAGCGTGGGCGGCGAATACCACCCTGCTCGCCTCGACGAAGCGGATCTTGGCGCGCTCGGTCTGCTCAACGGCCCGCGCAGTCTGCGCGACGATGGCCAGACCGTGCGCCTCGATACCTGGGCCGATCAAGGTTACTGGCTGCTGTTGCCGCTGTTATTGCTCGCGGCGTGCGCCGGGCGACGTGGCTGGTTGTTCTGCCTGCCTTTGTTCTTCTGCCTGCCGCAACCGAGCTACGCTTTTGACTTCGAGGATTTGTGGCTGCGCCCCGATCAACAGGGCCTGCACCTGCTCAAACAGAAACGCCCGGCCGAAGCCGCGCAACATTTCGACGATCACCAATGGCAAGGGGTGGCGTTGTACGAGGCCGGCGACTACAGTGGCGCCGCCCAGCGCTTCGCCGAAGGCAGCGATGCCCGCGCCCACTACAATCGTGGCAACGCCTTGGCGAAAAGCGGTGAGCTGGAAGCGGCAATCGACGCCTATGAACAGGCCCTGGAACTGCAACCGGATTTGCGTCCGGCGCAGACCAACAAGGCGCTGGTGGAAAACCTGCTCAAGCAGAAAAACACACCGCCGCCCGCCGAGCCGGACACCAAACCGAGCGAACAGCAAAGTCTGCCGGGCGACGAACCACCGCCAGCGACCGCACCGCCACCGGCGGTAAAAAGTGAAACCCAGAGCGAGGCGCAACCGACTGAATCGGCCAGCGAACCGCCACCGACTACACCGCCGCAGCCAGGCCCCAACGAGGTGCCGGGCAGCGACGAAGAAGAACAAACGGATACCGTGCCGACGCTGCGCCCGAGTGAAGACAACCTCGAAGGCGAGCAACGCCAGGCACTGGAACAATGGCTGGGCAAGATCCCGGATGATCCGGGCGAACTGCTGCGACGCAAATTCTGGTACGAACAGCAACAACATCAGGATCAGGAAAACACTCGATGACCCGCTTCACCGCTCTCTTGCTGCCCCTGCTGCTCTGCACGGCCACCGCCCAGGCGGCCGAGCTGACCGCCAGTGTGGATCGCAGTCGCCTGAACTCCGGCGAGACGGTCGAACTCACCCTCGAAACCAGCGACGTCACCCAGTTCGGCAAACCCGATTTGACCGCACTGGAAGCGTTGTTCGAAGTGCGCGGCACGCGGCAGGTCAACCAGCTCAACACCCTAAATGGCGACAACCGCGCAACCACGCGCTGGATCATCACCCTGCTGCCGAAGGAGAACGGCAGCGTAGTGATCCCGCCGCTGCAACTGGGCGACGCGCAGAGCCAGCCGATTACCGTGCAAGTGGTCGAAAGCGACACCCGCGAGAACCAGAACAGCCTTGATCCGGTGTTCATCGAGGCCAGCCTCGATCAGTCCAGCGTGTATGTGCAGGCGCAGGCGATCCTGACGTTGCGCATCTACCACTCGGTGTCGCTGTACGACGACAGCAGCCTGACGCCGCTGCAAATCGCCGATGCGCGCATCGAACAGCTTGGCGACACGCGTACCTACGAAAAAGACCTCAACGGTGTGCGCCATGGCGTGATCGAAATGCGCTATGCGATCTACCCGCAGCACAGCGGTTTGCTGACCATCGCGCCGCAGACCTTCAGCGCCACACTGGTCGACACGCAGCCGTCTCAGGACACCAATGCGCAGGGGCCAAAGCCGGGCAAACTGATGCGCGTCAGTTCTGCTGAAATCCCCCTGACCGTCAAACCCAAACCCCTAACCTACCCGGTCGACGCGCCATGGCTGCCCGCGCGCAGTCTGAGCCTCAGCGAAAGCTGGAACCCGGAACCGGAACACACCCAGGTCGGCGACTCCCTGACCCGCAGCCTGACGTTGAAAGTGGAAGGTCTGGCTGCCTCGCAACTGCCAGCGCTGCCCGCCACCGACGTCAACGGCCTGCGCCGCTACCCCGACCAACCGGTGCTGAGCAACCAGAGCACTGACCGGGGCATTGTCGGCAGCCGCGAAGAACGCGAAGCGCTGGTGCCAAGCCGCAGCGGCGCCATCGACTTGCCGACCGTGGACGTAGTTTGGTGGAACACCTTCGAAGATCATCTGGAACACAGCAGCCTGCCCGCGCGCACCCTGCAAGTGGCCAACAACCCGAGCCTGCAAGTCGACACCCCGGCCGGCAACCTGCAAGTGAGCGCCGTCGATAACGACGTGTTGTGGTGGTGGAAACTCAGCACCCTGATCCTCGCCTGCACCACCCTCCTCGGCTTCGGCCTGTGGTGGCGCGCGCGCTGGCAACCGGCGGTGCACCGCGCCGCACAAACCGGCCCGAGCCCGCGCACTTTGATGGATGACATCAAGCGAGCGAGTCAGGCGAATGATCCGCAGGCGACGCGGCAGGCGCTGGATGCGTGGGCGCGGCAGCAGCCGGAGACACTGGCGGACATGGCAGCGCGGTTTGTGCCGTTGTCGGATGCGCTGGATGGGTTGAATGGAGCGCTGTACAGCGAGACGGGACAGCACTGGCAGGGTGAGGATTTGTGGCGGGCGATCCGCACGATTCCGGCGGCGGAACGGGTACAGGATCCGGTGGGTGACAGCGGGTTGCCGCCGCTTTATCCGAAGTAAAAGCAAAAGATCGCAGCCTTCGGCAACTCCTACAGAGGGTATGTGTAGGCGCTGCCAAAGGCTGCGATCTTTCGATTTTGCTTTAGGGATAAAAGGCTGAAGACAATCGGAATCAATAGTCGAATTTCGTTTTCACTTGTTCGCCTTCGCGATAGGAGAGAACAAATGCCTTCCAGGGCTCACCGCGAGCGACTGCATGCTCGTGTAATTTTTCTACAAGCGCATAGATTTTCGAATGGTTGAAATCAGTTTCAGCGTCCCAGATTTCTGAGCCATTTTTTTCAACGGCGAGGTCTGCCTCCATATAGTTACCCCCCCATTCAACGCGGTATCGAAAGGCGTCATAACCGTGAACAATTCCGGCCTCAACCAGCTGAAAAATGGCTGTCACAAGTTCAAAATCTTCAGCAATCACTCTCTCACCTCCGGAAATTGATTGTTCCAATCATCCCCTCTTCTAAGATCCCTCAGGGACAGACCACGTTTATTTAAACGGAGTCTGTCCCATTTATCCCATCAGATAGAAGGAAACGGGCAACCAGCCACACCCTGGCCTATCAAAAAAGATGAAATGCAGCGTCTCAAATCAATAATTGAATTTGGTCTTCACTTGCTCACCATCGCGATAAGACATGACAAAAGATTTCCAGGGCTCGCCACGCTGCACGGCATTCGCCTTTAAATCTTTTGCCAAAAAATACACGTCGGAGACATCGAAATCGATTTCAGCGTCCGTTACCTCAACTCCGTCTTTTTCGACTGTCAGTTCGGCCTCCATGAACCCTTCACCCATCTCTATCTCGTAACGGAAGGCGTCGTATCCGTGAACAATACCCTCGTGGACCATCTGAAAAATTTTTTTGACGATTTCTAGATCATCTGTAATCACTCGATTATCTCCGGTATTTTTCGGGCTTCGTTCTCAAACACTACAGACTTGGTCTTGCCATCAATCGTGTAAAACACTTGCAACGAATCAGGCCGAGAAGATCCTGGCTCTTCACGTTTGAACTTTATTCTCGTGAGGCCGACCGTTTTGGAAGGATCTTCAAGTGCTTCCTTGATTCTATTTTCATAGAACACCTTGTAAGCCGAATTGTTGAAGTTTCTGTCTTGCGGAAAGAGATTATAACCATCGCACGTGCCGCCCTGGCTACACGCCTGGGCATGCCCACCGACGTCAGTATCCCGGCCTTCTTTACCCGCTGCAGTCTGCCGCGGATCTCGAGGCACCTTTTCCTTGACCGGCGTGAAGGTCAATTCCTCCACCATCCCTTTGCTATTGGTCGTAAAGGTACTTCCATTATCAAGCTCATAACGGGTGTTGGGACTTCTGGCAGCAGGATTGTTGAGCAGTTCATATTCATGACTGCCTTTGACGGATTTGGCAGTCTCGACCTTCACCACGGCCTCGATATGAGGCTTCGCCCCGTCGCCGTGCCCAGAAGCTACAGGTGGCTTGCTCGTCGGCCCGTCTACCCACCCTTTGACCGGCGCATCACCAAACTCTTTTGCCCAGTCAGGATGCTTCGAATCGATCGTAATTGGATCAGAGACTTTCCCGCCGGTAGTCCCTTTGCCACCGACGACGCTGAAAACCTTGCCCGTGACGCTACCTGCCATGTTGGTTGCGGTGCCCAAGGCAATGTTCAGTAGCGTCGCCGCGCCTCGTACACGCATAAAAAGGGGACAGACCACGTTTTCGGAATATTTTCTAAACGTGGTCTGTCCCCATTTATCACAGGATCCGGTGGGTGACAGTGGGCTGCCGCCGCTTTATCCGAAGTGAAGATCAAAGGATCGCAGGCTTTGGCAACTTCTACACATATCTCTGTAGGAGCTGCCGAAGGCTGCGATCTTTTGATTCTGCTATCGATTAAACGTCACAACTGAAACCTCATCAGTCTCCAGCCCCCCAAATAATCGATAGCTATCCAATTCCCCGCGATGAGCCGTCAGCTGTTCATGCAACGCCTACCGCTGAACACTTTCCTCTTTAACGTATGAAGAGAAAACTCCACTGCCCTCATCTAAATGTAATCGACCACATTTCGAGCAGCGATATACAGTAGAAGCCCCATCATTTATCGCGTCATAAAATCCTTCCTCGGAGAGTCCACGAGTTGAAAGGATGCCACCTATAGCGTCTATCGTAGTCTCTGGAACCAGAGAATACTCGGATTCAGAAGTACCTTGGGACAGGTTAATCACATGACCGCAGATACAAGCGAATTTCGACATGACTATTTACCTCCTTGAGGTCGGTTAAAGCGAACAACAGAGCCATCGGCTTTCTGGAAAAATATCGTCTTGATGTTCTGAGCGTTCGACTTGCCCCACATACGACCCGCTATCGAAGACATATCCGCTGCGGAAATATCTGCCTGAACAATCACACCACTGGCCTGACTCGCTTTCTTTTCGATATTTTTCAGGATGTTTGAAGGATTAAGATTTTGTGGGGTATACACGTCAATCGGGCCTAGTCCTTCAATCATCAAATCAGCAGTACGTTGCCCCTGAATTCCTTGGGATGACGCGGTTGCGAGGAACGTAACATCATAACCCAGACGAGACAGATCCTCCCCGGCCCGAACCTCGTTTGCGTCAGGTATAGCACCTGACTCTGTCGTTATCGTTCCAGGCGTGCTGTACATATTGCCTGGCGATGGGCCTGGATTTACGGCTGGGGACGTAGTGCTCCACCCTTCCCCGTTTTCAATTGTGCTTCCCCCTGTGCTGCTTGGCGAGGAAGGCTCAATGGTATATCCGCCGGCGCTGACAGGATGAAGAACGTCAGTATCGACCACAGGATTGATCAACGTCCCGAATTTGGGATCCAGCATGTGTATCGGGAATGCCGTGCCCAGTATGGTTTCCCACAACTCTGAGGCCAACTTAACACGCTCTTGTAGTTGCAACCCTGCATCTTTAGTGGCTTCCATCAACGCATTCACCGCCTCGCGCATCGCCTCCTGGTTCTGCGGCGAAGCTGCAACTGTCAACAGCGCGCCGGCAAGCACGGCCAATGCACCTCCGGCTGCCACGACAGGTAGAAAGTGCGATTGCCCGGTTGCGGGTGTTTGCAGGCGCTTGAAGGCATACAGCAGGCTCAACGCCAAGTCGGGATTGGTCTCTGCAATTTGGTTGATACGGTCAATCATGGCTTGTGCCTCGGGAGACGAGGCGCCGTTCATCATGCTCGCGATCACTATCTTGATCGTTTCCTTTCGAGTGGATTCATTACGCATGCGCTTGAGAATCACCCGAGTAGCGGCTCGATTGGCCAGAACGAGATTCGCGCTATTGAATCCATTGCCAACCACGAAAGCGTTTGTGGCGAAGACCAGATCTACCAGTTTGTTCAACGACTCGAGGCTGTTCTCACCGTACTTCTCTGCATTTTCCACCCACTGATTGAATGTCTTTTCGGGATTCATGACAGCGCTGATCGAGGAGCTGCTCACGTAAAGATCAGTTCGGTGCTCGTCATCACGAGTCACCTCATAGGCTTTACCGACATTACGATTGAGCCCTGCGGTCGAATCCTGGCCAGTCTGCTTATCGTGGCGAACGACAATTTCACCCGTGCCTACCGTCGCATTGAGGGTTTGTTCACGATCCTTGTCGTATTTATAACCCTCTACCGCCCAACTGCTTTTACCATCGCCTTCCATCCCCTTGTTGGGTTTGTCGGCTTGGGAACCACCGCCACTACCGTAACTACCGCTGACGTTGAGGTAGTAACCGTGCTCGTTATCCTTACCGGTGATATTGCGATAGCCGAGGGTGTCGGTGTCGAGATTCAAATTGCCGTTGTCAGCGGTAATCACCGAGCCATCAAGTTGAGTATGTTTTTCGGTTCGGATATCAACGTTGCTTTTGCCACTGATGGTGGTCTGGTTTTCGACCCAATTGGTTTTCCCGGTTGTCTGCCCATAACCGAGCGAACCACTGACAGTCGCGCCGATACTCACCGCCACGGTAAGGCTAGCGTCAAGTTCCTTGCCTTCGACCTTACCGGTATTGGGCACCGAGGTCACAGTAAGGTTACGGCCGACATCCCCTGTAACTTCATCCCCTCGTAAAGTGGCACCGGCGATGTTGGTATCACGGCCGCTCTCAAAATTCAGGCCTTTGCCTGCATATAGATAGGCTTCTTGCTGCTCAACCCCTTGACGTTTGAGATCCCCCAAACCGACGTTGACGGAGCCGTAAAAGCCGAAGCCGTCCTGCCCGGCGATCACCCCGCCCTCAGCGCCCCAGCTACGACGACTATGGTCACTGCTGTAGGCATTCTGCGTGGACAAGATGTTCAGATCGTTGGCCGCCTTGAGATTTATATCGCGCTCGGCAATTGCCCTTGTGCCAATCAGCGTCAGATCGTTTTTGGCATCCAGGTTGATACTGCCACCGGCATTGAGTTGTGTCGGCGTGGAATTACCCTGAGTGGAATCCTCTTCGCTCGCGGCGTTGCTGATTCCAACACCAAGCTTGAAGCCCCCCGTTGTGCCACCCTTGAGGCCACCTTTGCTTTGAGTCTGATTGCCTTCGCTACCGTCAGCACCATGAGCAACGTCAAGCGTGATATCGCGACCGGAAATGTTGATGTTACGTCCAGCGTCAAACTTGCTGCCGTGAACCACGACGTTGTTACCCGCGTCGAGCGTGATGTCATTGGCTGCCGACAGTGTCGAAGGACGATTGGTAACCGATGTTTGCGTTCGGGTCTGGCTGATGCTCGACGCCCCGGCATGGCCATCGAACGTCGCCCCGGCGAAAAACTGGCCCAGGGTATCGACCGACTTCAATACACTCGAGCCTTTGCTGACGCCATCCTGTCCTTTACCGGTGCCTTGGAGGGTGTCGAGTGTATTGCCAATGTTGTAGGCGACCGTGGTCGTAGTACCGTTGCGTTTAATGCTGTCCCACGTGGTGATCGCTTCGGCCTGCTCTGCCGCATCAATGTTGATGTCACGCTCGGCATTAATCTTCAGATCGATGCCCGACTGCATGTCCGACCCTTGCAGATTGACGTCACGACCGGCGTTGACGTTAAGGTTCTGCCCGGCAGAAATCGAACTGCCCGCAGCGGTGTGCCCGCTGCTATTGACTCCGTTCTTGATGGTTTCATTGCCGACAAAAGTGCTGAACGCGTTGCTATCAATGGTTTGTTTGATGCCATAGCTTTTGTTGGTTTCCCAACTGTTATCGCGGTGTTCATCGGTGCTTGCAACCACGTTTACATCGCGGCCGGCATCGAGATTCGCATCGTGATTGGCATTGATGCCGCTGCCGATGATGTTGATGTCCCGAGTCGCTTTCAGTATTGCATCGTGACCGGCATTGATTTCGCTGCCGACACTCGTGGAACTCACGACTTCACGTCCGCCCTTGTGCGAAGCATTCGCCGTGATATCGGCGCCAGCACCGGGGGTGCCCGCAAACAGGCCAACGGTGTCCTTCAGAGACAGACCCAGCTTTTTCTTGAACTCTTCAGCGCGGCTGTAGGCTTCGTTGTCGGCGGAGGAAAGATTGATGTCACCCGTCTTATCCAGGAGTCCGGCGTGCAACTCTGCATTATTGTCGGCGTTGATGACGCTGGCATTGAGATTGATATCGCGGCCGCCGATGATAACGGCGTCGTGACCGGCATTGAGCTCGCTGCCGACCTGAGTAACGGCTGTTTGCAAATGGCTGCTGCCACTTTTCGACAGACCGAACAGACCGGTCTTGGTCTTCTTGCTGTAGGACCCGGACTCTTCTGTGGCGGAAAGAACGGCCACGTCCTTTGTCGCGCCCACAACCAGGTCATTACCTGCATTCAATTGACTGCCAATAATGGTGACGTTGCGCCCGCCATCAAGACTGACGCTGCCGTCTCCGTCCTTGGACGAATTGACGGTGAGATCGCGTCCGGCGTCGATCACCGAAGCAACGTTTTCGCTCTCATAACTTTCCGCCTGAGTGGTTTTGCTCCGGCCGAACGAGCCCTTTTTCTTCTTGTAGTAATAAGAAGAACTTTCGTCTTTGGCCGAGGCAACGGTGATGTCCTGAGCCGCATCGAGGCTGACATCTTCCGTAGCCTTGATCCGACTGGCGATGATGCCCAGGTCGTTACCCGCGTTCAGCGCGATATCGCGACCGGCGTTCAATACCGACGACTGTTGCGTGATGCTGTGAGTTTCGTTCGCGCGCTTCTTGCTGCGCGAGACGTAGTCACTCTCGTCGGCGGCCGAAGTAATCACAATGTCATGGCCTGAATCGACGCTGAGATCGCGCTTGGCATCCAGCCGACTGGCCACAATCGCCACGTCACGATCAGCACTGATCGACAGATCCCGCCCGGACTTCACTTCGGCGCCGTGCTGAGTGATCGTCTGATTGAGGAAATTGCTACCCCGCGCATCGGTGCTGCGATTCTGCACCGAGGTGATGTTCACATCACGATCAGCGTCGAGCGTCATGTCCCGACCGCTTTGCAGCACGCCGCCGATGTTGTTGATGTCTTTGCCGGATTTGATCGTCAGGTCATTGGCCGCTTCGATTCGCGCAGCGTTATTCAGATAGTCACGGTGGTACACACTGCCACCGCGGCTGACATCGACACTGGTCACATCACGCTGGTTGATCACACTGCCGTTGGTGGCCGTCAGGCTGACGTCCTTGCCGGAGATGATGCCGCCGGACTTGTTGATGATGTCGTTGCCGGCCTTCAGCGTGAGGCGTTCGCCAGCTTCGATCAGACCGGTGTTGGTGAGGTTGTTGCCGGCTTCGGCCGACAGGTTGTTGGAGGCTCGCAACGTGCCGGCGTTATCGAGGTTGTCGCCGGCAATGAGGGTTACGTCGCCGCCCTGAATCAACGCCCCGTTTGGCGCCAACCGATTATTGGCCTGCGCCAGATACAGCACCGGCACCAGTACCTTTTCGCCGTTCACTTCGTGCTCTTCGAGCCAGACGATGTCATGGGTCAGTGCCGCGACTTGTTGCGCGGTCAGGGTGACGCCCACCGACAGGTTGAGCTGATCCTTGCTGGCGATGGCGTTGTTCATCAGGTACTTGAACATGCCTTCGTCAGAGGTCTGGCCGTCGATGAAGCGTTGGCCCGTGCGGGCGACCACGGCCTGCTGCACCATGCGCTGCTCGAACAGACCATCGCCCAGACGTTTGGCACTGGTGTCGGGATCGTAGCCGAGCTTGCCCAGCAGATAGTCCGAGCTCATGAACTGCTTGAGGTTGGTCAGTACCGGGTTGGTTTCAATCAGGTATTTGTGCGGGTTGGAGCGCACGCTGGGGTCGGGCAAGCCTTGTACGCGCGGTACGTCAAAGGAAGGGCTGCCACGGCCGGGTACCAGCACGCCGACCGGACCGTCAGCGGCGGTTGCGCCAACGTTGAATTGAGCTGTTTTTTCGTTGAGATTCAGCGACGCGGCATCACTCAACGCCAGGTCGCGCTTTTTCATCGAGACCGGATCGTTCTTGTCGATCTGGAAATCGGTGGCATGTCTGACCGGCATTCCGGTGGTATGTCCAGAGGATGCTGCAGTGATCGAGCCGATTGCCCAGTCTTTGATCGGCGAGATCGCTTGTTCGCTGCCATCCTTACGGCTGAGGCGGAACAGACCGTTATCGCCCGTTGGCAGGGTGAAGCCCGGCAAGGCCAGTGGGTTGACCTGTTGTTGGGCCAGGTCTGGAGGAAGCTGGGCGTTGATGCGGATGACGGTCGGCGTGACCTGGCCGCCCAGTTGGGTAGAACCCAAACGCGATGCGCCACCGGCCGATGCGTTGCCGTTGCGAACCACACCGTTATCGAGTTTGTTGGTCGCGTTTATGTAAACGGTGCCGCCTGCCTGAACCACGGCGTTGGCATTCGCTGTCGGACTGCTTTCGGTAGTAAAGGTGTTGAAAGGTGTCGCGTTCTTGATGATGTCCGGGGCTTCTGCGCGCACGCCAGCGTCGTAGCCAGGAGGAGCGTAACGGAGATTCCCGGAATCGTATTCGATGGCGATCGAACCAAACAGAAGATACCTGATTGCCTCGCGACCACCTTGACGCCCGCCTATCCGGGTGAGTGATTCAACCGTATTCATATCCCACGTGTGAATATTGGGAACCATCCTGATCTTTCCGTTCACAACACCGGTTTGGCCCGAGTCATAATCCGGGTCGTTTGCGGCGTTGTAATTCAATACGTCCTGCCAAAAGTCCGGGCCCCTGCTCGCCCTGGGTGCATCAATCCAGCGCGTGATGGTGTAATCCCCGACCGTTGCCCCTTGGTTAGTGAAATTTTGTACGTTGAATGTCAAATCTCGACCGGCACTGACTGTCGAGGCGTTATTGATGAATTCGCGACCGTTGCCCGTCAGATTGCGCCCGGCCGTCAATGTGCCCGAAGCCGAATCCCTGACAATGGTTGAATGGTATTTTTCAACCCAGACCAAGTGGCTCGGCAGGCGACTCTCGAAGTTGATGCCGCTGAATGAAGTACACGTCGTGCAGCGAACGCCAATTGTTCCCGAAACGAGCCCGCCACCCGCAGCAACCTCAAACACATCCTTGCGGTTCTCGATGTGATCAGCCGCCAGACTCAGATCGCCAACACTTTCAATCGTTGCCGAAATGTTATTGATCGATGAACTCCAGCCATTGCTGTCATCGCGGGCAATGCTGATGTTGCCCATGCCATAAATATCGGCGTAACGGTTGGTGAGCGAGCCCACGCGCAGGTTCATGTCGCGGCCGCTGAAGATCAGTCCGTTCTGGTTGAGCAACGAATCACTGTTGATCCGCAGATTGCCGGCGCTGCCCAAGGTGCCGTTGTTGACCAACGACGCGGCATTGACGGTCAGGCTGTCGACCGAGGTGAGGCGGCCCAGATTGGTCAGGTTGCCACGGCTGGTGATCGTGGCAGTGGAGGCCCCGGTGATGCTCGCCACACTGCTCAAGTCAATGCGCGAAGCAGCAAGTCCCAGATCACCGACGCTGCTCACCCGACCATTGCCGCCGTAGTTGCCGGACAGCTGGATATCCATATTGCCATCGCTGGCGATCAAGCCCTCGTTGGTCCAGTTGCCACCACGTCCCACCAATTGATTGGAAGCCAGCAACTGCCCGCTCGCGGTCTGCACAAAATTGCCGACATTGACCGTCAACCGCCCGGCCTGAATCACGCTGCTGTTGATCCAGCTGTCGGCGTTCAGTGTCAGTCCGCCACGGGTGACCAGCGAGCCGCCGGCGTTCATCACGTTGGCGGTGGAGATGTCGAACTCACCCAGCCCGACATGCGTCACCGAGCCGCCGGCGTTGAGGAAGCTAGGCGCAGCGAGGGTGAAATCGGTGTTGGCGGTTTCCACCAGACCATTGCGGTTGTCGAACAGGCTGCCGATCTGGAAATCGGTTTTGCCGCTGGTGCCGAGCGCGCGCAGTTTGCCGCCCTGGTTGTCGAGATTGGCGGCGCGAATCGCCAGTGTGCTGGCGCTTTCGATCAGGCCGCTGCGGTTGCTCAGGTTGCCGTCGACACCCAGCTCGATACTGCTGCCGCTGATCTGGCCGTTGTTGTTGCTCATCAGGCCGGCGATGGTTTTCACCACGCCTTTGGCATAGATCCCGCCGCCGCTGTTGTCGAGGGTGTTGCCGCCGGCGTTGAGCAGGATGTTGCCGGTGTTGGCGGCGATCCGTCCGCCATCGCTGTAGATACCGCCGAGCGCTTGCAGGTCGAGGCGACTGCCCTCGATCTTGCCGCCCTGGCTGTTGCGCAACACGCCGGTCAAACGCGTTTGCAGCAGACCTTTGAGGCTTGAGAGCACCCCGCCTCGGCTGTCGAGGCTGGCAGCGTTGAGGGTCAGGTCGCCGTTCTGGGCGATGATTTTGCCGCCCTGGTTGTCGATCGCGCCGTTGCCGGTGTTCACGGTCAGCGCGGTCATGCTTTGCACCGCGCCTTTGGAGTTGTTCATCGCGGCGGCGGTGAGAGTCACGCCGGCATCGCGGCTGGACAGCAGGCCGTCGGCGTCGTTGCGCAACGTGCCGCCGGCGGTGAGGTCCAGTTGGCCGTTGGCCGAGACGGTGCCGCGCTGGCTGTTGTTCAGGTCGCCGCTGGTGAGCAGGCTCAGCAGGGTCTGGCTGATCAACTGGCCGCCTTGGTTGTCGACGCTGGCAGCGCGTTTGATCAGCAGCGCAGCGCCGCTGCCGAGTGCGCCATTGACGTTGCTCAGGGCGCCGAGCAGATCGAGGGTGACGCTGTCGTCACCGACCAGACTGCCCTTCGTATTGTTCAGCGGGCCGCCGGTGAAGGTCAGGGCTTTTTTCGCCATGACGTTGCCGGAGGTGTTGTTCAGGCTGGCCGCGCGGATGTCGAGGGTGTCGCCACTTTTGATCAAGCCTCCGGCAGCGTTATTGATCGCGCCGCCGGTCATGCTCAGGGTTTGTTTGCCGTCACTGCTGACCGTGCCAGCGGTGTTGTCGAGACTGGCGGCCTTGATGGTTACTTCGCCGAGGCCGCCGATGCCGCCCTTGCTGTGATTGAGCAAGGCGCCGCTGAGGTCGATGTTGACGTTGCCGAGCTGGCTGGAGATCGCGCCTTCCAGGCTGTTGTCGAGGGTGCCGCCGCTGAGGCTTGCGCCTTTCCAACCGGAAACCAGACCGTTCTGGTTGTTCAGATCGACCGCCGTCACGGTCAGTTGATCGTTGCTGATCAGGTTGCCGCCACGGTTATCGAAGCGGTTGCCGGTGAGGCTGAAGCTGTTGACGCTGGAGATTTCGCCTTGCTGGTTATTCAGGTCACGCACGGTGGCGATGCTCAGCACGCCTTTGCTGTTGATCACGCCGTTCTGGTTATTCAGGTCGCGCAGATGGGCAATGCTCAACACACCTTTGCTGCTGATCACACCGTCCTGGTTGTTCAGGTCCTGCGCGGTGGTGCCCAAGTCCATATTCAAGCCGGAAACGCCGACCAGCGTGCCGCCCTGATTGTTCAGACCGGTGCTGTTGAGGGTCAGTTGTTGCGCGGCGCGAATGCTGCCTTTGTTGGTGTTTTTCAGCAGGCCATCGACAGTCACCTCGATATCGCTGTCACTGAGCAACACGCCGCCATCGCTGTTATCCAGACTCGCCGCGCGAACCTGCAACGCCGCAGCGGCAATCGTGCCTTTGATCGAGGTCAGCGCCTTGTCGAGGGTCACGGTGAGTTTATGGTTGCTCAGCAGTTGGCCGCCGCTGTTGTCCAGCGATGTGGCGATCAGTTCAAAAGCCTTGTCGCTGGAAATCTCGCCGCCACGGTTGTTCACGTCGGAGAGGTTTTTCAGTAGTAACTGGTCCGGCGCGTTGATCACGCCGCCCTGGTTATTCAGCGCGCTGCCGTTCAGATCGACACTGACGGTGCCGCCGCTGAACAGTTTGCCGCCCTGCTGGTCGAGGCCTTGGATATTGGCGGTCAGCGTCTTGCCCGCGCCGAGGCTGCCTGCGGTGTTGGTCACCTGACCGGCATTGATCTCAACGTGGTCGGCCGCGTAAATATTCGCTTGGCTGTTGTTGAACTCGCCAGTGCTGATATTGAGGTTGGCCTTGCTGCTGATCACACCTTTTTGCTGGTTATCCAGCGCATCGCTGTTGACGGTCAGATCGCCATCGGTCAGCAGGCTGCCGCCCCGGTTGCTGATGGCGCCGCGCGTATCGACGGTGAGCGCTTTGGCGCTGGAGACCGTGCCGGCGTCGTTGTTGAGGCTAGCGGCGTTGATCGCCAAGGCGCCTTCGCTGACGACGCTGCCCTGTGCGTTGTTCAGCTCCCCGGAGAGGTTGATCACGAGGTCTTTCTGGCTGGTCAGGCGACCACTGTTTTCCAGTGTCTTACCGGTCAGTGTCAGCCCTGTGTCACCGGACAGCAGGCCTTTATTGCGGTTGATGACGTCGTTGACGGTCAGAGCCAGATTGCCTCCCGCGAGCATGTAGCCGCTGTCGCTGTTATCGAGCCAGGCGCCGATCAGACTGACATCGCTCTTGCTCGACAGCTCGCCGCTGCGGTTGTCGACACGCTCGACGTTGAGCTTCAGCGCATTAGTCGAACCGATCAGACCTTCCTGACGGTTATCCAGACTCGCGGCGATGATCGTCAGGCCGTTGTCGGCGATGACCACGCCGTTCTGGTTATCGAACATGCCAGTCACGCTGAAATCGACATCACCGCGTACGCGAATGTCACCGCTGCTGTTGTTCAAACTGTCGCTGCGACTGTCGAGGTTGGCGGAAGCAATCAGACCTTTGACGTTGCTCAACGCGCGCTCGATGACCAGAGTGAGCTTTTCATTGCTCAGCAACTTGCCGCCGTCGTTGTTCAAGCTTTGCGCGTTAACGCTCCAGGCCTTGGCAGCTGAGATTTCGCCGGCGCTGTTGTTGACGTCCTTGAGATTTTTCAGCAGCAGCTGGCCCGGCGTATGGATGTTGCCGCGCTGGTTATTGAGCAGACCGTTGTTCATGTCCAGGGTCAGGTCGCCGTTGCTGAACAGCTCGCCGCCGTCCTGCGCCAGCGAAGTCACCGAGACTTCGAGTTTCTGCTGACTGCCGAGGGTGCCGCCCGAGTTGTCCAGGTGCGCGGCGGTCAATAATAGTGAGCCATCGGTGGCGATACTGCCGCCCTGGCGGTTCTTCAACTCACCGGTAGTCAGGGTCGAATCAGCCTTGGCGCTGATGATGCCGTTGTCGCTGTTATCCAGACTGCCACTTTTAAAGGTAAGGCCTTTCTGCGAAACGATCAGGCCGCCCTGACTCAGCACGGAACCGCTGGCGGTCAGCGCCATCGCTTCAAGGCTCGACAGTTTGCCCAGACGGTTGTCGAGGCTGCCGGCGCTGAGGGTCATCTGCCCTTCGCTACTGATCAGGCCTTGCTGGTTGTCCATGGCCTCGTCGAAGGTCAGCCCGAGCGTGTTCTGGCTGACGATGCGCCCGCCAACGTTGCTCAGGCCGATGCCGCTGAGGGTGCTCGCGCCTTTGCTGAAAATCAGGCCGTTGCTGGCATTGATGATCTGCGCGACCTTCAGCGCCAGAGTGGTGTCAGACAGCACCTTGCCGCCATCGCTGTTGTCCAGCCGTGCGCCGTTGATGTGCAGGTCCAGCTGGCTGGAGAGTGTGCTGGCGCGGTTGTCGATCTGCTCGACATTGACGGTCAAAGTCTTGAGCGAACCAACCAGACTGTCCTGATGGCTATTGAGGGTTTTGCCGGTCAGCAGCAGATTGCCTTCGGCGACCAGTTCGCCGTGTTCTTGATTGAGGGTGTCGATGTTGGCGTCGATATCACCCTTGGCGGAAATCCGTCCGCCATCGTTGGTGACTGCTTTGGCTTTGAGGCTCAACAGACCGGTCGAAGTCAACAGGCCGCCATTGCTGTTATCCAGCGTGTTGCCGTCGAAGCTCAGCGCGGTCTTGCTTTCGAGGCGGCCCTTGTCGCGGTTGTCCAGGTTGTCGATCAGCAGTTTGGCGGCCTGATCGGCGCGAATCGTCCCGCCACGGTTGTCGGTGTTGGCGCTGCTGACGGTCAGGGTATCGAGGCTGGAAATCTTGCCGGCGCGGTTATCCAGGCGCGTGGCCTGCACGTCCATGGCGCCGTTGGCCTGGATCAGGCCCTTGTTCTGGTTGTTCAGTTGCTCGCTGATCCGCGTGGTCAGCGTGCCTTCGCTGGTCAACTGGCCTTGCTGGCTATTGTCGAGTTGTTGGGCTTTTAGCGTGAGGGTCTGTTTGGCGCCGATCTTGCCGGTGCGGTTGTTGATCGCGCCTAGGGCGCTGATGTCGAGCAGACGGCCGGCGCTCATCAGGCCGGCAACGTTGTCCAGCGAGGTGACGTTGAGAACCGCGTCGGTCTGGCTGCTGAGTTCGCCGCTGTTGTTGATCAACTGGCCGATGTTGGCGGTGAGGCTGGCGTTGCTGGTGATCACACCCTGACTGTTCAGCACCTGAGCGGCGTTGAGGTTCAGGGTGGTGTTGCTCTGCACTTTGCCGGCGTTGCGGTTGTCCAGTGTGCCGGCAGTGATGGCCGCGGTTTGCCCGCTGAGCGTGCCGCCCTGGTTGTTCAGGGTTTGCGCGGTGGTGACCGTCAGACTGCGGCTGGCGGTGAGGCTTTTGCCGGTGTTGTCGAGGTTCTGCGTGGTGAGGCTCAGGTCGCCGCTGGCATTGCGACTGCCGTCGGCATTGACGCCGGCTTCGATGGCGCCGGCGTTGGTCAGTTGGCCGCCGGCGCTGAGGTTAATGCTGTCGCGAGCCGCGAGGGTCTGGCGGTTGGTCAGGTTGCCCTGGGTTTGTACGTTGAGCGCGGTGCCGGCGTAAACCGGGCCGCGTGCGTCGAGGCTGGCCGCCTTGACGTTGACCGCGCCGGTGGCCGAGGTGTCGGCCAGACTCAGTTGGCCGTTGGCGTCGAGCTGGATATCGCCGCCGCTGGCAATCAGCTTGCCGTCGAGTTTCACCCCGACCCCGGCCTCGGTGCCGACCAGTTTGATCGCCCCGGCGTACATGCCGCCGAGTGCCGAGGAGTCGATGGCCAGTTGCGGCTTGGTGCTGCCGTCATCGGCGCGGGCGGTGGCATTCAGGGTTTGTGCGTTGACATCGTTGCGACCGGCGACAATCGTCAGGTTCTGCGCCTGAATCTCGGCGTTGATCTTCGCGCTGCGGGTGATGATTTCGAAGCGGTCGACATTGGTCGCGTTGAGTCCCGCGCCTTCAATAGCGACGCTGCCCTGATCAACTTGAAAGCGATCCAGCCGACCGTTGTCGAGCACTGGTTTGCCGGTGGTCAAAGTCACACGCGGTGAGTTGATGAAACCGCACCCGTTGCACGTGATGCCGTAAGGGTTGGCGACAATCACCCGCGCCGACTGCCCCGCCACTTCGGTGTAACCGCGCAACTGGCTCGGGTTGCCACTGATGACTTCGTTGAGAATCGCCTGTGCCGAACCGCTGTTTTTCAGGTTCGGGTTGTCGATGATGTGCCCGCCCAACTGCGTCAGATTATTCTGCGTCGAACCGTTGTTGAGAATCAGCCCCTGCGCGCCGACGTTGTAGTCGTGGAACTGGTTATGCGACAGCCCGCTGGCATTGGGCGTGGCGATATTGATGATCGGCACGCCGTTGCCGGCGCGATCCAGCGAGGTGTTCGGGTTGGCCACGACAATGCCGTCGGCCTGCGCCCACATCGGTTGCCAGAACATCACGTTCGCCAACAGGAACGCCAGGCCGCGCTTGGGCATGCCCAAAAAACGTTCACGGTCTTTCACGACCGCAGAAGGTTGGAGCGCAGGAAAGGCGTACTGGCGAACATCCATGTTGAAGGTCTCTTAGAACGGGCAACGATAGTCGGATTGAAGGCGAGCGCGATGCTTCCTGAACGGCACGAACCTTGATGCCGATCTGCGAAAAGCGGGAAAAGGGGGAGCAGCGCACTAGTATCAAAATAGTGGCGCGATATTAGATGGCCACTATTTTGGCGTCAATTTTTGAATCACCTGAACCATCGTTGCCGACGATCGGTATGAGTAAAACCTGGTTCCGCTTGACAGTCGCTCACCTGCACAACAAGCCCTCCCGCCGCAATAATCTGTAAACTCTCCCCTCTTTCGCCGCCCTTCATTTCCTCGCGGCCATCACCTCTTTAAATGTTGCGGAGTCCACCTTGCGTCTGTTCCACACCTCCGACTGGCACCTTGGGCAAAACCTGCACGGCCAGGAGCGCGATTTCGAGCATGCGTGCTTCCTCGAATGGCTGCTGCGCCAACTGCAACTGGCGCAGCCGGATGTGCTGCTGATTGCCGGGGACATCTTTGACACGGTCAATCCGCCGGTCAAAGCTCAGGAACGCCTCTACGACTTCATCGTCAGCGCCCACGAACAGCAGCCGTTGCTGACCATCGTGATGATCGCCGGCAACCACGACTCCGGTTCGCGGATTGAATTGCCCGCGCCGTTGATGCGCCGTTTGCGCACCCACGCGCTGGGTCGGGTGCTGTGGCTGGATGACGGGCAACTGGACGCCGACCGCTTGCTGTTGCCACTGCCAAATGCCCAAGGCGAAATCGCCGCGTGGTGCCTGGCGCTGCCGTTCCTGCGTCCGGCAGAGGTGACGGGCGCGCATCTGGGCGACAACTATCTGCGCGGCATCGGTCAGGTGCACGAATGGCTGATCGAAGCGGCCAACGCCAAGCGCCAACCCGGTCAGGCGCTGATCGCCATCAGCCACGCACATATGGCCGGCGGTTCGGTCTCGGAAGACTCCGAACGCAGCCTCATCATCGGCAACGCCGAAGCCCTGCCCGCCAGCCTGTTCGGGCCGAGCATCAGCTATGTCGCCCTCGGCCATTTGCACAAGCCGCAGAAGGTCAACGGTGAAGAACGCATTCGCTACAGCGGCTCGCCGATCCCGTTGTCGTTCTCGGAGATCAGCTATCAGCACCAGATTCTCGACGTCACCCTCGACGGCGAAACCCTGGTCAGCGTCGAGCCGAAACTGATCCCGCGCTCGGTCAATCTGCAGCGCATCGGCCCGGCACCGCTGGCCGAAATCCTGCTGCAACTGGCCGATCTGCCGAACATCGATCTGCTCGCCGAAACCCAGCGGCAACCGTGGCTGGAAGTGCGCGTAACCCTCGACGAGCCACAGCCGGATCTGCGCCATCAAGTCGAAAGCGCCCTGCAAGGCAAAGCCGTGCGCCTGGTGCGTATCGCCGCTGAATACGCCGGTAATCGTGGTGCTGACGGCGTCGAAGACGGCACCGCGCTGATCGAACTCGACCAGCTCACTCCGCAGGAACTGTTCAGCCGCGCTTGGCTCGACAACTATGGCAGCGAGGTCGACGAGCAAACGCTGAAGGACTTCGCCGAACTGCTGCAAGACGTACAACTGGAGGGCGAGCAGCCATGAAGATTCTCGCCATTCGCTTGAAGAACCTGGCCTCGCTGGCCGGGCCTTTCGAAATCGATTTCACTGCTGAACCGCTGGCCAGTGCCGGTTTGTTTGCGATTACCGGCCCGACCGGCGCTGGTAAAAGTACTTTGCTCGACGCCTTGTGCCTGGCGTTGTTTGGCGCGGTGCCGCGTCTGAACAACACTGGCCGTGACGCCAAAGTCCCGGATGCCGACGGCGAAATTGCCACCGGCGACCCGCGCACTTTGCTGCGTCGCGGCACCGGCGAAGGTTATGCCGAAGTGGATTTCGTCGGTGTCGATGGCCGTCGCTATCGGGCACGTTGGGAAGCTAACCGTGCGCGCGAGAAGGCCGGCGGCAAGTTGCAGGCCAGCCGGCAGAGCCTGCGCGACATCGATCAGGATCAACTGCTCGCCAGCCAGAAAGGTGAATACAAAACTCAGCTGGAAGCTGCGCTCGGCCTGAACTTCGAACAGTTCACCCGCGCCGTGCTGCTGGCCCAGAGCGAGTTCAGTGCGTTCCTCAAGGCCGACGACAACGACCGCAGCGAACTGTTGGAAAAACTCACCGACACCGCGCTGTACACCCGTCTCGGCCGCCGCGCCTTCGACAAGACTAAAGAAGCCCGCGAAGCGCATAAGCTGTTGCAGGATCAGGCGACCGGCGTGACCCCGTTGGCGCCCGAAGCGCGGGCCGAGTTGGATGAGCGCTTCAATGCCGCGCAACAGCAAATGAAGTTGCAGCAGGCGCAGCTCAAGCAGCTTGAGCAACAGCACGGCTGGCTCAAGGATTTACGTGTGTTGCAGGACGCGCAGCAAGCGGCCGCAGAACAACTGCACAGTGCCCAGCAGCAATCGGAAAGTCTGGCCGGCGAGCGGGTGACACTGACGCGACTGGAGCAGCTCGGCCCGCAGCGGCACCAGTTCGCGCGTAAAACCGAACTCGATGCGCTGCTGACGCCGTTGGCCGCACAGATTGCTGCGCACTCGCAGCAACACGGCGAACTGACTGGGCGCCAAACGCAACTGGAGCAAACTCTGGAAGCGGCGAAAGTCGCCCTGAGCGAAGCGCAGCAACGGCAAAGTGAAAACGCGCCGCTGTTGCGTCAGGCCTTTGATGAGCAAAGCACCCTCGCCCGTCTGGCCAAGGATGTCGCGCAAAGTGCCGAAGCCCGAACCAATGCGCAGCAGGCTTGTACCGAAGGCCAGAACGCCATTCAAGCCTTGCTGGAAAAACAGACCCAGGTCGGCGAACGCCTGCAACGTATCGCCGCCGAGCTTGAGCAGAGTGCTCATCTGGCGCCATTGAGCGACGCGTGGAATGCCTACCGCGATCGCCTGCAACAGCTGATGCTGATCGGCAACCGCTTGAACAAGGGCCAAGCCGAACTGGCGAGCCTCGAAGAAAATGCCACGCGCAGCGCCGCAGAACTGACCACGCAGAAGCAGCAACTGGAAGTGCTGTTCAAAGAGGCCGGCGCCGAACCCGATGCCGTCGCCGAGCAAATCGGCATCCTCGGCACGCTGCTGCAGGACAACCGCAAACAACTGCGCGCCTTCGAAGACCTGTCGCGCCTGTGGGCCACGCAGCAGGATCTCGACAAGCGCAGCACCGAGTTGCAACAGCGTCAACTCAACGCCCAGCAGGAGCGTGATCGCCTGACTCAAGACGGGGTGAAAAGCAAAGCCGAACTGACCGTCGCCGAACAAACCCTCAACGTCACCCGCGAGCTGCTTGAACGCCAGCGGCTGGCGCGCAGTGCCAGTGTCGAAGAGTTGCGCGCGCAGTTGCAGGACGATCAGCCATGCCCGGTCTGCGGCAGCAACGAGCATCCGTATCATCAGCCCGAAGCGCTGCTGCAAAGTCTTGGTCGCCATGATGAAAGCGAACAGGCCAACGCCCAGCAAGTGGTCGATCAGCTCAAGGAAAAGCTCATCGAACTGCGCGCCGAAGTCGGTGGCGTGATTGCGCAACAGAAAGAACTGCTGCAACAGCAAGAACAACTGGTGAACCAGCAGCAAGCGTTGGCGCCAAGCCTCGATGCGCATCCGCTGTCCGCGCAGTTGTTCAATCAGGACACCGACAAGCGCGATGCCTGGCTCGCCCGGCAAAACGAGCAACTGAACCAGAGCATCACTCAGGACGAACAACGCCAGAGCGCCCTGCTCACCCTGCAACAGGATGCCGCGCGCCTGACCCAGCAATTGCGTCAGGCCGAAACCGCGCATCAGCAAGCGGCGCAGCACTTGAGCAATCAGCAGCGCGAGCTGAGCAGCGACCGTCAGCGCCTCGATGAAGAGCTGACCGCGTTCGGCAATCTGCTGCCGGCCGACACCCTTGAAGCCTTGCGCCAGGAACCGGCGGCGACCTTCATGCAGCTAGACCGGCAGATCGCCGAGCGTCTGGCGCAAGTCGATCAGCACAAGGAGGAACAGACCGAACAGCAACAGCGTCAGCAGACGCTGGAGAAAGAGCAGGATCGCCAGCAGACCCGCGTCCAGCAGGCGCAAACGGCTGAGCAACAGTTCAATGCGCTGGCCGAACAGCAACGACTCTGCCAGGACAAACTTGCGCAGTTGCTGGGTGAACACGGCAGCGCCGAACAGTGGCAGCAGCAACTGGAACAGGCTGTGGAGCAAGCGCGCTCTGCCGAAACTGGCACCGCTCAAGACCTGCAAAACGTACGCACGCAGATTGTGCAGATCGCCGCTGAACTCAAGGCGCAGCAACAGAGTTTGCAGGCGCTGCAAAGCGAGGAACAGGATCTGGCGAGCAAGATTGTCGACTGGCGCGCTCGTCATCCCGAGCTGGATGACGGCGGCCTCGAAGACTTGTTGCGCGTCGATGATGAGCAAGTCGCGCAATTGCGCCAGCGCTTGCAGCTCAATGAAAAAGCCATCGAACAAGCCAGGGTCTTGCTGCAGGAGCGTGATCGGTTGTTGCTCGATCATCAGTCGCAACACAACGGCAATCTTGATGCCGAGCAACTCACCACCGCTTTGAGCGATTTGCAGAATCAGTTCAATGTCAGCGAGCAGCAATGCGCCGAACTGCGTGCCGAACAGGCTGAAGATCAGCGCCGGCAGAACGCCAACCAGGCGCTGGCCCAGCAGATCGCCGATGCCTACGCCGAATATCAACGCTGGGCGCGACTGAGTGCCTTGATCGGCTCGGCCACCGGTGACACCTTCCGCAAGATCGCCCAGGCCTACAACCTCGACCTGCTGGTGCACCACGCCAACGTGCAGTTGCGCCAACTGGTCAAACGCTATCGCCTCAAGCGCGGTGGCAGCATGCTTGGCCTGCTGGTGATGGACACCGAAATGGGCGACGAACTGCGCTCGGTACATTCGTTGTCCGGTGGCGAGACGTTCCTGGTGTCGCTGGCGTTGGCATTGGGCCTGGCGTCGATGGCGTCGAGCACGCTGAAAATCGAATCGCTGTTTATCGACGAAGGTTTTGGCAGCCTCGATCCGGAATCGCTACAACTGGCGATGGATGCGCTCGATGGTTTGCAGGCGCAGGGGCGCAAGGTCGCGGTGATTTCCCATGTGCAGGAAATGCACGAGCGGATTCCGGTGCAGATTCAGGTGCAGCGCCAAGGCAATGGTTTGAGCACGCTGGAGGTGAAATGAACACGCTGTATTCCTTCCGCCGTTGCCCGTACGCGATGCGGGCGCGGATGGCGCTGCGTTACTCGGGTGTACCGGTGGACATCGTTGAGGTCAGCCTCAAGGCCAAGCCAGCGGAGATGCTGGCGATCTCGCCAAAAGGCACGGTGCCGGTGCTGAATGCCGGTGGGCGGGTGATTGATGAGAGCCTGGAGATCATGCGCTGGGCGTTGGCGCAGAATGATCCGGATGATTGGTTGCTCAAAGATGACCCAGGTGCGCAAGTCATCATGGACATGCTGATCAGGACCAACGACGAGAACTTCAAAACATCGTTGAACCACTACAAATACGCCGAGCGCTATCCCGCGGAGCCGATGGAGGCCTATCGGATGCGATGCTCAATGATTGCGCATCATCTGGATCTGACGCTGGGTGAATACGACTACCTGTTGGCTGACCATCCGTGCCTGGCCGATATCGCCCTGCTGCCCTTCGTTCGGCAGTTTGCCCATGTTGATCGCGAGTGGTTTGCACAGACGCCTTATGTTCGCTTACAGGCCTGGTTACAGCGCTTCCTCGAATCAGACCTTTTCACTTCAATTATGAAGAAGTAACTCAATGTAGGAGCTGCCGAAGGCTGCGATCTTTTGATCTTATAAAGGCAAGATCAAAAGATCGCAGCCTTCGGCAGCTCCTACAGGGTCAAGCCAGCGCGTTGCACATGCCGAGGGCCATGCAATCTATCTCGAATGGCCCGAGAAAATCCGCCGAGACTTTTACCGGCGGATTGCCGGCCATCAGCCCTAGCGTATTTGCTCTCTCGATATTGTGCGCAATGTTGTGATTGGCCTCTATGGCCCGGGCCAGTGCGCCCACCGAGCCTTGACCGATACCCAATAATGAAGCGCCGTTGGTGAAAAACGCCAAACCGGCGACTACCCAAAGTCTGTAGCCTTTCATGCTCCGCCGACTCCTGCGAGTTCGGCCCGGTCGACCATCACGCTTTGCGAGCGGACTTCGAACTGGATGCCGGGGTGGTCGACTTGAATCGGTGCGTCGAAGGTGTGTTCCATATGCGATGCGATGCTGACGACCAGCACCACGACCAGGTAAAGACCGATGGCCAGGTAGGCGCCGCGTTTGGCTGAATGAAGGATTGCGCTGGCCATGGTGTTCTCCCGTGGGCATGTTTCGATGCCCACAGAATCGATCAAAAAAGCCGTGGCAACCACTCAGGGTTTTCCATAGTAAACATCAGCTTCGTTGATTATTTAGCCAGTCTATTTGCGTGTTTGAACAAACCTATCGGTTTGCGAAAAACACACGCACACGTGTAGGAGCTGCCGAAGGCTGCGATCTTTTGATTTTGCTTTTAAAAACAAGATCAAATGATCGCAGCCTTCGGCAGCTCCTACAGGGAGTTGTGCGCAATGGGCATTTCAGTGTTGGGCTTTGTGATCCAGGGCGGCGTAGAAGTTGGCGCTCTGTTGCAGGTATTTCTGGGTGTAGCTCTGGGTGTGGGATTTTTTGCTGTTGATTTCAACGTTGGCACTGGCTGGCAGCACAACGGTGGCGGAGATGGCGGAAGCGGCAATCACGGAGAAGAGATTGAAGTTCATGGCGGTAACCCTCGTGTTCGGTTGGCTTGCTTGCCCGGTTGGGCTGTGAAGCAAACTTAACGCTCAAGGGTTGATCGCTTGAAATGCTTTGTAGCATTACCGGATATCAGCGCGATTAATACAAAGAGACAGGCCCCTTAAACCGGGGCCTGTGGCTTATTGTCGCACGATAAACTTGAGGTCGCTGGGCGCGTCCATCGGCAGTTTCTGCACGGTTTTGCCGAGCAGACCGGTCTTGCCATCGCGCTCAACGACGACAATTTCGTTGCTCTTCTGGTTGGCGATCAGCAGAAACTTACCGCTCGGATCGAGGCTGAACTCGCGCGGGTGATCACCTTCCACCGAACGCTTTTGCAGCTCTTTGAGCTGGCCGCTCGCCGGATCGATCGCGAACACCACCAGTTGATTGGCGGTGCCACGGTTGCTGACGTAGAGGAACTTGCCATCCGCCGAGGCATGCAACGCGGCGCCGGCCTTGTCCAAGGTCGGTTGACCAGCGGCCAGATCGACCAGTTGCGTCTGGGTCAGCACGCCATCGTGGTAATCGAACACCGCGACCTGCGCGCTCATTTCCATGGTCAGCCAGGCGTGTTTGCCGTCAGCGCTGAACAGCAAATGACGCGGGCCGCTGCCGGCAGGCAACGCCACGGATGCAGCTTTCGCTGGGGTCAGCGGCAGCTCCGGGTTGGCTTTCGGATCGAATTGATAAATGAAAACCTTGTCCGCGCCCAGATCATTGGAGAACACGTAGCGGCCGTCCGGCGAAGAGACCGTCGAATGGACGTGGTTGGAGGCCTGGCGCTCCGGGTTGACCCGGCTCGCCGGGTGCGCGCTCATCTGCACCACCGGTTTGAGTTTGCCGTCAGCACCCACCGGCAGTACCGCCAGCGTTCCACCCGGATCTTCCATCACCGAATAGTTGCTGACGAACAAGTGGCTGGCGTCAGCGCTGAGGCTCGAATGGGTCGGCTCGTTGCCCAGGCTTTGAACTTGATTGATCAGGGTCAGCGTGTGGGTTTTCGGATCGATCGAATAGCTGCTGACACGGCCGACCGGGTCTTTCTGGCCCGGGCCGTTTTCGTTGACCACGAACAGGCGACGCTGGTCTTTGGACAGGGTCAGCCATGACGGGTTTTCGCTCTTGACCACCTGTAGCGGTTTGGCGGCGATCTGGCCGGTGGCACTGTCGAAGTTCATTCGATAGAGGCCCTGGCTGGTGTTGGCGGTGTAGGAACCGACCAGCAACTGGAAGTTCTCGGCGGATGCGCTGGAAAGCCCCATGGCACCGACGCTGCCGGCCATCAGCAGCGGCCAGAATTTACGCATTTTCATTGATTGTCATCCTCGTCATCGCTGCTGCTGACTACGTCGCCATGACAAACCAAGCGGTGTTCGCCGATCGCTTTGGTTTCATTGAAATAACCGACGATCAACCAGCTCTGCAAAGAGTCGTCGAAAGTTGCAGCGGCAACCTGAACCGGGGTGAATTCCCAATGCTTGGCCGCTCGGCCGTCGATGCATTCGATGTGCAGATTGTCGTCTTCATCGAGGAAAAATTCGAAGGCGTGCAAGCCGTCGATTTCGACCATATCGGATTGTTCGAGGACGTCGAGAAGGGTTTGGGCAGTCATGGCAAACAGTCTTTCTAGGGGGGGAAAGGGCCAATGATAGCTCAATGTGATCCAGAGGCCTTATGGGAACCCTTGTGGGAGCGAGCCTGCTCGCGAATGCGGTGTGTCAGGCCATGAAAGGCTGACTGAAAGAATGCATTCGCGAGCAGGCTCGCTCCCACAGGGATATTGGCTGGCAGTTACAGCGCGTCGCGTGAGGACTTGCCGTCAACCAGGCGCTGGATGCGCAGCGGGTTGGCGTTCTTCAGCGGCTCGGGCAGCAAGCTGTCCGGGTAATTCTGGAAGCACACCGGGCGCAGAAAGCGGTCGATGGCCAGCGTACCGACGGAGGTGCCGCGTGCGTCGGATGTCGCCGGATACGGCCCGCCATGCACCATCGAATCACACACCTCGACACCGGTCGGATAACCGTTAAGCAGGATCCTCCCGACCTTCTGTTCCAGCAACGGCGTCAGCTCAGGGAAACGTTCAAAGTCCGCCTGCTCGCCAATGATCGTCGCGGTCAGTTGCCCATGCAGGCCGTGCAATGCGGCACTCAGTTGCGCCTTGTCCGCCACTTCGACAATCACCGTGGTCGGGCCGAACACTTCTTCCTGCAGCACTTCATCGCCATCGATCAACAGGCTCGCATCGGCCTTGAACAATTGCGGCTGAGCCTGATTACCCTGCTGCGGATTGCCGGCCAGATGCTCAATGGCGGGATGCGCCAACAGTTTCTGCAAGCCATTACCGTAGCTGCCGAGGGTGCCGGCGTTGAGCATGGTTTGCGCCGGTTGATCACCGATCAAACCCGCAACCTGCTGCACGAACGCGCTGAACTCTGGCGAGCGGATGCCGATGACCAGGCCCGGATTGGTGCAGAACTGACCGCAGCCCTGCACCACTGAAGCAGTCAAGTCGCGGGCAACCGTTTCCGAACGCTCGGCAAGGGCCTGCGGCAGGACGATCACCGGGTTGATGCTCGACATCTCGGCAAACACCGGGATCGGTTGCGGGCGTGCAGCGGCCATGTCACACAGCGCACGTCCGCCTCTGAGCGAACCGGTGAAACCGACTGCCTGAATCGCCGGGTGCTTGACCAGCCATTCACCGACGCCACCGCCGTAGATCATGTTGAACACACCGGCAGGCATCGCGGTTTTTTCCGCTGCACGAATCACCGCGTCAGCGACCAGCTCAGCCGTGGCCATGTGACCGCTGTGGGCCTTGAACACCACCGGGCAACCGGCGGCCAGCGCCGCAGCGGTGTCGCCGCCCGCCGTGGAAAACGCCAGTGGAAAGTTGCTTGCGCCGAACACCGCAACAGGACCGAGGCCGATGCGGTATTGGCGCAGATCAGGACGTGGCAATGGCTGGCGATCCGGCAACGGCAGATCAATCCGCGCACCGTAGAAATCCCCCCGACGCAGAACCTTGGCGAACAGACGCATCTGCCCGCTGGTGCGTGCGCGCTCGCCCTGAATGCGTCCGGCGGGCAACGCCGTTTCGCGGCAGACCACGGCGACGAAATCATCACCGAGGGCATCCAGTTCATCGGCAATTGCGTCGAGAAACTGCGCGCGGCGTTCGGCGCTGAGGCTGCGATAAGCCGGGTACGCGACAGCGGCAGCTTTGGCCGCTGCGTCGACTTCCTCAACCGTGGCCTGAATGAAATCGTGCGGCAACTGTTCGCCCGTCGTGGCATCGACGGAGTGCAGTTTGACGTCGCCAGCGGCGCTGCGCTGACCACCAATGTAGTTGTGACCGAGAATCTGAGTCATGGGATCTCCTTAAAGGGTGCCGATGCTGTCCGGTACAAAAGCCGCTGGAACCGGAACGATGCCATTGACCAGCGGCGCGCCGAATTCGGCCTGGCTGATTTCGAAGACGTCGCCCGGCTGGGTGCGGATGCCATCGGCGAACGACAGGGTCGCGGTGCCGAAGAAGTGAATGTGCACATCCCCCGGACGCAGGAACTGGCTGTACTTGAAATGGTGGTATTCGAGGTTGGCGAGGCTGTGGCACATGTTCGCCTCGCCGCTGAGAAACTCGTTCTGCCAGAGCACTTCGCCGTCACGCAGGATGCGACTGGTGCCTGCCAGATGTTGAGGCAGTTCACCGGTGCGAAGTTCCGGGCCGTAACTGCAACTGCGCAATTTCGAGTGCGCGAGGTACAGGTAATTCTTGCGCTCCATGATGTGATCGGAGAACTCGTTGCCCACCGCAAAACCCAGGCGATAAGGCTTGCCGTCGTTGCCAATGAGGTAGAGGCCGGCCATCTCTGGTTCTTCGCCAGCGTCTTCAGCAAACGGCGGCACCGGGAACGGCTGACCCGGGCGAACGACAATACTGCCGTCGCCTTTGTAGAACCATTCTGGTTGCACACCGGCCTGCCCCGCCGCCGGTTTGCCGCCCTCCACACCCCATTTGAAGATGCGCATGGTGTCGGTCATCGCCACTTCGTCGCCGGCCTGCTGGTGCATCTTGTCGCGGGCCGAGGCGCTACCCAGGTGAGTCAGGCCAGTACCGCTGACCAGCATGTGCGCCGGGTCCGGGTGATCGAGGGGCGGCAGGATGCGCAGTTGCGCGAGCAGTTCGGCGTAGTCGTGGCTGATGCCGAGGCCGAGGATCTGCACTTGCTGTTCCAGCGTGTTGCCGGCTTCGATGGCGGCGAGCGCCAGATCGCGCACGCTGCGCGCGTCTAGCACTTCGCGCACCAGATCGTTGTCGACCACGCCGACGCGGCGTTCGCGGTTGCTTAATTCGAATTGAACCAGATGCATATGTCCTCTCCTTTACACAAAACTTCGAAACACTGCAAAACCCTGTGGGAGCTGGCTTGCCAGCGATGACGGCGGCACATTCAGCATTAATGTGTCTGACAGATTGCTATCGCTGGCAAGTCGAGTCGTCGCACCGCAGCTCCCACAGGTTCGGTGGTGATGGGTCGATGGGGTTCAGGTGCGGGTAGCGCCACGGGCGCTGGCGGCAAATTGGTCAACCGGGAGCACGTGTTTGCGTTCCAGCACGCGGTAAACCACGCCCGTCAGGATCAAGCCGAACACCATCACGCCCGACAGGAAATACAGGCCGGACGCGAGATTCCCGGTGTACTCCTTCAACGCCCCGATCACGAACGGCCCGATGTATCCGCCCAGGTTCCCTACCGAGTTGATCAACGCGATCCCCGCCGCCGCACTCGCGCCGGCAAAGAAGCGCCCCGGCAAGGTCCAGAACACCGCTGTGCAGGAAAACAGCGCAAACGCCACCAGACACAACGCCGCCAATTGCGCCACGGGCAGCGACAGCCACGCACTCAGGAACAAGCCAATCGCGCCCAGCACATAAAGAACAGCCAGATGCCCGTAACGATCATTTAAACGATCGGAACTGCGCGGGATGATGAGCAAGCCGATTATCCCGAAGATATACGGCACCGACGACACAAAACCGGTGACCAGATCACTGCCGCCGAACTGTTTGATCAGCGTCGGTAACCATAGACCGAGGCCATAAATGCTCAACGTCACCGGCAGATAAAACAGCGCCAGCAGCAACACACGTTTGTCTTTCAGCGCATGCAGCGGGTTGCCGTGGCGGGTCTGGCCGTACTCCTGCAGATCCTTTTTCAGCTCACCGGTCAGCCAGTCTTTCTCGGCTTGATCCATCCATTTCACTTGTTGCGGACCGTCAGGCAACCAGCGCAGCACTGGCCAGGTCAGGAGGATCGCCGGGGTGCCGATGACGATGAACAGCCACTGCCAGCCGTGCAGGCCAAGGACGCCGTCCATGCCGAGCAAACCGCCGGACACCGGGCCGGTGATCATCATCGCGATCGGCTGGGAGAGGATGAACAGGCCAAGGATCTTGCCGCGATGGCGCACCGGGAACCATTGGGTGATGTAGTAGAGAACGCCGGGGAAGAACCCCGCCTCGGCCGCGCCGAGCAGAAAGCGCATCACGTAGAAACTGTGCGGGCCCTGAACGAAGGCCATGCCGATGGTGATCGCGCCCCAGGTGATCATGATCCGCGCAAACCAGCGCCGTGCGCCGAAGCGTTCGAGCATCAGGTTGCTGGGGATTTCGAGAAGGAAGTAGCCAATGAAGAACAGCCCGGCACCGAGGCCGTAGGCGGCGTCGCCGATGCCGATGTCAGCGCCCATGTGCAGCTTGGCGAAGCCGACGGCGGAGCGATCCACATAGGCGATCAGGTACAGCAGGATCAGGAAGGGAATCAGTTTCAGCGTAATGCGCCGGATTAGCCGCAGTTCCTGGCTCATGAGATCGGTCTCCGATTGTTGTTTTTATAGAACCTCGGGGGACGCCTCTCACGGAAAAACCGTCAGGGCCATCCCTCCGTCGAAAACGACTATATAGTAATACTAATTCACCAACAACACTTCCAAACCTAGGATTTTGCGCTTAGATTAGGCCGTAGCTGGAACACTATAGTCATACAATAAGAGAATCGATCATGTCTGATAAGAAACCCACCCTGCGCTCCGCCCAATGGTTTGGCACGGCCGACAAGAACGGCTTCATGTACCGCAGCTGGATGAAGAATCAGGGCATCGCCGACCACCAGTTCCATGGCAAGCCGATCATCGGCATCTGCAACACCTGGTCGGAACTGACCCCGTGCAACGCGCACTTCCGCCAGATCGCGGAGCACGTCAAACGCGGGGTGATCGAGGCCGGTGGTTTTCCAGTGGAATTCCCGGTGTTCTCCAACGGCGAATCGAACCTGCGCCCGACCGCCATGCTCACTCGCAACCTGGCGAGCATGGACGTTGAAGAGGCCATTCGCGGCAACCCGATCGACGGCGTGGTGCTGCTGACCGGTTGCGACAAAACCACTCCAGCGCTGCTGATGGGCGCGGCGAGTTGCGATGTGCCGGCGATTGTTGTGACTGGCGGGCCGATGCTCAACGGCAAGCACAAGGGCAAGGACATCGGCTCGGGCACCGTGGTCTGGCAGCTCAGCGAGCAGGTCAAGGCCGGCACCATCACGATTGACGATTTCCTTGCGGCCGAGGGTGGCATGTCGCGTTCGGCAGGCACTTGCAACACCATGGGCACGGCGTCGACCATGGCCTGCATGGCTGAAGCACTGGGCACTTCCCTGCCGCACAACGCGGCGATCCCGGCGGTGGATGCGCGACGTTATGTGTTGGCGCACATGTCCGGTATGCGTGCAGTGGAGATGGTTCGCGAAGATATGAAACTGTCGAAGATCCTCACCAAGGAAGCCTTCGAAAACGCCATCCGGGTCAACGCCGCCATCGGTGGTTCGACCAACGCGGTGATTCACTTGAAAGCTATCGCTGGACGCATCGGCGTTGAACTGGATCTGGACGACTGGACCCGTATCGGTCGTGGCATGCCGACCATTGTCGACCTGCAACCGTCTGGGCGTTTCCTGATGGAAGAGTTCTATTACGCAGGTGGTTTGCCGGCAGTGCTGCGGCGTCTCGGTGAAGCCAATCTGATCCCTAACCCGAATGCACTGACGGTCAATGGCAAGTCGATTGGCGAGAACACCAAGGACGCGCCGATCTATGGCGAGGACGAGGTGATCCGCACCCTAGACAATCCGATCCGTGCTGACGGCGGCATTTGCGTATTGCGCGGCAATCTGGCGCCACTGGGTGCCGTGCTCAAGCCGTCCGCCGCGACCCCGGAATTGATGCAGCATCGCGGCCGCGCGGTAGTGTTCGAGAACTTCGACATGTACAAGGCGCGGATCAACGATCCGGAACTGGAGGTCGATAAAGATTCGATTCTGGTGATGAAGAACTGCGGGCCGAAGGGTTATCCGGGCATGGCCGAAGTCGGCAACATGGGCTTGCCGGCCAAGTTGTTGGCACAGGGTGTGACCGACATGGTGCGCATTTCTGATGCGCGGATGAGCGGCACGGCGTACGGCACTGTGGTTTTGCACGTGGCGCCGGAAGCGGCGGCCGGCGGGCCTTTGGCGACGGTGCAGGAAGGCGACTGGATCGAGCTGGATTGCGCCACCGGGCGGCTGCACCTGGATATTCCGGATGCCGAACTGGCGGCACGCATGGCGGATCTGCAGCCGCCGCAGCAGTTGTTGGTGGGCGGGTATCGTCAGTTGTACATCGACCATGTGCTGCAGGCGGATCAGGGCTGTGACTTTGACTTCCTGGTAGGTTGCCGAGGCGCTGAAGTGCCCCGCCACTCTCACTGACCTTCTCCACCGATCGTTCCCATGCTCCGCGTGGGAATGCCTCAAGGGACGCTCCGCGTTCCAGCTCTGAAATGGGACGCAGAGCGTCCCGGGCAGCATTCCCACGCAGAGCGTGGGAACGATCATTACCCGCCTCAAGATTGTCTGGTGCCTGCTATGATGCGCGGCATCTCCATCGCTCAGGATCGCGCCACTCCCCATGGATTACCGCAAACCTTCCGACCGCAAAAGCATGCATTCGCGCATCGTCCAGGAACTGGGCATGCAGATCGTCTCCGGACGCTTCTTGCCCGACGACAAACTGCCCGCCGAAGCCCTGCTCTGCGAGGAGTACGCGGTCAGCCGGCCGGTGTTACGCGAAGCCACGCGGGTGCTGGTGGCCAAGGGGCTGGTGTATTCCAAGCCTCGGGTTGGCACGGTGGTCAAGGCGCGGCGCGAATGGCACATGCTCGACCCGGACGTGCTGCACTGGCTGATGCAAAGCAGCCCGCAGAATGAATTCTTCAATGTGCTGACCAGTGTGCGCAGCATTATCGAACCGGCGGCTGCCGCCCTCGCTGCTCAACATGCGACCGAGGCTGATATTGCCGCGATTGGCGAGGCGTATCAGCGCATGGAAGCGGCGCCGACGCCGGAAGCGTTGTTGCAGCCGGATCTGGATTTCCATAGCCGGATTGCCGATGCGACACACAACGACTTGTTGGCGAATCTGTGCAATATGTTGTCGGTGGCGATTGCCGAGGCGTTGAAGCATTCGAATCAGCGGCCGAATCTGCATGAATTGGCGTTGCCACGGCATAAGGCGATTTTGACGGCGATCGAGAATCGTGATGCGCTGGGGGCTCGGCATGCGACGTTGGTGCAGCTGGATGATGCGCGTAGTGCTTTGAGTGTCGTGCTTGGCGCTGAACTCACTTAAGGCTTGAGACTGCTTGCCCTCACCCTAGCCCTCCCGAAACGTCGGACCGCCCAGAGGTAGAGGGGACCGATTGGGGGATATTCGGGATTTCCGCCGACTTGAACGATTTGCAGTGAATCCATAACCGACTGCCATCTCAAGTCGAATGATTTGCGTTAAATCCATAATCAACTCGGTATCTCAGGTCGAATGATTTGCGTTAAATCCATAATCAACTCGGTGTTTCAGGTCGATGTATCAAGCCGCACACCTCGGTCAGTCCCCTCTCCCTCCGGGAGAGGGTTAGGGTGAGGGGGCTCTTGATCTTAAAACACAAAAAAGCCGCAACCCTAAGGTTGCGGCTTTGTCGTTTCAGCCTTTCAGATCAATGCGCAAACAGCGAATTGCCCTTCTGCCCCGCCAGTTTCTCAGGCTTGATCAGGAACTTCGCCAGTGCCGGCAGCAGCCACAGTGCACCGAACATGTTCCACAGCAGCATGAAGGTCAGCATCAGGCCCATGTCAGCCTGGAACTTGATCGCCGAGAAGATCCAGGTGCACACACCGATCGCCAGGCACAGACCGGTGAACAGCACGGCTTTACCGGTGGATTTCAGCGTCTGGTAATAGGCTTCCTGCAACGGCAGCCCCGCGCGCAGGAAACTCTCCAGACGGCTATAGATGTAGATGCCGTAGTCGACACCGATCCCCACACCCAGCGCCACCACCGGCAAGGTCGCGACTTTCACGCCGATGCCCATGAACGCCATCAGCGCGTTGCCGAGTACCGAGGTCAGCACCAGCGGCAGGACGATGCACAGCGTCGCCGCCCACGAACGGAAGGTGATCATGCACATCACTGCCACGCAGATGTACACCAGAATCAGGATGGTCAGCTCAGCCTGCTTGATGACTTCGTTGGTGGCCGCTTCGATGCCGGCGTTACCGGCGGCGAGGATGAATTCCAGACCGTCCTTGTTGTTGTCCTTGGCGAATTCCTGCACCGCGTGCACCGCACGATCGAGGGTTTCAGCCTTGTGATCGTTGAGGAACACCAGCACTGGCGCCAGCGAGCAACTGTTGTTGTACAGACCGTCGGCGCGGGCAATCGAGTTGTTCAGCACGTCCGGGTTGCGCGACAGGGTTTCCCATTTCAGGTTGCCCTCGTTCATGCCCTTGATCATCTGCTTGGACACGGTCACCAGCGAGATCGCCGACTGCACGCCCTCGGTGTTCTGCATCTTCCACATCAGCTCATCGATCGGCGCCATGGCCTCATAACGCGAGCAACCTTCAGCCTTGGTCTTGACCATCACTACCAGCACGTCGGAACTGGTCGAGTAGTTGTTGATGATGAAGTTGTTGTCCTTGTTGTAGCGCGAGTCCGGACGCAGTTCCGGCGCGCCCTGGTCGAGGTCGCCGATTTTCAGGTTCTGGCTGTACCAGAGGCCGCCGCCGAAGGCGATCAGCGCCAGCACCACCGAAATACGTGCGACTTTCGGGTTGGCGAAGTTCGACAGCAGGCGCCAGAACGGGTGTTCGCGGTTCGCGTCTTTCTTGCTCTTGGCAATCGCGCGCTTGCTGATACCGACATAGGAAATGGCGACCGGCAGCAGGATCAGGTTGGTGAACACGATCACCGCCACGCCGATCGACGCGCCGATGGCCAGTTCACGGATCACGCCGATGTCGATGATCAGCAGGGTGATGAAGCCCACCGCATCCGCAAGAATCGCGATCATCCCCGGCAGGAACAGTTGGCGGAAGGTGCGCCGCGCAGCGGTCAATGCGTTGTCGGCCTCGCTGGATTGCAGGGCGATACCGTTGATCTTCTGCACGCCGTGGGAAATACCGATGGCGAAGATCAGGAACGGCACCAGCATCGAATACGGATCAAGTCCGAAGCCGAAGAAGTGCATCAAGCCGAGCTGCCAGACCACCGCCACCAGCGTCGTACTCAACACCGCAATGGTGCTGCGCACGCAGTTGGTGAACCACAACAGAAGAATCAGGGTGATGACGAAAGCGATACCGAAGAACAACACCACCATCACCAGACCGTCGATCAGGTCGCCGACCTTCTTGGCGAATCCGACGATGTGGATTTTGACGTTGGGATTCTGCGCTTCGAACTTGTTGCGGATCTTGTCTTCGAGTTCATGGGAGAACTTGCGGTAGTCCAGCGCGAGCAACTTGCCCTGGTCTTCCGGGTCCGGGTAGGACTCCAGCAGCGGGATGTCAACGATGCTCGACTTGAAGTCGTTGGCCACCAGACGCCCGACCTGACCTGACTTGAGTACGTTGTTGCGCAGCAGATCGAGACTGTCTTGCGAGCCGTTGTAGCTCTGCGGGATCACTTCACCGCCGGCGAAACCCTCTTCGGTCACTTCGGTCCAGCGTACGCTCGGGCTCCATAGCGACTTCAGGCCAGAACGGTCGACGCCGGAGATGTAGAACACCTCGTCGTTGATCTGGCGCAGAGTCTCCATGTACTCCTTGGAGAAGATGTCGCCGTCCTTGGCTTCCACCGAAATGCGCACAGTGTTGCCCAGGTTCGCCAGATCGTTGCGGTGCTCCATCATCTTCTCGATGAACGGATGCTTGAGCGGGATCATTTTTTCGAAACTGGTCGACGGCCGGATCAGCGTGGCCTGCCAGAACAGGAAAATACTCACCACCAGGCAGATAAGGATCACTGCCGGACGGTTGTTGAAGATCAGGCGCTCAAGAAACGTCGCCTTGTCCTGCTGAGGAGTGATCAAGGAAGTCATAGCCCCGCCTTCTTATTATTGATCTCGGCACCGTTTGGCAGCGTGGTGTGAACGCCACCCTGCCCGCTCAGAATCAGGTTGCCGTCGCCGGCAGCGGTGACCGACGACAGGGAAATACGATCCGGACGGTTGAACACGCTGAAGGTCTCGCCGTTGTCGCTGCTGCTGATCACCGAACCGCCGTTGCCAACGATCACGATCGAGCCATCTTCAAGCAGGGTCGCGCCGGACAGGCCGAATTCCAGCGATCCGCGCGCAGCTTTCAGCTCGACCTGCTCCCAGGTGCTACCGAAATCGGTGGAGCGGTAGAGGTTGCCGCGCAAGCCGTACGCCAGCAGGGTCTGCGGTTGCGCCGTGCCGATCACGCCGAACAGCGAACCTTCGTACGGGCCTTCGAGTTTTTCCCAGGTCTGGCCGTCATCGGCGGAGCGGAACATGCTGCCCGACTCGCCGACGATAAACAGCCCCGCGTCCTTCACCGCTGCGATGGCGTTGAGGTGGAATTGATCTTCGTTGTCGAGGCGGTCACTGACGTCTTCCCAGTTTTTACCGCCGTCGGTGGTTTCCATCAACGCGCCGTACGCGCCCACGGCGAGGCCGCTGTTGACGTCCTTGAACCAGACGTCGAGCAGCGGCGATTCACGTTTGAGGTCTTCGAATTGCTTGGCCCAGGTCAGACCGCCGTCTGCGCTGGCGAGGATTTGCGCGTCATGGCCGACCGCCCAGCCGTGTTTGTCGTCGACAAAATACACAGCCGTCAGCAGTTGCCGGCTCGGCACCTTGGCTTGCTTCCAGGTTTTGCCCTGGTCATCGGAATAGAGAATGTGTCCGCGATCGCCGACCGCGACCAGGCGTGCGCCAGCGTGGACGACATCGAGAATCAGGCTTTTCGCGGCTTTAGTAGATTCGGTGGCATAGACCACGTCAGCCGGGGCCTCGGCGGCAATCACCGGTGCCGATAACGTGGCAAAGCCCAGCAGCGAGAGTGCTGTGGCCAGCAACGCGGTGTTGCGTAACGCCGGCGGGCGGCAACGACTCATAGACCTTCCCCTCTTTATTATTGTTAGGCCATCTGGCCTTCAAGGGCGCCGCAAGTGTGCTCCGCTGATGGCTGGTCAGAAGCATAGTCCTGAAACCCGCAATCCAGAGCCACTTCGGAAGCTGGCTCATCCTATCGGGCTTTCGAAACGTCTGACAATCGGCGCCACGTTATCTTTTGTTAACCGCATTGCCGACGGATTCCCCCCTGTAGGAGTGAGCCTGCTCGCGATAGCGGTGTATCAGTTAGCAATTGCTCAGATGACACACCGCTATCGCGAGCAGGCTCACTCCTACAGGGAGTTGTGGGGGCTTTGGGATTTGAATACATGACCATTCGCCGGGGTGATGCGGCAAAAGTTACCGGAGGGACTTGCACGATCGGTATTATGGTATACCATCAGACGCACAGACACTCTTAATCCCCCCAACGGAGCAGCTCATGAGTTTCGAAATTCGCAAGATCGTCAGCTATGTCGAAGAAACTTTTATCGAAGGCGGCAAAGCCACTGACAAACCCGTGACCATGGTTGGCCTCGCCGTGGTGATGAAAAACCCATGGGTGGGCAACGGTTTCGTTGAAGACCTCAAACCGCAGATCCGTGCCAACTGCTCCGACCTCGGCGCGCTGATGGTTGAACGTCTGGTCGGCATCATCGGCGGTGCGGAAAAAATCGAGGCCTACGGCAAAGCCGCTGTGGTCGGCGCTGATGGCGAGATCGAACACGCCTCCGCCGTGATCCACACCCTGCGCTTTGGCAATCACTACCGCGAAGCGGTCAACGCCAAGAGCTACCTGAGCTTTACCAACAAGCGCGGCGGCCCGGGCACTTCGATCCAGATCCCGATGATGCACAAGGACGACGAAGGTCAGCGTTCGCACTACATCACCCTGGAAATGCAGATCGAAGACGCACCGCGCGCCGACGAAATCGTCGTCGTGCTGGGTTGCGCCGACGGTGGTCGCCTGCACCCGCGCATCGGTAACCGCTACATCGATCTGGAAGAACTGGCCGCCGAAAAAGCCCAGTAATCACAATAAAAAGGCATTGCAGGAGCGCTCCATGATTCGGCTCACCGCTGAACTCACCCCGGCTGGCACCAGTTACCTGGCGACCGGCCAAGGCCAGCCCGTGGTTTTGATCCACGGCGTGGGCCTGAACAAAGAAATGTGGGGCGGGCAGATCGTCGGTCTGTCCAGCCAATACCGGGTGATCGCCTACGACATGCTCGGCCATGGCGCCAGTCCGCGACCCGCCAATGGCACCGCCCTGCTCGGTTACGCCGATCAGTTGCTGGAGCTGCTCGATCACCTCAATCTGCCGCAGGCAGCGGTGATCGGTTTCTCCATGGGCGGTCTGGTCGCGCGGGCCTTTGCCCTGCATTACCCGGAGCGCCTGCAAAGCCTGGTGGTCTTGAACAGCGTGTTCAACCGCAGCGAAGAACAGCGTGCCGGCGTCATCGCCCGTACCGCGCAAGCCGCCGAACATGGCCCGGACGCCAATGCCGAAGCGGCGTTGTCGCGCTGGTTCAGCCGCGAGTATCAAGCGGCCAACCCGGCGCAGATCGCTGCGATCCGCCAGACCCTGGCCGGTAATGATCCGCAGGGTTACCTGACCACTTATGAATTGTTCGCTACCCAAGACATGTACCGCGCCGACGACCTGGGCAGCATTCAGGCGCCGACGCTGATTGCCACTGGCGAACTCGATCCGGGTTCGACCCCGGAAATGGCCGAGCAACTGGCCCGACGCATCCCCGGTGCGAAGGTTGCCGTGCTGCCTGAGCAACGGCATATGATGCCGGTAGAGTCGCCGCGCTTGGTCAACCAGACGCTGCTGGAATTTCTCGAATTCGCACACTCCCGACAAAACCATATAAAGGGGATCGTTGCATGACACTCGCACGCTTCCAGATGTGCATCGGCGGAGAATGGGTCGACGCCCTCTCCGGCAAGACCTTCGAAAGCCTCAACCCGGCCACGGCGCAAGCCTGGGCGGAGTTGCCCGACGCTGATGAGGCGGACGTCGAACGCGCCGTGCAATCGGCACAGACCGCTTTCGACAGCCCGGCATGGCGCGGCCTGACTGCCACCGCACGCGGCAAATTGCTGCGCCGTCTCGGCGACTTGATCGCCGAAAATAAAGAACAACTGGCGCAACTGGAAAGCCGCGACAACGGCAAACTGATCCGCGAAACCCGTGGCCAGGTCAGCTATCTGCCGGAGTTTTTCCACTACACCGCCGGCCTGGCCGACAAGCTCGAAGGCGGCACGCTGCCGCTGGATAAGCCCGACCTGTTCGCCTACACCGTGCACGAAGCAATGGGCGTGGTCGCCGCGATCATTCCGTGGAACAGCCCGCTGTACCTGACCGCAATCAAACTCGCCCCGGCCCTCGCCGCTGGCAACACGATTGTGATCAAGCCTTCCGAGCACGCGTCCGCAACCATTCTTGAACTGGCGCGACTGGCCCTCGAAGCCGGCATTCCGCCGGGCGTGGTCAACGTCGTCACCGGTTACGGCCCGAGCACTGGCGCCGCCCTCACCCGCCATCCGCTGATCCGCAAGATTGCCTTCACCGGCGGCGCGGCGACAGCGCGGCATGTGGTGCGCAGCAGCGCCGAGAACTTCGCCAAGCTGTCGCTGGAACTGGGCGGCAAGTCGCCGAACATCATCTTCGCCGACGCCGATCTGGACAGCGCGATCAACGGCGCGATCGCCGGGATCTACGCGGCCTCCGGGCAGAGCTGCGTGTCGGGTTCGCGGCTGTTGGTGCAGGACGAGATCTACGACGAATTCGTCAGCCGACTGGTCGAACGCGCCCAGCGCATTCGCATCGGCAACCCGCAGGAAGACCACAGTGAAATGGGCCCGATGGCCACCGCGCAGCAACTGGCGGTGGTCGAAGGTCTGGTCGCCGACGCCATCGCTGAAGGCGCGCGTTTGCGCACTGGCGGCAAGCGTCCGACCGATCTCGGCGAAGGCTGGTACTACGAGCCGACGCTGTTCGAATGCGACCGCAATTCGATGAAGATCATGCAGGAAGAAGTCTTCGGCCCGGTGGCGTCGGTGATCCGCTTTAAAGATGAAGCCGAAGCACTGGCGATCGCCAACGACTCGCAGTTCGGCCTCGCCGCCGGCATCTGGACCCGCGATCTCGGTCGTGCCCATCGTCTGGCGCGCGATGTGCGCTCTGGAATTATCTGGGTCAACACCTACCGCGCGGTGTCAGCGATGGCGCCGATCGGCGGCTTCAAGAACAGTGGCTATGGACGCGAAAGCGGCATCGATTCGGTGCTGGCCTACACCGAACTGAAAACGGTGTGGATCAACCTTTCCCAGGCGCCAATGCCTGATCCGTTTGTGATGCGCTAGGAGTCCTGCGAAATGATCGAACCCGGCATTTACAAAGACGTCATGAGCTCGTTCCCGTCCGGCGTCACGGTGGTCACCACCCTCGACCCGGATGGCGGCATCGTCGGCATCACCGCCAGCGCCTTCAGTGCGCTGTCGATTGACCCGGCACTGGTGCTGTTCTGCCCCAACTATGCTTCCGACACCTACCCGGTGCTGCGTGACAGCAAGAAATTCGCGATCCATTTGCTGTCGGCTGACCAGACGGCTGAGGCCTATGCGTTCGCCAGTAAAGGCAAGGACAAGGCCAAGGACATCGCGTGGCATTTGAGCGAACTCGGCAACCCGATTCTGGCCAAAGCGACGGCGATCATCGAGTGCGAGTTGTGGCGTGAGTACGATGGTGGCGACCACGCGATCATTGTTGGCGCGGTGAAGAACCTGATCCTGCCGGCGCAACCGGTGACGCCGATGATCTACCACAAAGGCAAGCTCGGCCCGTTGCCGACCCTGGCCTGAAGCGACAATGCAAAACCCTGTGGGAGCTGGCTTGCCAGCGATGAGGGCTTAACATTCAACATTGATGTTGGCTGATAGTCCGCTATCGCTGGCAAGCCAGCTCCCACAGGGACTGAGGTGAGGCAAAGAATATGAATAACGAAAAGTACGAAAAAGGTCTGAAGATCCGCACTCAGGTGCTCGGCGAAGCCTACGTTCAGCGTTCAATCGACAACGCCGACGACTTCACCCGCCCTTTGCAGGAAATGGTCACCGAATACTGCTGGGGCCATGTCTGGGGGCGTGAGGGTTTGTCGCTCAAGGAGCGCAGCATGATCAACCTGGCGATGATCTCGGCGCTCAACCGTCCGCATGAACTCAAGCTGCATGTGCGCGGCGCCTTGCGTAACGGCCTGAGTCGTGAGCAAATACGCGAAATTCTGCTTCAGGTCGGCATTTATTGCGGCGTTCCGGCAGCCGTGGACAGTTTCCGGCTGGCCCGTGAAGCCTTTGCCGAAGCCGACGCCGAGGCCTCCAGTTAACCCCTCGGCTGTTTAGATGCCCGTCTGGCATGGACAGCCAACCGAATGAGCGGACCCCATGAAACGCCAGCCACTCGACGACAGCTTCAAGGTCAATCGCAACCCCGTTACCCTGCGCGAAATCGTGCTGGATAAACTGCGTAGCGCGATCATGAATTTCCAGCTCATGCCCGGCGATCGTCTGGTCGAGCGCGATCTGTGCGATCGCCTCGGTGTAAGCCGTACGTCGGTGCGTGAAGCCTTGCGTCACCTGGAATCCGAAGGTCTGGTCGAGTTCGCCGATGCCAAAGGCCCGCGCGTGGCGATCATCACCCTCACCGATGCGGTCGATATCTACGAGTTGCGCTGCGTACTTGAAGGACTGATCGTGCAGTTGTTCACCCTGCGCGCCAAAGCCAAGGACATCAAAGCCCTGGAAAAAGCCCTCGACGACAACCGCAAGGCGTTGAAGGACGGCGAGTTGCAGCAGGTGATCGACTCGGTGCAGGGTTTCTACGACGTGCTGCTCGAAGGTTCGGGTAACCATGTGGCGGCGACTCAACTGCGCCAGTTGCAGGCGCGCATCAGCTACCTGCGCGCGACCTCGGTGTCCCAGGAAAACCGTCGCGGCGCGAGTAACCACGAAATGGAAAAAATGGTCGAGGCGATCAAGAGCGGCGATCCGCTGGCGGCGCATCAGGCCTGCGTCGATCACGTTCGCGCCGCTGCTGCGGTGGCGCTCGATTACCTTAAGCGCAAACAGGAAGAGACCGGCGCCACGCCGAACATCACCCTGCCCATCGCGCTGAAAGAACCCCGTATAGGTCACTGATATGTTCAGCCCGAGCTATTGCCCGAAATGCGGTGGCCCTGACCTCGGTCAGCAGGTGCCGCCGGGCGATACGCACGAGCGCCTGATGTGCCGCGGCTGCGGCTACATTCACTACGTCAATCCGAAGATCATTGCTGGCTGCATCATTGAGCAGGACGGCAAATACCTCTTGTGCCAACGCGCGATCCCACCGCGCCCGGGCACCTGGACGCTGCCCGCCGGGTTCATGGAAAGCGGCGAGACCACCGAGCAAGCGGCCATCCGCGAGGTCTGGGAAGAAAGCGGTGTGCGCGCGGAAATCGTCTCGCCGTACTCGATTTTCAGCGTGCCGAAGATCAGCGAGGTGTACATCATCTTCCGTGCGATCGCACTGGAGATCACCGGGCAGTATGGGCCGGAAACCCTCGATTACAAGTTCTTCGCGCCTGAAGACATTCCGTGGGAGCAGATCTATTACCCGGCGATCCGGCAGATTCTCGAGCGCTATATCGAAGAACGCCAGGCTGGGGTGTATGGGATCTACATGGGCAATGACGATAGCGGCAAGATCCACTTTATCCGCTGATCACCACCTATACCCCTGTGGGAGCGAGCCTGCTCGCGAATGCGGTCGTTCTGATCGTTCCCACGCTCCGCGTGGGAATGCCTCTTCGGACGCTCCGCGTTCGGCTTTGAAAGGGGGCTGCGTTCCCACGCGGAGCGTGGGAACGATCAATACCCTAGGCTTCAGAGTGGGGCGATGCCTTCGACGATGATGATTTCCGCCTTCGCCCATTCCTCGCGATAACTTTTCGCTTCCTGATACGCCGCCGAGTGGTAGCACGCCACGGCTTTTTCGTAGCTTTCGAATTCGATCACCACGCTGCGCTGTGGCGTCTCGCGTCCTTCCATCGCTTCGCTGCGCCCGCCCCTCGCCAGAAATTTCGCACCAAACTCAGCAAACGCCACCGGCGCGCGCTGGGTGTATTGGCTGTAATGATCGGCATCGGCTATATCCACATGAGCAATCCAGTACGCCTTCATAGTGACCTCATTGTTGATTTTGTATTATGGTATACCAATATATTTCCAACGAACCCTGAGAGTCCAGCATGGCCTTCAACAGCATCGAAGAAATCATCGAAGATTATCGTCTCGGCAAAATGGTCCTGCTGGTCGATGACGAAGATCGCGAGAACGAGGGCGACCTGCTGCTGGCCGCCGACCGTTGCACGCCCGAGGCGATCAGCTTCATGGCCCGTGAAGCGCGCGGGCTGATCTGCCTGACCCTGACTGACGAACATTGCCAGCGTTTGGGCCTGGAGCAAATGGTCCCGGCCAATGGCAGCGTGTTCAGCACCGCGTTTACCGTATCGATTGAAGCAGTGGTGGGCGTGACCACCGGCATCTCCGCAGCAGATCGCGCTTGCACCGTGGCCGCCGCCGTCGCGCCGAATGCCCGCGCTGAAGACCTGGTGCAGCCGGGCCATATCTTTCCGTTGCGCGCCAAGGAAGGTGGCGTGCTGACCCGCGCCGGCCACACCGAGGCCGGTTGCGACCTGGCACGTCTGGCCGGTTTTACGCCGGCCTCGGTGATCGTCGAGGTGATGAACGACGACGGCACCATGGCCCGTCGCCCGGATCTGGAAGTGTTTGCGCGCAAGCACGGGATCAAGATCGGTACCATCGCCGACCTGATCCACTATCGCCTGAGCACCGAACACACCATTGAACGCATCGGCGAACGGGAGCTGCCGACGGTGCATGGCACGTTTCGCTTGATCACCTTTGAGGATCGCATCGAGGGCGGCGTGCACATGGCGATGGTCATGGGCGATCTGCGCCGTGAAGAACCGACGCTGGTGCGCGTGCATGTGATCGATCCACTGCGTGATCTGGTCGGTGCCGAGTACAGCGGGCCAACGAACTGGACGCTGTGGGCGGCGTTGCAACGGGTGGCGGCTGAGGGGCACGGGGTTGTGGTGGTGTTGGCCAATCATGAGTCGTCGCAGGCGCTGCTGGAGCGGGTGCCGCAATTGACTCAGCCGCCACGGCAGTTCAGCCGCTCGCAATCGCGGATTTATTCGGAGGTCGGGACTGGGGCGCAGATTTTGCAGAATCTTGGGGTTGGCAAGCTGCGTCACCTGGGCCCTCCTCTGAAATACGCCGGGTTGACCGGGTATGACCTGGAAGTGGTCGAGAGTATTCCGTTCACTGAATGAAGCTGCCCTCACCCCAGCCCTCCCGAAACGTCGGACCGCCCGTAGGGAGAGGGAGCTGACCGAGGTGTTTAGTCGCTATACGCCGACTTGAGATACCGAGTCGAACTCAGGTTTTGAACAGCACAAAGATCGGCTCCCTTTCCAATGCCGAGTCGAGCGCGGTTTTGAACGACATGAAGATCTGCTCCCTTTCCCCCTCTCCCATTGGGAGAGGGCTGGGCGGGCGGCGTTCCGATGAGGGGCTGGATCTAAAATTTCTACACAGCTCTCAAGTGAAAAAACCATCAGCCTCCAGATAACCGGTAAGGCAAAGTGCTTGCACAAAGCTTGGAATACCATAATATGATATTCCATAGACCGGACATTCCAACGAAGGTCCATCTACTGCTCCCGACAGGCGGGCAACAACGCAAGCCCGCTCAAAAACACAACAATGAGGGCGTAAAAATGGTGTTGAACAAAGCTGCAACCGCGATCTTTTTCGCGGGACTGCTCAGCGTCACCGGTCAGGCTGCAATGGCTGCCGAGAGCGTGAACTTCGTCAGCTGGGGCGGAAGCACCCAGGATGCGCAGAAACAGGCCTGGGCCGATCCGTTCAGCAAGGCCAGCGGCATCACCGTCGTGCAGGACGGCCCGACCGACTACGGCAAACTCAAAGCCATGGTCGAGAGCGGCAACGTGCAGTGGGACGTGGTCGATGTCGAAGCCGACTTCGCCCTGCGCGCCGCCGCTGAAGGCCTGCTCGAACCTCTCGATTTCAAAGTCATTCAGCGCGACAAGATCGACCCGCGTTTCGTCAGCGATCACGGTGTCGGCTCGTTCTTCTTCTCCTTCGTCCTCGGCTACAACGAGGGCAAACTCGGCGCCAACAAGCCGCAGGACTGGAGCGCCCTGTTCGACACCAAAACCTACCCCGGCAAACGCGCCCTGTACAAATGGCCAAGCCCCGGCGTGCTCGAACTGGCGCTGCTGGCCGACGGCGTAGCGGCCGACAAGCTCTACCCGCTGGATCTGGATCGCGCCTTCAAAAAACTCGACACCATCAAGAAAGACATCGTCTGGTGGGGCGGCGGCGCGCAGTCGCAGCAACTGCTGGCCTCCGGTGAAGCGAGCATGGGCCAGTTCTGGAACGGTCGCATTCACGCCCTGCAAGAAGACGGCGCGCCGGTCGGCGTGAGCTGGAAACAGAACCTGGTCATGGCCGACATTCTGGTCATTCCAAAGGGCTCGAAAAACAAGGACGCGGCGATGAAGTTTCTCGCTGCTGCCAGCAGCGCCAAAGGCCAAGCCGACTTCTCCAACCTGACCGCCTACGCCCCCGTCAACCTCGACAGTGTGGAGCGTCTGGATTCGACGCTGGCTCCCAACCTGCCGACTGCCTACGCTAAGGATCAGATCACTCTTGATTTCGCGTACTGGGCCAAAAACGGCCAGGCCATCGCGACACGGTGGAACGAATGGCTGGTCAAATGAAAATGGCGGCCACCGCGTCCCGTCCCTCCACTGCCACCGGGAGCGCGACCAGCGCTGCCGGCTCGGCCCACGGAACACAGGCGGTTGCGATGCAGCAAGCCCCGTCCCTCAGACAACGCTGGCGCGGCGCCGGCAACCTCGCCCCAGCGCTGCTGTTCATCGGCCTGTTTTTCCTCGCGCCGTTGATTGGTCTGCTGTTGCGCGGCGTGCTTGAACCGACGCCAGGCCTTGGCAACTATGAACAACTGTTCGCCAACTCGGCTTACGCCCGAGTGCTGCTCAACACCTTTTCGGTGGCTGGGCTGGTAACGCTGTTCAGCCTGCTGCTGGGCTTTCCACTGGCCTGGGCGATCACGCTGGTGCCGCGCGGCTGGGGACGCTGGATTCTCAACATCGTGCTGCTGTCGATGTGGACCAGCCTGCTCGCCCGCACCTATTCGTGGCTGGTGCTGCTACAAGCGTCGGGCGTGATCAACAAGGCTCTGATGGCGATGGGCATCATTGATCAGCCGCTGGAAATGGTGCACAACCTCACCGGCGTAGTGATCGGCATGAGCTACATCATGATCCCGTTCATCGTGCTGCCGTTGCAGGCAACCATGCAGGCCATCGACCCGATGATTCTGCAGGCCGGTTCAATTTGCGGCGCCAGTCCGTGGACCAACTTCTTCCGGGTGTTCCTGCCGCTGTGCCGGCCGGGTCTGGCCTCCGGTGGCTTGATGGTGTTCGTCATGTCGCTCGGTTACTACGTGACCCCGGCGCTGCTCGGCGGCGCGCAGAACATGATGCTGCCGGAGTTCATCATTCAGCAGGTGCAATCGTTCCTCAACTGGGGCCTGGCCAGTGCCGGCGCTGCGTTGCTGATCGCGATCACTTTGGTGCTGTTCTACTTCTACCTGAAGCTTCAGCCGGAATCCCCGGTTGGCGCCAGTAACGCGAGGTAAGCCGACATGCTCCTGACCCCCAATGCGATGAGCCGGCGCATGCGCTTCGGCCTCTACGCCACCACCGGGCTGATCGGTCTGTTCCTGCTGTTGCCGATCGTCTTCATCGTGCTGCTGTCGTTCGGTTCCTCGCAATGGCTGGTGTTTCCGCCACCGGGCTGGACGCTGAAATGGTACGGCCAGTTCTTCTCCAACCCCGACTGGATGAACGCCGCAGTGGCCAGCCTCAAGGTCGCCGTGCTGACCACGATCTGCGCCGTAGCCCTCGGTTTGCCGACCGCGTTTGCGCTGGTGCGCGGGCGTTTTCCCGGTCGGGAAATGCTCTACGGTCTGTTCACCCTGCCGATGATCGTGCCACTGGTGATCATCGCCGTGGCGGTGTACGCACTGTTCCTCAAGCTCGGTTACACCGGGACGATGTTCGCGTTCGTCGTCAGCCATGTGATCGTCGCGCTGCCGTTTACCATCATCTCGATCATCAACTCGCTGAAACTGTTCGATCAGTCGATTGAAGACGCGGCGGTGATTTGCGGTGCTTCACGCCTGCAAGCGGTGTTCAAAGTGACATTCCCGGCGATTCGTCCGGGCATGGTCGCCGGCGCCCTCTTCGCCTTCCTCGTGTCGTGGGACGAAGTGGTGCTCAGCGTGATGATGGCCAGCCCGACCCTGCAAACCCTTCCCGTAAAAATGTGGACCACCCTGCGCCAGGACCTGACGCCAGTGATCGCCGTCGCTTCGACGCTGCTGATCGGCTTGTCTGTTTTGGTCATGGTCATCGCCGCCGCGCTGCGCCGGCGCAACGAAATCAGCGCCTGAGCGCCCAGGAGTACGACATGAGTGCCGTGATCAAAGACGCTTCCCAGCAGAATGACAAACCCCTGGTCAGCCTGCGCAATCTGAACAAGCACTACGGCGACTTTGCTGCCGTCGACAACATCTCGCTGGACATCAAGGACGGTGAATTCCTCACCTTCCTCGGCTCCAGCGGCTCGGGCAAAAGCACCACGCTGTCGATGCTCGCCGGGTTTGAAACGCCGAGCAGTGGCGAGATCCTCGTCAACGGTCAGTCGCTGGTGAATGTGCCGCCGCACAAGCGTGACATCGGTATGGTGTTCCAGCGTTATTCGCTGTTCCCGCATCTGTCGGTGCGCGACAACATCGCGTTTCCTTTGGCGATCCGCAAACTGGCCGCCGCCGAGCGCGACAAGCGTGTCGATGCAATGCTGAAACTGGTGCAGTTGGAACAGTTCGCGCATCGCCGCCCTTCGCAACTGTCTGGCGGCCAGCAGCAACGTGTCGCCATTGCCCGGGCGCTAGTTTACGAACCACGCATCCTGCTGATGGATGAACCGCTCGGTGCGCTGGATAAAAAGCTGCGTGAAGATCTGCAGGATGAACTGCGCCAACTGCATCGTCGCCTGGGCATTACCATTATTTACGTGACCCACGACCAGGAAGAAGCCATGCGTTTGTCGCAGCGCATTGCGATTTTCAGTCATGGCAAGATTGTTGGATTGGGCAGCGGTTATGACCTTTATCAGAATCCGCCGAATGCGTTTGTGGCGTCGTTCCTCGGCAATTCGAACTTCCTCAAGCTTAAGGCGCAGGGCAATGCAGCGGCTTCGTTTGAAGGACAGTCATTGTCGATTCGACTGACCGCTGGGTTGTACACCGATCAGGATGTTTTGCTGATGGTGCGGCCGGAAAAGGCACTGGCGTTGAGCGTGGCGCAGGCGATTAGCGAGCCGTTGCCTTCGGGTTGGAATGAGGTTTCAGCGAAGGTTGTGGAAGTGCTGTTTCTCGGTGAGAGCCAGACCTGCAGCGTGGTCACCTCGGGCGGGACTTCGATGACGGTGAAAGCACTGTCAGCCGCCGGCATGCCGCTCAAGGCTGGCGACCCGGTGCAAGTGCGCTGGGCCACTGCCGATGCGTGCGTCTACACCGAATGGACCGAAAGCGATCTGAACAAGGCTGCCGGCGCTCACTGATAGCGTGTTGTCTGTGGGATCTACCCCCTCACCCCAGCCCTCTCCCCCAAGGGGGGCGAGGGGGAAAGGGAGCCGATCTTCGTGTTGTTCAAAACCCGAGTTCGACTCGGTATCCCACGTCGGCGTACCTCGAAAGAATAACCCGGTCAGTCCCCTCTCCCTCCGGGAGAGGGCTAGGGTGAGGGAACCAGTCGCCATGCTGTTCAAATCCGAGTTCGACTCGGTATCACACGTCGGCGTACCTCGAAAGAACACCTCGGTCAGTCCCCTCTCCCTCTGGGAGAGGGCTAGGGTGAGGGAAACAGTCGACGCGGTATCAGACAATAGCGCGGTAGCCTTCAATCTCATCCGGCCACGCCGTGAGGATTTCGAAGCCCGTCTCCGTCACCGCAACCATATGTTCCCACTGCGCCGACAACGAGCCGTCCTTGGTCAGCACGGTCCAGCCATCCGGCATATTCTTCACATGACGCTTGCCGGCATTGAGCATCGGCTCCACGGTAAAAATCATCCCGGCCTTGAGCTTCATGCCCTGATTCGGAAAGCCGTAATGCAGGATCTGCGGCTCATCGTGATAGACCTTGCCGATCCCGTGCCCGCAGTACTCGCGCACCACGCTGAAGCCTTCTTTCTCCGCCAAGCTCTGGATCGCGTGGCCGATGTCGCCCAGCGTCGCGCCCGGTTTCACCACACGAATACCCGCGCACATCGCCTCGTAAGTGGTCTTGATCAGGTGCTGCGCTTCAGGCGTCGCCTCACCGACCACGTACATGCGACTGGTGTCGCCGAACCAACCGTCCTTGATCACCGCGATGTCGAGGTTGACGATGTCACCATCCTTCAACGGCGTGCCCGACGGAATGCCGTGGCAGACCACGTCATTAACCGACGCGCATACGGTCTTCGGAAAGCCGTGATAACCGACGTTGGCCGGCACGGCTTTCTGTACGTTGACGATGTAGTCGTTGCACAGTTGATCGAGCTGATCAGTGGTGACGCCCGCCTTCACATGCGGCACCAGCATGGCCAGCACTTCAGCGGCGAGTTTGCCGGCAGCACGCGATTGCGCGATGTCGGCCGGGGTGTTGATCTTGATCTGGTTTCTCATGCGCTGACGGCTTCCTGAGTCAGTTGTTGCAGATCCAGCCCGCCGTTCTGTTCGGCACGGATCAGCAAGCGGCAAATGGCGCTGTGGTCGAGGTTGGGGTGCAGCTCGGCGAGCATGCCGATGCGCATCCAGTGCTCGGCCTGCGCGTTGATCGAGCGGCTGAGGGCGTTGCTGGAGATACGCAGGTTCTCGTGCATGTCCTCTGAAATCTTTACGATGCCCATATATGGATCCGATACGATGTGTATATGGATCGTATATTAGCCAAGCCTCACGCGAAATTGCAAATCAACCCAGCGCCGCGTCGAAAAACGATGAGATGAGCCGACTGGAACGCCGCTCCGCCAAGCAGTACAAATAAGTCTCGGTAAACAGTTCTTCGCCCTCGATTCTGATCGTGCGGATGTTCGGGTCGGCAATGAACTCCGCTTCTGACACCACCCCCAACCCCAGCCCACGCACCACCGCCTCACGCAACGCCTCACGGCTGCCGATTTCCATGGCGATGCGCGGTTTGACCTGCGCCGCATTCAGCGCCTGTTCCAGCACCAGTCGTGTGGTCGAGCCTGGCTCGCGTTGCAGCAGCCGCTGCCCTTCCAGTTCCTCCAACCGCACGCTGCCACGATTGGCCAGCGGATGTTCATGGTGCGCGAACAAAATGATCGCGTGCCGCGCATAACGCACCGAACACAACGCCGGATCATCCTGACGCCCCGCCAGCACGGCGATGTCGGTCACATAGTTTTCCAGATCCGACAGCACCTGTGCCGAGTTACCCACGCGGATCGACACGTCGATGTTCGGGTGTTGTTGCAGGTAGCTGTCGACCATCTCGATCACATGAAACGGCCCCACCGCACCAACCTTGAGCTGGCCGCTGTCGAGCCGTCCAGAGTCGCGCAGCAGGTTGTGCGCTTCCAGTTCCAGCAAGGCAATCCGTTGCGCGATCGGCAGCAACTGCCGCCCGACATCGGAAAGCTCGATCCGCCGCCCGCGCCGATGGAACAGCTCAACATTGTGCTGGCGTTCCAAGGCTTGTACTTGCGTGGTCAGTGTTGGTTGGCTGAGCCCTGTCGCCCGCGCACCGGCACTGAAACTGCCGTGACGGGCAACGGCGAGAAAGGCCCGCAATTTCGCGCTTGACATCCATAGACTCCATCAATAGTTAGCTGCTGTTTCCCATATTGAATTGATTGAATGACTGTCACGTGACAGACCTAGCCTGTGGCAACTCCCAACCACACCGTGGAATGCCATGAAAACAATCAAACAGTTTCTGCGTGTCGCCAGCCTCACCGTCATTGCCCTCGGCGCCAGCCAGGTCTGGGCCAAGGACAAATTGACCATTGGCTTGATCCCCTCTGAAGATTCCCAGGCGATGATCGAATCGAGCAAACAGGTGCTCGACGATCTGCAAGCCAAAATCGGCATGCCGGTGGTGCCGTTCGTGGCCACCGATTACAACGGCATCATCGAAGCGCTGCGTTCGGGCAAGCTCGATGTCGCCTACCTCGGGCCGTTCTCCTACGTGCTGGCGACCTCGGTGGCGGATGTCGAGGCGTTCTCGGTGGCGGTGACCAAGAAGACCGGGCAGAGCGCGTACAAAAGCGTGATTCTGGCGCGCAAGGACAGCGGTATTCATTCACTGGCAGACCTCAAGGGCCATACGTTCGCGTTCGTCGACCCAAGTTCCGCGTCCGGCCATCTGTTCCCGAAAGCAGGCCTTGAGCAGGCCGGTTTTGCTCCGGACAGCCTGTTCAAACGGGTGATTTTCTCCGGTTCCCACGACGCCAGCATCCTTGCGGTGGAGAACAAGAAAGTCGACGCGGCGGCCGTGGCTGACCGCATCTTCGCCAGCGCCGTGGCCAAAGGTGTGGTGAAGCAGGATGACTTCGAAATAGTCTGGAGTTCCAAGCCGATTCCTGAGTCGCCGATGGTCTGGCGCAAGGCGCTCGATCCGGAACTGAAGAAGAAAGTCGCCGATGCACTGGCCTCGATCAAGGATGTGCCGTGGGGCGATCAGGGCCTGCTCAACGGCTTCCAGCCCACCACCGACGCGTCGTATGACGTGGTGCGCGAAACCGCCAAGGTGCTCGATCTCGATTTGCGGAGCATGAAATGATCAGCATCCGCCAACTGACCAAACACTACGGCAGCAACCCGGTGCTGCGTGGCATCAACCTGGAGGTCGCGGCCGGCGAATTCGTCGTGGTGCTCGGTCAGTCCGGCGCTGGTAAATCGACCTTGCTGCGTTGTATCAATCGCTTGGCGCAGGCCGACAGCGGCACGCTGAACGTGGCCGGCATCGACGCCCTCGCCTGCCCTGACACCAGCGTTCTGCGCCGTGAAGTGGCGATGATTTTTCAGCACCACAACGTCGTGCCGCGCCTGAGTGTGCTGAAGAACGTGCTGACCGGTCGCCTCGGTTCCGTCGGTACCCTCGCCTCGATTCTGCAACTGTTCCGCCGTGACGATGTGGCGCTTGCCATGCAATGTCTGGAGCGCGTCGAACTGGCGCATAAGGCTGGCGAGCGCACCGATTCGTTGTCTGGCGGACAAAAACAGCGCGTCGGCATCGCCCGCGCCTTGGCGCAACGGCCGCAGGTGATTCTGGCCGATGAACCGATTGCCAGTCTCGACCCGAAAACCGCTCGCCTGGTGTTGCAGTACTTGCGCGATGCCACCCGCGAACTGGGCATCACTGTGCTGTGCAATCTGCATCAGGTCGAATACGCCCGTGAGTTTGGCGACCGCGTGGTCGGCTTGGCCAATGGCAGCCTGGTGTTCGATGGCAAAGCCTCGAGCATGACCGACGCCGATCTGGCGCGAATCTATCCGGGGCAATCGGCGCAATCCCCTGCTGACGTGCCCACGCCCACCCTGTCCTACTGCACTGCATCGAGGGCCTGAGCATGCAATCGCAAAACTATCAGTGGGTCGGCGACCGGCCCCGTGGCCCGCGCAGTTGGCTGACCACCGGCGCCGTCGTCCTGATCGTGCTGTGGACGCTGAAATGGAGCGCACAAGGCGCGCAGCTCAGCCTCGGTGAACTGGCGGCGGGGTTGCCACAGATCGGTGATTTCCTTTCGCGCACCTTCCCACCGGATCTGAGCATTCTTCCGCGTCTGCTCGCGCCAGCGGTGGAAACCTTGCAGATCGCCATTTGGGGCACCCTGCTCGGCGTGTTGCTGGCGATTCCACTGTCGTTTCTCGCGGCACGCAATTTGAGCCGCAACCGCTGGGTATTTCACGCCACGCGTCAGGCACTGAATTTCACCCGCAGCATCAATGAACTGATCCTCGCGCTGATCTTCGTCTCGGCGGTTGGACTCGGCCCGTTCCCCGGCGTATTGGCGCTGGCGTTGCATGGCCTGGGCATGCTTGGCAAGTTCTTCGCCGAGAGCATCGAAGAGATCGACCAAGGCCCGATTGAAGCGCTGCAAGCGACCGGTGCGCGACCACTGCAGGTGATCGTGTTTGGTGTGCTGCCGCAGGTCATCACCGCATGGATTGCGGTGATTCTGTACCGCTTCGAAGTCAACCTGCGCTCGGCCACGGTGCTGGGCATGGTCGGTGCTGGTGGCTTGGGTTTCGAACTGGTGAGCAGTCTCAAATTGTTCAAATACCAGGAAACTGCGACCTGCATCATCGTCATCACCTTCATGGTGATCGTCGCCGATGCCGTTTCCGGCCGGTTGCGTGCCGCCATCCAGAGCGGTTCGGCGCACTAGCGTAAAGCTGTTATCGGCTGAGCCGATTCAAACCTGCGAATTATCGATTTGAGCCGTTGTCGACGGGCGCTGAGTATGGCGCCACACGACAACAACAAGAAGGATTCACCATGACTGCCCGCTACCAGAACCCCGTCGATACCCGTTTCGGCTGGGGCAGCCTGCAAGACCTCGCCGCCCTCACCGAACAGCAGACCGTGGCCCTCGTTACCTTTCCCGAAGCGCGTGGCCTGGGGCTGGTCGATCGCCTGCAAGCCTTGCTCGGTGCGCGTCTGGTTTATGTGTTCGAAGACGTTCAGCCCAACCCCGACGTCGCCCATCTGCGCAGCACTTACGAGCACTTCTGGCAACACGCCGGTGACTGTGACGTGGTCCTCGCCGTGGGTGGCGGCAGCGCCATCGATACCGCCAAGGCATTGATCGTCGGCACCGAATCCGGCCGTTTCGATGAACTGTTGAGCCTGCTGTCGAGCGGCAAGCCCTTCACGCCAGCCCGGTGCAAACAACTGATCGCCGCACCGACCACCGCCGGCACCGGCAGCGAAGTCACCCCGTGGGCGACGATCTGGGACAGCGCCAGCCAAAAGAAATATTCGCTGCACCTGGACTGCACCTGGCCAAGGGTGGCGATCATCGACCCGCAACTGATGCTCACCGTACCGGCCGGCGTCACCGTTTCCACCGGGCTCGATGCCCTGTCCCATGCGCTGGAAGCGATCTGGAACGTCAACGCCAACCCGGTCTCAGACACCTTTGCCATTTCCGCGATTGAAGACATTCTCGAATGCCTGCCGCGTTTGCACAAAGATCTGTCGAGCCAAGAGTTGCGCACGCGCATGGCCCTCGCCGCACTCAAGGCCGGGCTGGCATTTTCCAACACCAAAACCGCGCTGGCGCATTCGATTTCCTATGAGATGACGTTGCGCCACGGTTTGCCCCACGGCATCGCCTGCTCCTTCACCTTACCGCTGGTTTTGGGTTTGGCCTGGGGCCACGACGCCACGCGCGACCGTACCTTGCAACGGGTATTCGGCGCGGACCTGGGCAAAGCCCAACAGCAACTGCGCGAGTTCCTGCACAGCCTCGGGGTGAAGACCGAGTTTGCCGATTACGGCGTCTCGGCCAAGGACGCCGAAGCCATCATCCAGCTCGCGATGCAGGGTGCGCGCGGCAAGAACTTCATCGGTTCACAAGCCGCCTGACGCCTGATAACACCCGAGTCACCCAAGCACCGCCAGCGGCATGCAGCCGCGGTGATTTCCTGCCGCACCGAAAAAGAGTGCACCCGCCGACGACACCCGGCGGGAACCGACAACAATAAGGAAAAGATCATGAATCGTGCCGAAACAATGCCTGGTCTCGCCGTCCGTTCTGCCTCGTTCCGGGTCGCCCAGTGGCGCATGCTGCTGGCGGCGATGTTCTGTTACCTGTTTTTCTACACCGGTCGGCAGACCTTCGGTTTTGCCATTCCGGGGATTCAGGCCGAGTTCGGCTTGAGCAAAGAAACCCTCGGCTGGGCCTCTGCGGCGATGCTCTGGGCCTACGCGATTGGCCAGGCGATCAACGGCAACCTCGCCGACAAATTCGGTGGCCGGCGCATCATGACCCTCGGTGCGGTGCTGTCCTGCGCGGCGAACTGGGCAACCAGTTTTGCCAGTGGTTTCACCAGCCTGATTCTGCCGTGGGGCGTCAACGGTTACTTTCAAGCCTTGGGCTGGGCGCCGGGCGGTCGGCTGATTGCTAATTGGTGGGCAGCAGGTGAGCGCGGCAAGGTCTATGGTTTTTACACCTTCGCCGCCGGCTGCGCGTCGATTCTGTCGTACGTCACCTCTATCGTCGTGCTCGAAGTGCTGCAACTGGAATGGCGCTGGATCTTCCGTTTGCCAGTGCTGCTGATGCTCGCCGGCGGGATCATTTTCTACCTGGTTGCCCGCGAACGCCCGCAGGATCTGGGCTTCGAACCGGTGGGTGATACCGGCGTGGCCAACGCTGACGACAAACATCAGGAAGCGGCACAGGGCGAAGTCGAATCCTCGGCACAACGCTACAAAGCCGTGCTGAAGAACCCTCGCCTGCTCATCGCCGCGCTGTCACTGGGCTTTCAGAACGCGGCGCGCTACGGCTTGATCGTCTGGGTGCCGGTGCACTTTCTCGGCGCTGACTGGAAAAGTGGTGACGGCATGATCGATCCGAAATGGATCACTGTCGCCCTCCCCGTCGGCATGGCGGTCGGTGCACTGAGCAACGGCTGGGTGTCGGACAAACTGTTCGGCTCCAAGCGGTATCTGGCGATCATGCTCTATATGTTCCTCGGCGCCGCGACCAGCCTGTGGATGTGGAGCCTGCCCCCACACAGCGTCATCGGCCTGATCGCCCTGTTCCTTTGCGGCTTCTTCGTCTACGGCCCGGCCTCGAGTTTCTGGGCGCTGTGCCCGGATCTGGTCGGGGCCAAACGCGCCGGTACGGCGACCGGGATCATGAACTTTTCCTCGTACCTGTTCGCCGGATTGGCCGAGCCACTGATCGGGCGTCTGCTTGACACCACGGCAAATACGTCTCTGATCTTCATAGTGGTCACCAGCGCCTGCCTGTGCAGTGCGGCAGTGGCCTTGTTCATTCGACGCTGACGGGGCTTGCATGTACCAGTATCACAAGTGGTTGCGTTCATTTCATGCGGTGGCCAAGACCGGCAGCTTTACCCTTGCTGCCGAGTTTCTCAGCGTCGGTCAGCCGACCGTCAGCGAACAGGTCAACGCTCTGGAGAAGACCTTCTCGGTCGAGCTGTTCCATCGCCGTGGCCGCTACATCGAAATGAGCGCCGCCGGGCACAAGCTCTATGCGATCACTCAGGGCCTGTTCGGTCAGGAGGATGAAGCCGTGCAACTGTTGCAGAGCTTCAAGCAGCGCAAGACCGGCATGCTGCGCCTCGGCGCGGTGTCACCGCCAATTGCGATGAACCTGACCTATGAGCTGATGCAGCGCCACCCGGATATCGAACTGGAAACCTCGTTTTCCTCGGAAAAGGACACCCTGGCGCGGTTATTCAACTTCGATATCGACGTGGCGATTCTGGCCTTGTCGGAATTCGATGAGCGCTTCCACACGCGGCTGTATCACCGTTATCCGATCATCGCCGTGGTCCGCGATGACCATCCGTGGGCAAGTCAGGCGCAGGTTCACATCAGTGAAATCAGCGGCGAAAAATGGGTGATGCGCGAATCCAGTGCGCGCACCCGGCAACTGGTGGAAGAAAGCTGCAAGCGCCTCAATATCGATCTCAATTGCGTCATGCAACTCAACAGCCGCGAAGCCATCGTCCACGCGATCGTCAAGGGCATCGGCATCGGGTTTGTCTCGGCGGTCGAGTACGCCGAAACCCCGGGCACCAAGCCGATCACCTTTGTCGATCACCCGTTTTTCATCGAATACCACCTGTGCTGCCTCGGCATCCGCCGCAACCGACCGGTGATTGCCGAACTGTTTGATGCGAATCCACCGCTGACCTGATCAGCACTGACCCTTGAACCGCCTACCTCATTGCCGAGGGATGGCCCACGCTTACCTGAAAACGGAGATTGACCATGCAGTACCAACAACCGACTCACCTGCAAGCCGCGATCCTCGACTGGGCCGGCACCGTTGTCGATTTCGGCTCGTTTGCGCCAACGCAAATCTTCGTCGAAGCCTTTGCCGAGTTCGGCGTCGCGGTATCGCTTGAAGAAGCGCGCGGGCCGATGGGCATGGGCAAGTGGGATCACATCCGCACGCTGTGCAACTTGCCACAGATTGCTGAACGCTATCGTGCAGCGTTTGATCGCTTGCCGAGTGATGACGATGTAACGGCAATCTACGAACGTTTCATGCCGTTGCAAATCGAGAAAATCGCCCTGCATTCGGCGCTGATTCCGGGCGCACTCGAAGCCATTGCGGCATTGCGCGACAAGGGTTTGAAAATCGGTTCGTGCTCGGGCTACCCGGCGGTGGTGATGGCCAAGGTCGTCGAACTGGCGCGGGAAAATGGCTACGTCGCCGACCATGTCGTCGCCACCGATGAAGTGCCCAATGGCCGGCCGTATCCGGCGCAGGCCTTGGCCAACGTGATTGCCCTGGGCATCGATGACGTGGCCGCCTGCGTCAAGGTCGACGACACCTGGCCGGGGATTCTCGAAGGGCGCGCAGCCGGCATGTGGACGGTGGCATTGACCTGTTCCGGCAACGCACTGGGCCTGACCTATGAGCAATACAAGGCGTTGCCGTCGGATCGACTGGCGGAAGAGCGTGCGCGAATCGGCAAAATGTTCGCCCCTTCGCGCCCGCACTACCTGATCGACACCATCGCCGAGCTGCCCGAAGTGATCGACGACATCAATGCGCGCCTGGCCCGGGGCGAAACTCCGCAGTCCTGCTAATTGATCGTCCGCACCCCGCGCTGATCGTTCCCACGCTCTGCGTGGGAATGCAGCCCGTGACGCTCCGCGTCACTGGACGCAGAGCGTCCCTAGAGGCATTCCCACGCAGAGCGTGGGAACGATCAACAGCCAGATCGCGGGCAAAAAAAAGCTGCCAAAAATGGCAGCAAAAACTTTAAGAACACGCGATGTATTGACCGCAGCATAGACGCCGGATAATGACAGTGTCATGACAGCCGAAAATTCATTCAACCGCCCCGCCCCCGTCATCAGGATGTCATCAAGATCACGGCAGAATCCTCGCAAACCGTCTTGAGCCTCGCGACGGATGCTCTGCAAGGATTCCCATGAAAGACGACGCCTCGCTGTTTGCCGCCATCGACCTGGGTTCGAACGCCTTTCGCCTGATGATCGGCCAGTCGGTGCGCAGCCGCAAAGGCTTGCAGATTCAGGAAGTGAAAACCCTGCGCGAGCCGGTGCGCCTTGCCGAAGGCTTTGACGGTGGTGCGCTGGATGCACTGGCACTGGATCGCGGCTGGCAGGCGTTGGCGCGGTTCGGCAAGAAGCTGCGTGGTTTCGAGGCCGGCCGTGTTCGTGCGGTGGCCACCAGCGCGGTGCGTGAAGCGGACAACGCGCAACTTTTTCTGGCCAGTGCCGAGCGGCATCTGGGCTTTCCCATCGACGTCATTTGCGGCCATGAAGAGGCGCGGCTGGTCTACGCCGGCGTAACTCACGCCTTGCCCAGCGCCGACGACCTGCGCCTGGTAGTCGACATCGGCGGCGGCTCCACCGAGCTGATCCTCGGCCAGGGCTCACAACCCTTGTTAACCGAAAGCATCGCCATCGGCAGCGGCACCTTGAGCACGCGATTCTTTCGCGGCGGCGATGTGTCCGCCGGCGCGCTACAGGAGGCTGAACGCTTCGCCATTCTGCAGTTTGAACATGTCGCCAAGCGCTATCGCGCGCAAGGCTGGCAGCAGACCATCGGTTCGTCCGGCACCGCGCGCATGCTCGCCAAAGTGCTCAAGACCAATCGCCTCAACGACTTCGGTCAGGACGGCATCACCTACGGCGGACTGCTGCGCCTGTCGCTGCTGTTGTTGAAGGTAAACAACGTGCAACAACTCAAGCTTGCCGGTCTGCAACCACACCGCCAGAGCATTCTGCCCGGCGGTCTGGTGTTAATGCTGGCGGCATTCAAAGTATTCGGTATCGCACAAATGCTGCCCTCCGAACCGGGCCTGCGTTTGGGCGTATTGCACGGTTTGATGAGCCAACACTAATCCTCGCCACGGCAGATTCGTCTCCCCTTCAGCGGCTCGATCGACTACCATGCCGCCGTCGGTTCCCGAACGGGACTAATAGGGAATCCGAGGTGCTTGCACAGCACTGATCGGAACTGCCCCCGCAACTGTAGGTGCCGAGCCTGCTCCACGACTGCCACTGGGTGAATCCCGGGAAGGCCGGAGCCAGGCGATGACGCATCAGTCAGGAGACCTGCCGGCACAGTGATTACTAACCGGCGGGGTGTCCGGGAAGGACATCGTGCCGTGCGCGTCTTCGTTGGCTGCCCGGCCTTGCGCTGTTTTCCTGACCGCGTTCGATGGTGTGTTTCCAGACCGTACTCTCCCGCTCCCCGTACGGTTCCCCTGGAGACTGCCCCATGCTGCTGCCCCGCGTTGCCACCCTCTTTACCGGCCTGAGCCTTGGCGCCCTGGCGCAGGCGGCACCGACTGTCTATCCACTGACGGTCGAGAACTGCGGCAGCACCCTGACCTTCCAGCACGCACCGACGCGCACCGTGACCATCGGCCAGGCCGGCACGGAAATGCTCTACGCCATGGGCCTGGGCGACAAAGTCGTCGGCACCTCGTTGTGGTTCAACAATGTGCTGGCCAAATACAAAGCGCAGGATGACAAGATCGAGCGTCTGGCTGACAACGAACCGAGTTTCGAATCGGTGATCGGCAAGCGTCCGGAACTGGTCGCCGTGGAACTGGAATGGATGGTCGGCCCGCAAGGCGCGGTGGGCACTCGCGAGCAGTTTCATGAACTGAAGATTCCGACCTATCTGCTGCCTTCCGATTGCGAAGCCAAGGACAACCTCGTCGGCGCCGATGGCACGCGACTGGCGCCGTTTCGCATCGAGACGATTTACAAAAGCGTGAGCCAACTGGCGCAGATCTTCGATGTTCAGGAGCGTGGCCAGCAGCTCAATGATCAACTCAAGGCCAGTCTCGCCAAATCGATTGCCACCGCCCAAGGCAAACAGCTCAAAGACGCCAGCGCGCTGGTGTGGTTCTCCAGCGCACAAATGGACATCGAGCCGTTCGTGGCCGGGCACAAAGGCGTTCCCGATTTCATGCTCAGCACCCTCGGCGTGCGCAACGTGGTGGCGTCCGATGAGGAGTGGCCAACCGTCGGTTGGGAAACCATCGCCAAGGCCAATCCGACCTTCCTGGTCATCGCGCGCATGGATCGTCGACGTTTCCCCGCCGACGACTATGAAAAGAAACTCGCCTTCCTGCGCAGTGATCCGGTGACGCGCAACATGGACGCGGTGAAGCACAACCGCATCATCATTCTTGATGCCATGGCCATGCAGGCGAGCCTGCGCATGTTCGAGGGCATTGAGCAATTGGCCACGGCCATCAACGGCTATGACCTGTCGCAATGAGTGCCAGCCTGATCCGCACGCTCCTGGCCCTGGCGACCCTGTTGATTGCAGTGGTCGCCGGCGTGGCCATCGGTGAAACCTCGATTGCACCGGACGTGGTGTTGCAAGTGCTGGCGAACAAATTGTGGGGCGCCGGGCATGTCCTCGACCCGATCGATGAAGGCATCGTCTGGAACTACCGCCTGACCCGGGCATTGGTCGCGGCGGCATGCGGTGCCGGCTTAGCGACCTGCGGAGTGATTTTGCAGTCGCTGCTGCGCAATCCGTTGGCCGATCCGTATCTGCTGGGCATTTCTGCCGGCGCCTCGACCGGGGCCGTGATGGTCGCGCTGCTTGGCGTAGGTGCCGGGATCATCTCACTCTCGGTCGGTGCCTTCGCCGGCGCGGTCACGGCGTTCGTGCTGGTGATTGTGCTGGCGCGGGTCAGCGGCTCCGCCAGCGGTACAGGGCAGATCATTCTCGCGGGGATCGCCGGTTCGCAGCTGTTCAATGCGCTGACGGCGTTTCTGATCACCCGCTCGGCAAGCTCCGAGCAGGCACGCGGGATCATGTTCTGGCTGCTGGGCAATCTCGGCGGCGTGCGCTGGCCGTCGGTGTGGCTGGCGGTGCCAGTGGCCGTGTTGGGGTTGGTTGTGTGCCTGTGGCATCGGCGGGCGCTGGATGCGTTTACCTTTGGTGCGGATTCGGCGGCGTCGCTCGGCATTCCGGTGCGGCGTGTGCAGATTCTGCTGATCGGTTGTGCGGCGCTGGTGACGGCAGTGATGGTGTCGATTGTCGGTTCGATCGGTTTTGTCGGTCTGGTCATTCCTCATGCCGCGCGTCTGTTGCTGGGCACCGGTCATGCGCGGTTGCTGCCGGCCAGTGCGTTGGGTGGCGCGGTGTTTCTGATAGCCGCCGATGTGCTGTCGCGCACCCTGATCAAGGGCCAGGTGATTCCGGTCGGAGTGATTACCGCGCTGGTCGGCGCGCCGGTGTTCGCCTTGATTCTGGTCGGCCGCAGGTCGGCGCGATGAACAGTGTTTTGAGTTGTTCCGGCCTGAGCTTCAGGGTGCGCGGCGCCGAGTTGCTCAACGGTGTCAGCCTTGAGGTTCAGCGTGGCGAAACCCTGGGCATTGTCGGGCCGAATGGCGCGGGCAAATCCACTCTGTTGAAGTTACTGGCCGGGCTGCGTGAACCGAGCGCTGGCGAGGTGCTGCTCGATGGTCAACGCCTGGGCAAAATGGCCCGACGCAGCATTGCGCAAAAACTCGCGGTGGTTGAACAACAAGCCGACACAGATGACGGTATTCGCGTGTTCGACGCTGTCGCGCTGGGGCGCACGCCCTGGCTGTCGGCGCTGCAACCGTGGTCGGCGGCCGACGACGCCATTGTTCAGCAGGCGCTGACCGACGTCGACGCGATGCACCTGCGCACCCGTCTCTGGCGCAGCTTGTCCGGTGGTGAGCGACAACGGGTACACATCGCTCGGGCCCTGGCGCAGCGACCGCAAATCCTGTTGCTGGACGAACCGGCCAACCACCTTGACATCCAACATCAGCTGACCATTCTCAACGTGGTGCAGGCGTTGCCGGTGACCACGTTGATTGCGCTGCATGATCTTAATCAGGCGTTGAAATGTGATCGTCTGGCGGTGCTGGAACGCGGGCGGCTGGTGGCGTTGGGCAAGCCGCTGGAGGTGCTGACACCGCAGCGCTTACAGGAGACGTTCGGGGTCAGGGCGCATTACCTGACGGACCCGTTCGATGGGGCGCAGATTCTCAGATTTCACTCATGACGTTGTGCATGTGGGTTGTTTGCCAGACCGGGTCAGCGTCGACGTCGATAATCTTGAAGCCCTGCCGTTGCCAGAACGCGATGGCCCCCGGTAAAAACGGATGGGTGTGCAGGTAGATCAACTCGACGCCGTCAGCGAGTGCCAGATCATTGAGTGATCGATACAGTGCGCTGGCCAGCCCGGATCGCCGCTGTGAAGGCACGACGAACAGGCGCACGATTTCCACCACATTGCGGTCGGGATAATCCAGGTTCGGGAATCGCCGGTCGTAAGGAAGATAGCCGATCGAGGCCACGATCTGCCCTTCGTGGCGAGCAATCAGAAAGCGCCCTGCCCCACGCAGATAAACCTCGGCAAAACGCGCCAGATCGTCGGGCATGCCCGTTGCGCTGAGCTTGGGGAAAAGCTCGGCACGGGCCTTTAGAACAAAATCCAGCACCTCGGGAATGTCTGCGTCAGACACGGTTTGGATAACGGGTTGATCACTCATGTAGCGGCAAACACCTGAACTGCGGCTGGCCACAGTAGCAACAACAGGTCCCGCGAGGCCATTCAGAATCTCATGACTTGCCCAAAACCTTGTGGGAGCGAGCCTGCTCGCGAAGGCGGCAGATCATTCAACAATAATGTTGACTGACAGGACGCTTTCGCGAGCAGGCTCGCTCCCACAGGTGTTTTATTTCATGCAACCCGAGCGTTACGCCAGCTCTTTACGCAGCTGCCGGGCGGCGGTAACCATGTGCACCAGCGCCGCCTCAGTCTCTGGCCAGCCACGGGTTTTCAAACCGCAATCCGGGTTGACCCACAGCCGCTCGGCCGGAATCCGCTTGGCAGCCTTGCGCAGCAAATTAGCCATTTCCGAAGCATCCGGGATGCGTGGCGAGTGGATGTCGTAGACACCCGGGCCGATTTCGTTCGGATAAGCGAAGGCTTCGAAGGCATCCAGCAACTCCATGTCGGAACGCGAGGTTTCGATAGTGATCACGTCGGCATCCATCGCCGCGATGGACTCGATCACATCGTTGAATTCGCTGTAGCACATGTGCGTATGGATCTGCGTTTCGTCGCGCACGCCCGAGGCGCACAGACGGAATACTTCCGTCGCCCAGTCCAGATAAGGCTGCCACTGCGCCTGACGCAACGGCAGACCTTCACGGAACGCCGCTTCGTCGATCTGCACGATCTTGATGCCGGCGGCTTCCAGATCGACCACTTCATCGCGGATCGCCAGCGCCAGTTGCCGGGCCTGCACTTCACGGCTGACGTCTTCACGCGGGAACGACCACATCAGCATGGTCACCGGGCCGGTCAGCATGCCTTTCATGACCTTGTCGGTCAGACCTTGGGCGTAGCGGATCCACTCGACCGTCATGGCTTTCGGGCGGCTGAGGTCGCCGAAGATCACCGCCGGTTTCACGCAACGCGAACCGTAGCTCTGCACCCAGCCGAAACGGGTGAACACGTAGCCATCCAGTTGCTCGGCGAAGTACTCGACCATGTCGTTACGCTCGGCCTCACCGTGTACCAGTACATCGAGGCCCAGACGCTCCTGGATTTCCACTGCGTGGCGGATCTCGCTGTACATGGCTTCAGTGTATTCAGCTTCGGTCAGCTTGCCCTGTTTGAACGACTGGCGAGCGAGGCGGATCGACGCGGTTTGCGGGAACGAACCGATCGTCGTGGTCGGGAACAGTGGTAGATCAAGACCCGCGCGCTGTTTGGCGATGCGCTGGGCAAACAGCGACTGACGCTGGCTGTCCTTGGCCGTGATCGCCGCAACCCGCGCCTGAACCGCAGGTTTGTGAATGCGCGGCGAAGCAGCGCGAGCGGCCTGCACCGACCGGCTTTCAGTCAATGCTCGCAGCACTTTCGGCGCTTCCGGCTGATTGACGGCATGCGTCAGAACAGCCACTTCTTCACACTTCTGAACGGCAAAGGCCAGCCAGCTTTTCAGCTCGGCATCGAGTTTGTCTTCACGGCCCAGATCCACCGGGCTGTGCAGCAGCGAACAGGACGGCGCGACCCACAAACGCTCACCCAGACGCTCATGAGCATGGCGCAACGTCGCCAAGGCATTTTCCAGATCGCAGCGCCAGACATTCCGCCCGTTGACCACGCCCAGGGACAACACTTTGTAGGCCGGCAGACGATCGAGAATGGTCGGGTACTGCTCCGGTGCGCGCACCAGATCAATGTGCAGACCATCGACCGGCAGGTTCGCCGCCAGACCAAGATTTTCTTCCAGACCACCAAAGTAAGTAGCGAGCAGTTTCTTCAGTGGATCACGCTGAATCTGGTTGTAGGCACGCTCGAACGCGTTCTTCCATTCCTGCGGCAGATCAAGCACCAGAATCGGCTCGTCGATCTGCACCCATTCCACGCCTTGAGCGGCGAGGCGCGCGAAGATCTGGCCGTACAGCGGCAGCAGGCGATCGAGCAGTTCCAGCTTGTCGAACTCCGCACCTTTGGCCTTGCCCAGCCATAGATACGTCAGTGGGCCGATAATCACTGGTTTGACGTTGTGGCCCAGCGCACGGGCTTCTTCGACTTCTTCGAACAACTGATCCCAACCCAGCTGGAACTGTTGATCAGCACTGAATTCCGGGACGAGGTAGTGGTAGTTGGTGTCGAACCACTTGGTCATTTCCTGGGCGTGGGCACCGCCGCAGCAACTGTCGCTGACGCCACGGGCCATGCCGAACAGGGTCTGCAGAGTGGCTTTGCCGTCGTGTGGACGGAAACGCTCAGGGATCACGCCAAACATCAGCGAGTGCGTCAGGACCTGGTCGTACCAGGCGAAATCGCCGACCGGCAGCAATTCCATACCGGCGTTTTTCTGCAAGTCCCAGTGGGCCTTGCGCAGCTCACGGCCAACATCTCGCAGGCCGGCCTCGTTCAGTTCTCCTTTCCAGAACGCCTCTTGCGCTTTCTTCAGTTCGCGGTCGCGACCGATGCGCGGAAATCCAAGGGAATGGGCCAGTGCCATAACAAACAACTCCAATGTCCTGTTGATGGCGGCCATTGTCGGCATCGGTCGCTAGTGAGACAAACTCATTTTAATCGTGATCAACACGAGTTTCCCTCATGATAAAAATATTGCTGCTTGTCGCTTGTAAACACTCCGGAGCCGAGAGCGCGCGTGAAGGCTGAACGGTTTTTTGCGCCGGGGATTTTCTCGCCAATTCAAGCTGTTCGTCGCCATGAAGACGCCCTTTGAAAACTCAATGACGCCTCTGTGTAAACGCACTCGAACCCGCCCCGGCAGGTCTCTGATTTCGATCTATCGTTAGATCGAAATGGCAGCATTTGCGGCCGACTAAAGGTTGCGACAGAGGATGTCTGAGCCTATGTTGCACGCGAGTCTTTTCCCCGCGATTGGAACGCAATCAACACCATTAAGAGGTGAAGAAATGTCAAAGGAATCACGCCCTGCCGTACTTGGGCTGATAGGCAACACTCCGCTGGTTCAAGTCACTCGTTTCGATACTGGCCCGTGCACACTGTTTCTCAAGCTCGAATCGCAGAACCCCGGTGGTTCGATCAAGGACCGTATCGGTCTGGCCATGATCGACGCTGCCGAGCGTGATGGTCGTCTGCAACCCGGCGGCACCATCGTCGAAGCCACCGCCGGCAACACCGGCCTGGGCCTGGCACTGGTTGGGCGCGCCAAAGGTTATCGCGTGGTGCTGGTGGTGCCGGACAAAATGTCCACCGAGAAAGTCCTGCACTTGAAGGCCATGGGCGCTGAAGTGCACATCACCCGCTCCGACGTCGGCAAGGGTCATCCCGAGTATTACCAGGATGTCGCCGCACGTTTGGCGAAAGATATTCCCGGCGCATTTTTCGCCGACCAGTTCAACAACCCGGCCAACCCGCTGGCCCACGAATGCAGCACCGCGCCGGAGATCTGGGCGCAGACCGAACATGACCTGGACGCAATCGTCGTCGGTGTCGGTTCGGCCGGTACGCTGACGGGCCTGAGCCGCTTCTTCAAACGCGTGCAGCCGGATCTGGAAATGGTCCTAGCCGACCCGGTCGGTTCGGTGATGGCGCAATACAGCCGCGACGGCTCTCTGCCCAAGCCCGGTTCATGGGCGGTGGAAGGCATCGGCGAGGACTTCATTCCGTCGATCACCGACCTCTCCAGCGTGCGCCACGCCTATTCGATCAGCGATGAAGAAAGCTTCGCTCACGCCCGCCAATTGCTCAAGGCCGAAGGCATTCTCGGCGGCTCGTCGACCGGCACTCTGCTCGCTGCGGCGCTGCGTTACTGCCGCGAACAGACCGAGCCGAAACGTGTGGTCAGCTTCGTTTGCGACACCGGCACGCGCTACCTGTCGAAGGTTTACAACGACCAGTGGATGACCGATCAGGGCCTGTTGCAGCGCAAGGGCTACGGCGATTTGCGCGACCTGATCGCCCGGCGTTTCGAGGACGGCCGCGTGATCAGTGTCGGCCCCGACGACACTCTGCTGACCGCGTTCCAGCGCATGCGCCTGGCGGATGTCTCACAATTGCCAGTGCTGGTGGAAGGCAAGCAACTGGTCGGCGTGATCGACGAGTCGGACATCCTGCTGGCGGTGCACGAAGACGCCGCCCGCTTCAGCCAATCAGTGTCCAGCGTGATGACCGACAAACTGCAGACCCTCGCCCCTGGCGCCAGCCTTGCTGAGCTGGAAGCGGTGCTCAGCCGTGGCCTCGTCGCGATCATTGCCGATGCATCGGGCTTCCATGGCCTGATTACCCGCACCGACATGCTCAACCAATTACGGAGATCCCTCGCATGAGTCAGCACGACGACAAATCCCAAGGCTTCGCGACCCGGGTGATCCACGCCGGGCAGACGCCGGATCCGACCACCGGCGCGCTGATGCCGCCGATCTACGCCAACTCCACCTATCTGCAAGACAGCCCCGGCGTGCACAAGGGTTTCGATTACGGGCGCTCGCACAACCCGACGCGTTTTGCCCTGGAGCGTTGCGTGGCGGACCTGGAAGGCGGCACCCAGGCGTTCGCGTTCGCCTCCGGGCTGGCAACGATTTCCACGGTGCTCGAACTGATCGATGCCGGTTCGCACGTGATCTCCGGCAATGACTTGTACGGCGGCACGTTCCGCCTGTTCGACAAGGTCCGTCAGCGCAGTGCCGGACACCGTTTCAGCTACGTCGATCTGACTGACCTGGCGGCGTTCGAAGCGGCGCTGCAGGACGACACCCGCCTAGTGATTGTCGAGTCACCGACCAACCCGCTGCTGAGCCTGTCGGACCTCGCCGCTATCGCCCGTATCTGCCGCGCTCGCGGGATCATCAGCGTGGCCGACAACACCTTTGCCAGCCCGTATATCCAGCGGCCGCTGGAGCTGGGTTTCGACATCGTGCTGCACTCGACCACCAAGTACCTGAACGGTCACTCCGATGTAATCGGCGGCATCGCCGTGGTCGGCCAGAACCAAGAACTGGCCGAGAGGCTGGGCTTCTTGCAGAACGCGGTCGGTGCGATTGCCGGGCCGTTCGATGCATTTCTCACCCTGCGCGGGGTGAAGACTTTGGCCCTGCGCATGGAACGTCATTGCAGCAACGCACTGGATCTGGCGCAGTGGCTGGAGCAGCAGCCGCAGGTCAAACGTGTCTACTATCCAGGGCTGCCGTCGCATCCACAGCATGAGTTAGCCAAGCGCCAGATGCGTGGTTTTGGCGGGATGATTTCTGTTGATCTGAACAGCGATCTGGCAGGTGCGCGGCGGTTTTTGGAGAACGTGAAGATCTTTGCGTTGGCGGAAAGTCTGGGCGGTGTGGAGAGCCTGATCGAGCATCCGGCGATCATGACTCACGCGACCATTCCGGCTGATACCCGGGCGAAACTGGGGATTGGCGATGGCCTGGTGCGTCTGTCGGTGGGCGTCGAAGACGTCGAAGACCTGCGTGCCGATCTGGCGCAGGCGCTGCAATCGATCTGACCTGGCAGGAACGACAAAGCCCGCACGTAGCGGGCTTTGGTGTTCGAGCAGGCGGCCAGTGCTGGTCTCTGGCTTACAAGGTTTATCGGGCTTCCCACAGTACCGGGTCAAATTGAAAGTTAGTGCCTCGGCTGCTTCACACGGCATAAGGGCTGGATCTCAGCGCGGAGATCTTTCTAACCGTGTACCTTTCGGAGCGCGCCCCACGCCCCCTTGCTATCCGATTGCGCATCAGTCTGCGTCTTCGCCTACATCTTTGAGCCTAGCAAAGCCTCGTGGACTTGAATCAGAGTTTTTAGACTGATTTGAGCTTTGCTCAAAACGGGCAGGAAGATAAGCGCCTAAAGGCCGCCGATCCCCCCGCCGTACCGCCTCGCTATCGCGATCTATACTCAATCAGTTCGATCATGATTCTGTCGACACCCGCACGCCTGACGGTGTGCCCGTGCCTTTCGCCCACCAGACTGACCCAGGCCAATGAGTCATAACGCCAGCGAACAAGCGGCGGACGATGCCTTATCGCTTTGTGGCTGCCGGGTCATGGAGAAAACTATGAAACACAAGCTGTTGTCAGGCGTGCTTCTGGCGGTCGTGGCGACCGTGGTGGTGCCCAATGTCTGGGCTGCACAACCGCAGGCGTTGGCTTCCGATGGATCGGATCATGTCGGGGCCGGAGCGTTGGCTTCCGATGGTGCCGATCATGTCGGTGCAGGTGCGGTGGCTTCCGATGGTGCCGATCATGTCGGTGCAGGCGCGGTAGCCTCCGACGGTGCTGATCATGTCGGTGCAGGCGCCGTGGCTTCTGATGGTGCTGATCATGTCGGCGCGGGCGCGGTCGCTTCTGATGGTGCTGATCATGTCGGCGCGGGTGCTGTAGCTTCCGACGGTGCTGACCATGTCGGCGCTGGCGCAGTCGCTTCTGATGGTGCTGATCATGTCGGTGCGGGCGCAGTCGCTTCTGATGGTGCCGATCATGTCGGTGCGGGCGCAGTCGCTTCTGATGGTGCCGATCATGTCGGTGCAGGCGCGGTCGCTTCTGATGGCGCCGATCATGTTGGCGCGGGCGCAGTCGCTTCTGATGGTGCCGATCATGTCGGTGCAGGCGCATTGGCGGCAGATGGCGCCGATCGCACCGGCATCAACCGGTTTGCCTATTCTCGTGTCGGCGTTGGTTCTGATCGCGTCGCCTCCGCACTGATGACCGGCAGTTATTCCGACCAGTTCAACAGTCCACAGTAATCCTCCTTCGGCGCAACAGGCGGTTTTAGCGAGCTGCCTGTTGAGCGCCGCACTAGCACATTTGTGCTAATCGACCGGCCTGTCCGCTGGCGTTATATTCCCCCGCAACCCCCGATGTTCCTCAACGTTGCCAGTTCGCAGCGTGCGGGATCGTTGTGCCTGGAAATCAGAACAACACCAAGGAAGAAACACCATGAAACTCCATGCAAACCTTACCAAAATCGCCGTATTCGGTGCCGTGCTGCTCAGCGTGGCCGGCTGCCAGACCGTGAAACCGACTGAAGCGAGCATGAAAGAACGCGCTCAGACGGTGATCGGTAAACCGGTGTCGAAAATCGACAACATCCGCAACGACAGCACCCTCACCTACTACACCGCGTACACCCCGGCCGGGGAATACAACTGTGAATTGCCCAGCGGCGTAATCATCGCCGTGGCCAGCATGGGCATGATGTCGCCGCCGCTGTCGTGCCTGCCGAAAGGCGCCTCGCCAATCCCACTGCAATAACTTCTCCGCCCGGTAAAGGACTCCGTTTGCTCATGAAAATCTTGATCGCGACACTCACCCTCAGCGCCCTTTTCCTCACTGCCTGCGCCACGCCAAAACAATGGGAAGCCACTGGCGGCAGCAAAAACGATGGCATCGTCCAGGTCTCCTATGAACTGGGCCAATTCGAAAGCGGCCAGACCAGCGCCGAACAAGGCCTGACCGTCGCCGCACAACGCTGCAAGACCTGGGGCTACAAGAACGCCGAAGTGACCGGCTCGGAGAAAAACATCTGCCGCACCATGGGCCAATACAACTGCCTGCAAACCACCATCACCCAGGATTACCTGTGCAAACGCTAGACGCTTGACCCTGTAGGAGCTGTCGAGTGCAACGAGGCTGCGATCTTTTGATCTTGCCCTTCTCATCAACATCAAAGATCGCAGCGTGCCGCAGCTCCTACAGCCCCATGGACACCTACAAGGCATTTTCGGTGGGTTCGGGCTGGCGATCGCGCAGGGCTCGCAAGGTCGCGCGCAGTTCGGCCGGGCGTACCGGTTTGGACAGGATGGCGATGTCGCGGTCGTGCAGGGCTGCCTGGATTTTCTCGACGTCATGCCCGGTGATGATCATCGCCGGTACCGCCCAACCGCGCTGCCTGCGCACATCATCAATACATTCGATGCCGGTGGCATGGGTGCCGAGGTCATAGTCGGCGACGATGATGTCGCAGTCGGTGACCAGATCCTGAGCCGTCAACTCGGCCTGAACCACACAGCCCCAGCGCTCCAGCAACGCTGAAGTCGCCAGCAGCACATTGCGGTCATCTTCCACCAGGCACACCTTCAGCCCGGTCAGCAAACCGACTTGGCGCGCCTCATTCCGATTGACCGTTAACGGCGCTGGCGCGGCGATCGGCAACCCGTACAAAGTCACCGCTGTTCCGCGCCCAAGCCGCGAACGCAGAGTAACGCCGACACCAATCAACTCACCCAGACGCTTGACGATCGACAGCCCCAAGCCCACGCCTTCGACGTCTTTGTCGCGCACTTGCCGTACCCGATAAAACTCCTCGAACACCTTGGCCTGATGCTCCTCGGCGATACCGTTGCCACGGTCATAAACAACGATTGACAGCCCTGCCCCGTGCCGACGCACACCGATCAATACCGGCCGATGCGCACCGTATTTGAAGCAGTTGGACAGTACGTTCTGGACCATGGTCGCGAGCAACGCCGGATCCGTGCGCACCCAATATTCACAGGGGCGCACATGCAATTCGACCCCGGCCCAACGCGCGGCTTCAGCGTTCTGGCGAATCAGATCCGCGAGCCATTCCCCTAAATTGAGGGTTTGCAGTTTGGGCAGAACCCGGCCGTTATCAAGGGTGTACAGATCGAGAATCGAGCGGAACAGTTGCGAAACGTTGAGCAACGAACGGTCGATATTGTCGACCAAGCGCCGTTCCTCCTCGCCCAGTCTCGACTCACGCAGACAGGCAGTAAACAGACCGATGGAATGAATCGGCTGACGCAAATCATGACTGGCCTGAGCGAGAAACCGCGACTTTTCCAGATTCGCCGCCACCGCCTCTTCGGAGGCCTTACGCGTGCGTTCCAGCAACAAGTGCGCATAGAACGGAATCACCGTGCTGGTGAGCATCAGCATCAACACCATGAACGGTTGCGCCTGCCACACCGGCGTCAGGCGATAAACACACAGCAATGCCAGCAGCGCCAGCGCCGTGGCAATCGCCAGATAGCGCGAGCCATAGCGCATGCCATTGCCGAGGTTGACCCAGATGATCACCGCGTACAGCGGCAACGCCATCTCGCCGCCCACCACCAGACCAAAGCAGGTACCGGTGTAATCATGGATCATGGCGAAAATCCGTCGCGCCGGGTAATGCCCTGGCCAGCGCGCAATCGCCTGACGCAGGGCGATCGAGGCCAACAAAAACACAATGATGTAGGTAATGATCGGCAGGTATGTATCGAAGCGCTGGCCTGGCAAAAAACCCAGTATCAGCATGTAAACCACGGCAATACTGGCAATGATGATGCGCAGGTTGGCCTGATCGAGTTCGGTGTTTTTCTCGAACTTCATGGTTAAACGTCCTTGTGCGGCAATCGTCAGTTTCCGAATCAGCCTACAGGCAACCTTCGCGCCCGGTGCTAAGGTGCAAGCCTTGAGTAACGCCTGACCCAGGGAGGGTCAAGCCATGACCTGCCGAATTATCATAGCCGACGATCACCCGCTGTTTCGCGAGGCGATGCTGCGCACGGTGCAGCGGTTGCTGCCCGAAGCCGTTATCGAAGAAGCGGGCGATCTCGACGCCGTATTGGCGCTGCTGCCTTTGGGCGAGCCGGACACATTGATTCTCGACTTGCGCTTCCCCGGGCTCACGTGTGTGAGCCAGCTCGCCGAACTGCGTCGACGCTTGCCGCGTACCACGCTGATTGTGGTGTCGATGGTCGATGATGAGTCGCTGATCAGCGAAGTCATGACCGCTGGCATTGACGGTTTTATCGGCAAAAACATTGCCCCCGATGAAATCGGTCAGGCGATTCTGGCGATTCGTGAAGGTGAGGTGCTGGTGAAGTTTGCGCCGTCCGGCTTGCTGCCGCTGGAAACCGGCGCCGCCCTTACGCCTCGTCAGCAAGACGTGCTGCGCTTGATCGCCCAAGGCAAGACCAACAAGGAAATCGCCCGTGAACTGGATATTTCGCCGTTCACGGTGCGGATTCATGTGTCGTCGTTGTTGCGCACATTGAACGTGCCCTCGCGGGCAGCCGCGGTGAAGTATTCGGGCGGATTTAATTACTGAGCCGAGTTTTATACCGCCGGATCTGAGAAATGATCTCTGGTTCCCCGAACTCCGCAATCCGGGCTTCATCAATGGTAGTAGTCGTGCATGACAGGGCCCAATCCAATACTTCCGGATCGGAGGTAACCCACTGCACTATTTCCCTCGCAACAACAGGATCGCGTTTATTCAGCACGCCCGCTACGAGAAATAAAAGAGAACTACGCACGCGGTTAATTGCCAAATCCTTTGCTAGCCGCTGTACTGATACAACAGAACCTCGCTCCCCCAGAAGCACTGCTAGAAGACCCGCCCCCAGTGCATGGCACGTAGCGATCTGGTCGGCGCTAAACTCTTCGATCAGTCGCTGATCGATAGATTCGCGTGAATCCAGGAGAGCAACAATAGCAGCAGATTGCGAACGGCCTGTATCCGGTGTCATTGCCCAATCAAAAAGCATTCGTTGTAGATTTGCACCAGAGTTCGCCAGCACGCGGAAAATACCGGCGAGCACTTCATCGTCTGAGGAAAGTATGGCCTTGCTCCACAGCTCGAGACCGTCACGATACTCGACCCCGCCAAGTTCGATGAGTCCAGCAATTGCAACCCGCGCTATTGGATACTCCGAATTGGGGTACAGGTCACTCTGACACCATTGATCCTTGGCAAGCTTGATCAGCGTTTGCTGATAGGAAGGATGAACATTTGCACAGAGCGCTTCTGCCAAAGTCAATCGAACCGGGCTCCCTCGATGGTTTGCAAGATCCAGCAGGTACGCCGGCAAAGGCCCCTCCAGCGATGAGGCAATGGCACCGAGCGCCATCGCTACGGCATGCGCGAACTGGTTTTTCAAAGCAGCGTTCACATATGATGCCATCCCATGCCGGATAGCTGCCGATACCGCGTTCACAACCGTGTCGAAGTCATAGCTTGTCTCTAATGCCCAGCACACATCCGGCTCGATGAATAGCGGACAGTGTGCATCCAGTTGCAACCGGAGGGAGCGTATCAAAGCGTCTGCATTCTCAATACCTTGCAACGTTTGCAGCGCTGTTTGCGAAAGAACGACCCGTTTTTCTTTCTTCAGCTCGATTTCCGCAGCGCAGATTTCGTTGAACGGCGCAGGTAATTGCATCCGAGCCGCCTCAGCCAGCGCGTTCTGGCCTTTTTGGGTTTCATCGCAATGAAGATGCGCGAGCCCTCGCCCGATATTTACAAATCGCTCAACATTCCGCTCTTGTCTCAGATAAGCCAAAAGCTCCCGCCAGCCCTGTTGATCATTCCTTAAAACGCAAGCCAATGCTGAAGAGTCGACGGCAAACGTCGACGCCCCTTCACGCAGCCGCGTGTGAAGGGCAACACTGTATTGCTCTTTCCAGTCTGACAATAACGCCAACCAGAGGTATTCCTCCTCCTCTGTCCCGTATCCAACAGCGAAGGCTGCAGCAAGTTCGTCATCGTCCAGTGAATGCAAGCGAACATCTCTAGAGAAACTCCACAGCCAATGATGCCTAAGCCATTTTATATGCCGGTGACGCGCCAAACATTCCCAGTTTCGTTTGGCACGAGCGACATTGACATATGCTTCGAGAAACTGACGGGCCGCCTGCCCTTGGTCATTGTCGTGAAGAAAGAACTCATGCTCCTCGTCATAAACGCAGTTGACCACATCAAGGTAATCTATCGCACGTTTGCGAAGGTCGTCCTCCGTTGGCGTCAGAAAGCTCACTGCCAAATCAACTATTTCTTCGAACCCGTCGAAGTCCTGAAGCGCGCCATAAGCAATAGCGTCATGCGAAAACAAGTCGCCGGCCTGAACTACTGCGCGTGCAGCATCCATAAAAGCAGACTCCAGACCGTGTACAAATTTTGAAAGTTCTTGGGCGAAGTTTGCCGGATAACTAGCAAAATCAATCGGCAACAGTGTTCGTATGAACGTTTCCAACAGAGGCTTTGTAGACATTGAAACCGCGCGCGCGCGATACCACTCAGCCGGTCGCATCAACGCTTCCCACTCATCCCTTCCGGCATACGCGGTTGGGGCTCGAGTCAATAAAAAGCGAGCAACCTCTGCAGCGTTGCTCGCGCTGGACCCCACATTGGCAGCGCATTTTAGATACTGTTCGAACTCCTTCCCGCCTTCCATAAGCCTTGCTTCCAGCCATGCATCAATCCTGGCTTGCACGGCTTCACCAGGTTCAATTGCAAAGGAAGTGCCGACCCGTTCAAGTATGAGAGCCGCTGTTGCAACGCCCCATTCGATTGTTGGACGCTTGCACAAAACCAGAAAATCAATCAGTCGACGCAACGCCTGCCGTACTTGCCGACGATTTTTCTCAAGCGCTCGGGTGATTCCGGCTTCGACTCTCGGATGGTAATAGGTAAGGTCACCTGCTTCGTTTTGGCGGAAGTTACGAGCGGCGACAAAGCAATCAACCAGCGAAGAGACATTCGCGGAATTTTTTTCATCCATGTCACATAGACCATCCTCGACCACAAGAAGGATCGAGCGAGTCACTTGGTCGCCGGTTCCAAGGAGGGCCCAAAGTATCGCGGCAGCGTCTATATCTCCGCGTGCCTCAATCTGCTCAATGACCGTTTGCTCTATCGAGTTTTGGTGTGCACGACGAATGGCCTCATTCACGATAAAAAAATCGCTGTGAAAATCCTCAGGATCCAACGCTCGTATGGCATCGAAGAATTTCTGAATTTCTAGCGGCGTAGCAAGTTCGCCCAGCACTTGGGTTTCAGACAGACGAGTGAGCTTTTGCTGTGCTTGCGGCAAACTGTCTACTCGAGTCGTGTAGAGCCTGTGCCGTTGATCCGAACCGTAGTGCTCAGCCTCCAGTTTGATCTCCCAGTTTTTTATCGTATCCAAAGAGCCTGATGCTAATGCAACGTCCCGTCTCGACGTTGCAATTATCATTCTGTCGGTTCTGGCACTGGCGAAAAAACGGCCGAGTTGATCGTTCCACGCGCGACTATTTTGATCAAAGTCGAACCGCCCCCACGGATCCTCGATGTCGTAGAGTACGGGCGCTGGAGTCGTATCGTCGCGCAGTTGTGAAGGGCCCTGCCTGATCAATACTCGCGTCAGCCCGGGATGTACTTTGCGCAATTCGTCATAGAGCATTTGAGTCGCAAGGGTTTTCCCTGTACCGGATTGGCCGACCAGAATCGCCGCCGATTTCTGTGCCATCTGCGCTCGCAGATCTGACCAGTTAGTCGGGTAAACATAATGCTCGAGCTCTGGCGAGCTCGCGAGATAGCCGTCATGCCGGCGAATGATGTCTTCGAGTTCCTGACGCTCCAAACGCCCCCCCCCTGCTCGCACTATTCGGGCACGAGCGGCTTCTCGCAACTGGATGAGGCACGCCTCAAGTCGAGCATTGGGTACGCGACAGCTTTCTCGAAGAAGTCGATCAATATCAACGCGAAGACGCTCGTCGTCCTGATTGGCAATGACAGCAAATCGCCCGGTGATGTCGTGATTGAGGCCCTTAGCGATCAACTGCGGTAATGTGTCCGGGCCGGGCCACATTCCCGGTCTGCGCCGACCGAGCTTTTGCGCATCACCGTTCAGGCCCGCACTGGTAACCAGCAAGTAACGGCAGCGGGGATCGGCCAGCCGAGTGGATGCACTGGGCCTGATTGTACTGCCGTATTCAAGCAGGCTTTTGAGCGTCTTCGGTGTCCAGGCATTACCTTCACGCCTCTTAGCCTGGACAACCAATGTATAGTCGGCCATCGGCACCAGACTCACGAGCCGTCCCGGCTCTTGACCTGAAAGTTCTGCTTCAAGATCTTCCTGACTTGCCGGCTCGAGCACCACCTCTCTGGTCTGTCGGGATACCAGAATCAAATCGAGAGCAAGCCAGACTGAGACATCTATCTGGTACTCGAATCCGGCGAGGGGAGTCGCTCTGGAGGCATGTTCATCTTCCGCAACAGTTCCGGTTGCGCCTTGATGTCCTTGAGATGTCATAGAAGATCGATCCAGACAGGCGACGATGACTTCTTCCTGTCGGGATCAGGAAGGGAAAAAACCGCCTGGAGTCATAGGGGTAACTGGCCGGTCAGCCGATTCAAGCGTCGAAGCGATTCAAGCTTTGATTCATCATATCTGTGCAACAACCAACGTGCCAATCCGATAGGCGCAACAGCCCCATTCATTAAGTCATCTTGAACGCTGCTCCAACAAAATACTCCTGAACTCATGAGATCAATTCAGATCTGGGCCATAGCTGCTCGCCCTGCACACAACACTGTGCTTGCCCTAACACCTTGATCAAAGTCAGATGCAGCAACTTCCCGCAATAGGACGAACGGGTTGAACTGATGGGTCGCCGGGCGTCGGAGGTTGGAGGTTGGAGGAACCAGGCGGTCAGCATCATGGATCGACTTGCGCCATCAGCTCCGGCACCGATTCCGGCCGTTTCGCATAACGCTGAGCGAGCACCGCGCAGACCATCAATTGAATCTGATGGAACAGCATCAACGGCAGAATCAACACACCAATCGTGCTACCGGCAAACAACACCTGCGCCATCGGCACACCGGTGGCCAGGCTCTTTTTCGAGCCGCAGAACAAAATGGTGATGCGATCTTCCTGGCTAAAACCGAACGCCTTGCCGAGCAGCGTCGACGCCAGCAAGACCAGCGCCAGCAGGATGCAGCAAACCACCACCAGCCCGAGCAGTTCGACTAGCGGGATCTGATGCCAGATGCCTTCGTTGACCGCTTCACTGAATGCGCCGTAGACCACCAACAGAATCGAACCCTGATCAACGAACTTCAGCCAGTTCTTGTTGCGCCCCACCCACGCGCCGATCCAGCGACGGGCGATCTGCCCGGCAATGAATGGCAGCAACAACTGCACGCTGATTTTCAGAATCGCATCCAGCGTCGATCCGCCATCACCGTGGACGTCGAGCAGCAGCGTCACCAGCAATGGCGTGAGGAAAATCCCGAACAGGCTAGAAGCTGCCGCGCTGCAGATCGCCGCCGGAATATTACCGCGCGCCAGCGAAGTGAAGGCGATCGCCGATTGCACCGTTGCCGGCAGTGCGCACAGGTAAAGCATGCCCATGTACAGCTTGTCGCCGATCAGTGGAGACAACAGCGGTTTCAGCGCCAGCCCGAGAATCGGGAACAGCACAAAGGTCAGGCCAAATACCAGCAAGTGCAGGCGCCAGTGACCGGCACCGGCAATGATCGACTCGCGGGAAAGCTTGGCGCCGTGCAGGAAAAACAGCAGCGCGATGGCGATGTTGGTCAACCAGCCAAAGCCGACGGCGACCTGGCCGCTGGCCGGCAGGAAACTGGCCAGCAGCACCACGCCGATCAGCGTCAGGGTGAAGTTATCGGGCAAAAAACGTGGGCGAGTCATGGTCGGTTCATCCGGGGGTTGCCAGTGCGTGCCGACGACTCTAACGTGACGGCCAATTACCGACTAACGCCGAAGGGCCACAAGATGCCGCCTAAAGGACATGAGAAAAGCGTCCGTCGCAGCATTCCCGGGCTGCCCAGCCTGCCGCGTCCACTCTACGGACGCACCGAATCGCTGCCCAATCGCGCCCTGACCCGACGCCACAGCCACCCGTGGGTACAGTTGTCCTACGCGATTCAGGGCGTACTCGAAATACAGACCAGCGCCGGCCGCTTCGTCGCGCCGCCGGAGCGCGCCGTGTGGATCCCGGCGGGCGTGCCGCATCGGGTGTTCAGCTCGCCTCGCACGGAAATGCGCAGTCTCTACATCGATTGCAGCGTCGCCGGATGGGCGCTTGAGCGCTGCCATGTGCTGGGCGTCAGCGACCTGCTCCGGGAATTGATCCGCGCGTTCAGTGAGGTTCCGGTGGAATACGAGCAAAGCGGCCCGCACGGACGTCTGGCCCAGGTCATCCTTGATCAATTGGCCGAGGCGCCGCAGATCGATCTGATGCTGCCGTTGCCGCAAGACGCCCGCTTGAAGCAGATCTACCAGAGCCTGGAGCAACACCCGGAACAGCAGACCACGCTGAGCCACTGGAGCGAGAAGTTCGGCGTCACCGAAAAGACCCTCACCCGCCTGTTTCAACGTGACACCGGCCTGACCTTCCGCGCATGGCGCCAGCGTTTGCGCCTGCTCGGTGCGCTGACACCGCTGGAAAAAGGCGAACGCGTCACCGACGTTGCGCTGGCCTGTGGTTACGACTCGACCTCGGCGTTTATCGCCGCGTTTCGCCAACAGTTTGGCGAAACGCCGGGTGAGTTTTTTCGCTGATCAGCGATCCGCCAGTGCTTCCAGCAAGTCCGCTGACGGCACGAAATACAGGCTGCCAGTGACGGCGGTGCTGAAATCCAGCAACTTGTCGTAGTTACCCGGTGGCTTGCCGACGAACATGTTTTCCAACATCTGCTCGATCGGCTCGGGCGAGCGCGCGTAACCGATGAAGAAGGTGCCGAACTCCCCTGCCCCCGGCCGGCCGAACGGCATGTTGTCACGGAGAATTTTCACTTCCTCCCCGGCCGCGTTGGTAATGGTGGTCAGCGCGCTGTGCGAGTTGCTCGGTTTGGCCGCGTCGTCCAGTTCGATATCGGAGAGCTTGGTGCGACCGATAACGCGCTCCTGTGCTTCAACGCTCAGGCCGTTCCACGCGGCCATGTTGTGCAGGTATTTCTGCACCAGCACGTAGCTGCCGCCGCTGAAGTCGGGGTCTTCGTCACCGACGATGGTGAAGTTGACCGCTTTGCGCCCGACCGGGTTTTCCGTGCCGTCGACAAAACCGATGATGCTGCGCATGTCGAAATAGCGAAAACCTTGCACTTCGTCGACCACCGTCACCGCATCGCCGAGAACCGCCATGATCTGCGTGGCCAGTTCAAAACACAGATCCATTTGATCGGCGCGAATGTGCAGCAGCAGATCGCCCGGGGTTGCCGGCGCGTGCCGCCCTTCCTCGCCAAACTCGCGAAAATCGTGCAGCGACGCCGGGCGCGGATGGCCAAACAGGCGATCCCAAGCGTTCGAGGAAAAACCGCAGATGCAGGTCAGGTTGCCGGTCGGGACGCGCTTGCCAACCGAGCGCACCAGCCCGGCGACATCGCCGCACCAGTCTTTGACGGTTTGCGCTGCTTCAGGCCCGGCATTCAGCGTCGCGACGATGAATATTGCGCTGCTGGTGATCGGACTGCACACCGCTTGAGGTTCGAGAATGTCGGTATTCATCGCTGAAAACATTGCTCCGTAAAAAATGCCCGAGCTGATAACGAGGGCAGATAGTTCGTTTTTATCGAACTGTTGCGTAGAAATAAACGATTTTTCTTTGCCGCAAACTCGTCGCTAGCATGGCCTCGTCTGACCCCAATCCAAGAATAGACAGGGAGCGTGACATGCCACCTACCAACATCAATATCGGCGAACCGTGGATGTGGGGCGCCTTCATCGTCTTCGTGCTTGCCATGCTGGCATTGGACCTGTTTGTCTTCGGTGGGCGCAAGGCGCATCGGGTGTCGGTTCGCGAAGCCTTGTCCTGGGTCATCGCCTGGTGCCTGCTGGCACTGAGTTTCGCGGCGCTGCTCTGGTGGTATTTGCACGGTGCGTTCGGCACCGAGATCGCCCGGCAGAAAACCCTCGAATTCCTCACCGGTTATCTGATCGAACAATCGCTGTCGATCGACAACATGTTCGTCTTCGTAATGATCTTCAGCTACTTCGCCGTACCGCCGGAGTTACAGCGACGGGTGCTGTTGTACGGCGTGCTCGGGGCAATAGTGATGCGCGCGGTGATGATTTTCGCCGGCGTGTGGCTGGTGTCGCAGTTCGAGTGGCTGCTGTACGCGTTCGGCGTGTTCCTGATCATCACCGGGATCAAGATGCTGGTGTTTGCCGACCACCAGCCAGACCTGGACAAGAATCCGTTGCTGCGCTGGGTGCGCGGGCATATGCGCATCACCAGCGGGTTTCATGGCGAACGGTTTTTCGTCCTGCAGAACGGCGTGCGCTGGGCCACGCCAATGTTTCTGGTGCTGGTGCTGATCGAGGCCAGTGACTTGATGTTTGCGGTCGACAGCATCCCGGCGATATTCGCCGTGACCACTGACCCGTTCATTGTCTTCACTTCAAATATCTTCGCGATCATGGGCCTGCGTGCGCTGTATTTCCTGCTGGCGGACATGGCGGATCGCTTTCACTTGCTCAAGTATGGGCTGGCGATTGTGCTGGTGTTTATCGGCGGCAAGATGGTCTTGATGCCGTGGCTGCACATGCCGGTGGAATGGTCGCTGGCGGTGGTGGGTGGGGTGATCCTTGGCTCAGTCCTGCTCAGCTTGGTCATGACCAGAGATGCCGAACGCCGCACTGAATGAAACACCACAAGACCCTGTAGGAGTGAGCCTGCTCGCGATAGCGGTCTGCCAGTCAACACCGCGTTGTCCGACAGACCGCTATCGCGAGCAGGCTCACTCCTACAGGGGATCGGTGTTACTTATCGGACTTGATGCTGGTCCACACGCGGGTGCGCACGCGCTCAAGTTTCTGCGGCAACGGCTGCACGACGTAGAGGTTTTTCAGCGCTTCGGGGGTCGGCGTCAGGTTCGGGTTGTCGGTGATTTCCTTGTTGATCAGCGGCATCGAATCCTTGTTCGCATTCGGGTAGCCGAGGAAGTCGCTGATCGGTGCGATCACTTTCGGATCGAGCAGGTTGTTGAGGAATTCATGCGCTTCGGCGACGTTTTTCGCGCTCTTCGGAATGGCGAAGGTGTCGAACCAGATCGGCGCGCCTTCCTTCGGCAAGCGCCAGTCGACCACCACACCGTTGCCCGCCTCTTTGGCGCGGTTGCCGAACTGATAGAAGCTGCCGGAGTAACCGATGGCCACGCAGATGTCGCCGTTGGCGATGTCGGTCATGTACTTGGCCGAGTTGAAGTAGGTCACGTACGGGCGAACCTTGAGCATCAGCTCCTTGGCTTTTTCATAGTCGGCGGGGTTCTGGCTGTTCGGGTCGAGGCCCAGGTAATGCAGGGCCAACGGCAGGATTTCCGTCGGCGAATCAAGCATCGCCACGCCGCAGGATTTGAGCTTTTCCATGTTCTCCGGTTTGAACACCAGATCCCAGCTGTCCACCGGCGCGTTGTCGCCCAGTGCCGCTTTGACTTTGGCCGGGTTGAAGCCGATCAGCACAGTGCCGACCATGTAAGGCACGCCGTACTGGTTGCCCGGATCGTTCTTGCCCAGCAGTTTCAACAGTTCTGGATCCTGGTGGCTCCAGTTCGGCAGCTTCGATTTATCCAGTTTCTGAAACACGCCAGCCTTGATCTGCGTTTCAAGGAACTGGTTCGACGGCACCACCAGATCGTAACCGGAGTTGCCGGTGAGCAGTTTGGCTTCCAGGGATTCATTGGTGTCGAAGGTGTCCCAGGTCACTTTGATGCCACTTTTTGCAGCGAAATCCTTGGGCACGGACGGCAGGATGTAGTCCGCCCAGTTGTACACGCGCAGTTCGCGTTGCTCAGCCTGGACAGCGCCGGCCAGCAGCGTCAGCCCACACACAGTGGCACCCAGAATGCGTTTCATCGTGACCATGGTTGTTCCCCAAAAGGCAGCGTGAGTTCGATGGTTTTTATGTTCTGTACACGGCAGCGGCTGTAAAGGTAGCCAAGGGTAAAAAGGGTCGAGCGTCTTGTTGTGGTTTTGATTCTTGCTGACAGCGTAGCTGGAGCACAGTGGGGGATGGGCCAAAAGGGGATCGATGTGGCCAATTTGATTGACCGCCGGGATGCGGAAACAACAATGCCCGGCACTTGGCCGGGCATTGTGGTGAAGCGGATCAGCTCAGTCGGTGTAACCCAATCTCGCCGCCCTGCTCTGCTGAGTCTGGCTGCGTGTTGCCAAGCAGTAATACAACGGCACGGTGACAACCAGGCCCACCAGCCAGGACAAGTCCGCACCCTCAACCAGATTGGCGTACGGTCCGACATACAGCGAGGTGTTGGCGAATGGCAGTTGCACGAGTATGCCAATGAAGTAGGCAATGATCGCGTGCAGATTAAAGCGCCCGTAAATCCCGCCATCGGCGCGGAAGATCGAGGTGATGTCGTAGCAGCCGCGCTTGATCAGGTAGAAGTCGATCAGGTTGATCGACGCCCACGGTACCAGCACCAGCAGCAGCGCCAGAATCAAACCGATGAACTCGGAAATGAAGTCCGCCGACGCGCCCAACGCAACCACGCAGCAACCGGCCAGCACCACGCTCGACAACACCACGCGCACCTTGATGCTGGGCGTCCATTGGCTGGCAAACGTCTGAATCGAGGTAATGATCGACAGCACCGCGCCATACAGATTCAGCGCGTTATGGCTGATGATATTCAGCAGAAACAACACCATCAGAATCGGCCCGAGCCAACCGGTCGATTGCTTGACCGCGACCATCGCTTCGGTGCCTTCCGGGGTCGCCAGTACGGCAACCGCGCCGAAGCTGAACGACAGAATCGTGCCCAGCGTCGCGCCCAGATAGGTCGCCCAGAACGGCTTGGCAATGCCGATATCCGCCGGCAAGTATCGCGAGTAATCGGACACGTACGGCGAGAAACTGATCTGCCAGATAATCCCCAGCGATACCGTCGCCAGCCAGCCGGACAGGTTGAAACTGCCGCGGGTGAGAAAATTCGCCGGCAAGTCATGGGCAAAGATATAGATGAACCCAGCGAGCAACGCGCTGCCCATCACCCAGGTGCCGATGCGGTTCAGCGTATGGATGAAGTTGTAGCCGATCACGCCAATCGCCGTGGCCGCCAGTGCACCGATCAGAATGCTCAGAGGCGCCGACACCGATGGCGAGATGCCGACGATGGATTTACCGGCCAGCACGATGTTGGAAATGAAGAAACCGATGTAGATGATCGCCGCAAAAAACACGATCAACAGCGCGCCATAACGGCCGAACTGGCCGCGACTCTGGACCATTTGCGGAATGCCCATGCGCGGGCCTTGCGCCGAGGCCAGCGCGATCACCACGCCGCCGATCAGGTGCCCCAGCGCAATCGCCAGCAGCCCCCAAAGCAAATCGAGATGGAACACCTGAACCACCATGGCGCCGGTGACGATGGGCAGTGGCGCAATGTTGGTGCTGAACCAAAGGGTGAACAGGTCGCGGGCCTTCCCGTGGCGTTCCGCGAGTGGGACGTAGTCGACCGTATGGTTCTCGATCAACGGATCTTGCCGGGACATCTGGGACATATGCATGAACTCGAGTTTGTCTGTTCTTATCGTTGTATGAAGCCAAACCGGGGGGACTCTCTGGCCGCCCCTCAGATGCAGACCATATTATGGTATTCCAAACAATTCACAAGACTGATCCGTAGTTTACGACGCCAGCTGATACGCCATCCTCGCTGAAACCGTGGCCTGCAGACCAGCCGAAAGCCCCGTAAATGCTGAGTTTCCGACGAACGCGGCACGTTTATCGGTTCAGCTTAAAAGGCCTTGCAAAGATCGAATACTGGTATACCATCAGACCAACAAACACATAAAAACAGTGTCACAACACCCGAGGACCGACCAATGATCGATGCCGCCATCTACAAACAAGTCATGGGCTCGTTCCCGTCCGGCGTAACCGTTATCACCACCCTGGACGATGACGGTCAGATCGTCGGCCTGACTGCCAGTGCATTCAGCTCGCTGTCGATGGATCCGGCGCTGGTGCTGTTCTGCCCCAACTACAGTTCTGATTCCTACCCGGTGCTGATCAAAAACAAACGCTTTGCCATCCACGTTCTGTCCGGCGGCCAGCAAAGCGAAGCCTACGCCTTCGCCCGCAAAGGCAAAGACAAGGCGCAAGGCATCGAATGGACCTTGAGCGAATTGGGTAACCCGATCCTCGCCAACGCTACAGCTATCATCGAGTGTGAGCTGTGGCGCGAATACGAAGGCGGCGACCACGCCATCATGGTCGGCGCGGTGAAGAACCTGATCGTCCCCGAACAGATCGCCGGGCCGCTGGTGTATTGCCACGGCAAGATGGGCGCCCTGCCCGTCCTGGCCTGATCGTCAGCCCCGCACAATTCAACTGTAGGAGTGAGCCTGCTCGCGATAGCGATTTATCCGATGTCGATGTCTTTTCTGACACACCGCCATCGCGAGCAGGCTCACTCCTACAAGTTTTGTAGCCTCAACAATAAAAGACCCGAGGAAGCGTCATGAAATTTTCCCTGTTCATCCACATGGAACGCTGGGACGAAAGCGTCAGCCACCGCCAACTGTTCGAAGACCTCACCGAACTGACCCTGATGGCCGAGGCCGGCGGTTTCAGCACCGTGTGGATTGGCGAACACCACGCCATGGAATACACCATCTCGCCAAGCCCGATGCCATTGCTCGCCTACCTCGCCGCCAAAACCACCACCATCCACCTCGGCGCCGGCACCATCATCGCGCCGTTCTGGCACCCGTTGCGCGTTGCCGGTGAATGCGCGTTGCTCGACGTCATCAGCAACGGTCGCATGGAAGTCGGCCTGGCCCGTGGCGCCTATCAGGTTGAATTCGATCGCATGGCCGGCGGCATGCCCGCCTCCAGCGGTGGCCAGGCATTGCGCGAAATGGTCCCGGTGGTCCGCGCCCTGTGGCAAGGCGACTACGCTCACGACGGCGATATCTGGAAATTCCCCACCTCGACCAGCGTGCCGAAACCAATTCAAAAGCCCAACCCGCCAATGTGGATCGCCGCCCGCGACCCGGATTCGCACAACTTCGCTGTGGCCAACGGCTGCAACGTGATGGTCACGCCGCTGATGAAGGGCGACGAAGAAGTCCTCGACCTGAAGAACAAATTCCAGACTGCGCTGGACAACAACCCCGACGTGCCACGCCCGCAACTGATGGTGCTGCGTCACACTCACGTGCACACCGCTGATAATCCGGATGGCTGGAAAGTCGGGGCGAAAGCGATCTCACGTTTCTATCGCACGTTCGATGCGTGGTTTGGCAACAAGCAAACGCCGGTCAACGGTTTCCTCGCGCCGAGCCCGGAAGAGAAGTTTGCCGGGCGTCCGGAGTTTGAGTTGGAGAGCCTGCACAAGACCGCGATGATTGGTACGCCGGAAGAGATCATTCCGCGGATCAAGTACTACCAGGAACTGGGCGTGGATGAGTTCAGTTTCTGGTGTGACAATAGCTTGCCGCATGAGGAGAAGAAGAAGTCGCTGGAGCTGTTTATCAAGCATGTGGTGCCGGCGTTTCGCTGAGTCACTGCTGATTGCCTGCCCCAAATAAAAAAGCCCCGAGCAGTTCGGGGCTTTTCAGTTCAGCATGCAAATATTCTTTTGGGATATTCCCACCGCAGAATCAAAACTCAAAAAATCTACCTTGTGAAATCCGCCTCTATACCTGGTCAATCATCAACTCCTGTTGTTGACTCATGGCTGCCTGCGAAAAATTGGCCTTCATCGCCAGAGTCAATTTATATCCAGCAAAAATCAGGCGCAATCTCACAAGCGACCCCAGCTGATACAAGAATATTTCTAACCCGTAGGACCGACTTCGCCTGACCGCTAAACACCAGAGTAGAGCCTTGCTGGAGCATATCTCTCGACATTAAAAAATTGTGACCTGTCACCTCGGAAACCGCCCTTATCTGTGCTTGATTCCAATAGTCGCCGCGACAGCGAACCTCATACCTGCACTCATCCAGCTGGATGCCGGGCATATTGGTGGTAACTACCGACCAGCCACACAGATCGCAGCGTGTTCCCTGAGTGCTACCCTCATTGAAGACAACTAATTCGCCTCTACACTGCTCGCATGCTGTTGGATAGGATTCATTCATTATGGGTTACCACGGTCAATAATCCGAAAGGAAAAACGGGAATGGACCACATTTTCGGAGTGCTGTCTAAATGTGGTCTGTCCCCATTCCATTCCAAATGGTTCAGACTTCGATGAGGCTACGTTGACTTCGAAACGGTGGAAAACGGGGCTAGCTGACATTTCCAAATGCTCGCTAAACGTAGTCTCCACCTATCAATTTCATACCACTATACGGATCAGCGATATTACTACCCAGCTCAGCAATTGCCTCTTTGATCTCGATAGCCACTTCTGACGAAAGCTCACTGACATTCTGGCTTGATATAAAGTCAAACAGTCCCGCCAATCCAAGGTGTGCCGCAACGACGATCGCCCCCTGAGCAAAATCAAAATCAAAACCATCCCACTCATTGATCAAGGTTTTTTCTATTTGAGTCTTTAGTGACTCGCACAACTGTTCATAGGTGTGCCACTGACGATCGCTGAGTTCTAACAGAGCCTGTAAAAAATCAAACTTTGATTTTCCAGAAAAAGGTTTCTCGATCAGCAGTTCATGAAACTCGTTTGCCACATCTTCTACAGGCATCGAGTCAGGAAGCGATTGATAATAGAAAAAATTCTTCATCATTTATGATCTACACGCAATAAACCCGGGATTTAACTCAATTAGCGCGGGGAATCCCCGAGAATCTTTCCCCATTTTTCCCATTTTCTCTCTATCCTTTCTCAAGAAGCCCACTGGGTTTTCTCAGGATACTCGCCTTTTACGAAAAGCTGAGCGAGCTTCATACCCGCTCTTTCCGACCATTTTCCGCTTCCATCCAACGGGCACTCTTTAATGACGCTTATAGTTTCCTTTATTTTATCTAGCTGTATCAGACCCACGTCACCGCCCCGGCCAAACGTATATTCCACATATGCTTCAGTCTCTACAACCTTATCCATCTCTATATAAATAGCCACGTACACCTCTTATTCATTCACCCACTCAATCTATTGAAATTCTTGACGAACATGCATCACCAGACCAGCAATATCCTCAAAAGCCACAGCACCAAACTCTGAATAAAATTTTGCAACATACTGTTTTGAAGATAACCCCAAGACTTCCGCCTCCGATCTCACTTCCAGCAATAAAAAAGGCTCTATTACGAAGTTCACCTTCATAGAGAACTCACTTTTAGGTGAACTGGGGACAGACCACATTTTCGGAATACTATCTAAACGTGGTCTGTCCCCATTTACACCCTTTAAGATTTTCAACTCAATCGTGAACAGAGCCTGTCGAACTGAATCCAAGTTTATGAACAACGACTAAATGCCAAACGAAGTGCCGCGCCAACCTCGTTACAGGCACTAGTAGCGGAAATAACGACATAGTCTTTGTCAGTTATCCCCTTGCCACTCCAGGCCTCCAGTTTCTCATGATGACTGGGACGAATTGTTACAAGTCCATTAACGGCGTCCAGTGAGCAGATTTTCATATCCTTAAACAGTGCACGTTTGGTTTTGTAGCCAAATTCCTTCATTAGATTAGCTATCCACTCATTATATTGAGTGACCACGCGACCTCTAAAATCAAAAAACTCTGGATTTTCCTTCGGGTCAATCATTCGGCTAACGGCCAAGGCCGCCAAAACACATTCTCCCAGTTCGCTATCTTCACAGGTGTGCAACAGCAAAGACCTCCTCCCCTCAGGATCCGGCAGACAATTAAAATAGCCGGAGTAGGTCTCAATGAAAATAAAATCCTTATTAAACTTAACGTAAGCCCAAGCTTTATTATTCAACTGACTCATTTGCCTAACCGAACCTATGCTTACTTTTACGCCATGAGATCAACCATACTTTATCGCGTGATTTTTTTGAAGCCATTGCACCGAATTCTTACCTGCAGGAACAGCGACAGAAAGAAAAGGGGACAAAGAAAAGGACAAGAAAAGGGGACAGACCACGTTTTCGGAGTTCTGTCTAAACGTGGTCTGTCCCTATTTATTCCCGCCTTCCGCTGCGCCAGCGCCACGAACACTTTTGAGCTTGAGGCGGTAGATCGGTTGATCCGAACGCTGATGCGTTGCCAGAATGGCAGCAGCGAACGGCTTGCTCCCTTTCTCAGGCTTGCTCCAGACAACATCTCCCACCTTGAGCGACTCAATAACGCGGTCGCCTTGCGGTGTAGAAACTTTCGTACCCGCAGCAAAGCAGCAAAAAAAAGGGGACAGATCACATCTTCGGAGTGTTTTCTAAACGTGGTCTATTCCCTTTTATACACCACTGCTCATAATCATTCCTAACTTGTAAAAAGGGGACAGACAACGTTTTCAGAGCACTTTCTAAACGTGATCTGTCCCCATTTATCCTCTTAACGTAGTTTGCACGAGTTTTTCCATCAGTATTTATGCGCCTTAAGAACTCGACCATTGCTAGTCGATCTCGCTCTACAAGATCTTCAATCAAATCTTGCGTTGCCCAATGCAAAATCATGTCCGCCCCGTCCGCATCCTTGCAAAGGATCAAAATAAAAAGGGGACAGACCACGTTTTTGGAGTGCCTTCTAAACGTGGTCTGTCCCAATTTATCACCCATTTATCTTCCAACTCACACAATACTTAAAATATATAGATCATGCTTAAACTCCTCCAACTCTTCGGCAGGAATTCCCCTAAGCATTTCATCCAAGTCATTTCCCGCAAGTAGTTCAGCAATGCGTTCTTTATGATACTCCACTTGACTCGGATACCAACTGGACAAAACCAAACTCACCACTTCCAGCATTAGATACTCAAGCGGAGAATCAAAACTCCCACTCCCACCCGCATAGCCATCATAGACATCCGAGACAATCTGTTCTAAATTCCAAACACTCTTATCCTGAGCCTTGGCCATTGGGCCATGGTCTCTGCATCCATCCCAGAAGTTACCTAGGACCCAGCTTTTTATTTCCTGATACGAAACCCGATACTGTTCCACTTTATTGACCCACCTTAAGAGGACGCATGACAACTCCCTTATTATCTAATACATCGACTCTAATATTTGAATATCTACTCTTGAACTGTTCAACCACACCAAGACAGCTACTACATGCGGGGCGCTCTGTAAATATGGTAACGACACCACTGGCACTGTAACGGTCACCTAGCAACTGTGCAAGTCTATCCAGAATTTTTGCTTCTGAGTCTCCAGACCTCGGTATTAGCACTCCAGATTTATTGGGAACAAGTTGGGTCTGGAACAAACCACTTCCTTCACCAACAATTCCCTGAGCCTGTTGTGCTGAATTAGGGGTATTAATTCTACTGTGTGCTGCCATTTGAGAGGGCAAACCTTCGACTTTGATATCTGCAACAGCCATATTTCCTTCACCCTTTAGCTTAGAGGGCAATGTTGCTCGAATATCCGCTATTTTCTGGGCCAGTAGATGTGTATCGATGCTCGTCGCAAAGCCTTCCACTCCAAAGGTACTGCCCGGCTTGGGATTTACCACCGGAATTTCACCAATACCCGAACCCTTCGGCGACCGAACATCCGGAATCCCCGCCCCAGCGATCGCCAGCGCGCCGACCACGATGTTTCCAGCTGCGTTCCAAAGGTCACCATTAAGCGCCTGTCGCGCTCCAGCGCCTACCTGTAGAACGCCGTCGGCCGCGGCTGCCAAACGAACGCTGGTACCCAGTGGGCCGGTCAATCCGTAGAGTGCCGGGCCTCCAATATTAGATAGGCCCTGCTGTTCGTTGTTGATACGTAGATAGCCCTGCGCATCCTTGTAAATCAATTCGTTTTCGGTTTTTGGTCTGATCCAGGCGAGTTGATCAAACCAGCCATCCAGTTGGGCACGCATCGCATCCGCGAATGCGTTTTTTGCTTCGGTTGTACCTGCATACAAATAAACGCCCGTGGTGGTTGGACCTTCGCTATACAGTTGCGTAACCAGCCGTTTTACCGAGTCCACGGTAGCGCCGGGTTTACTCAACATGTCCGCTGCGTACACTTGCATGTAAGCATTCAGTTCTACGGACTCTGCAGGAGTAAGCGAGCTTCTGTCTGAATGAAACTTAGCTAATAGATTGTCACTACGGTGATCGGCCCCCTCTAGCTTCACCAGTTGTCTGGCAGGGTCGATTCCGTTGGTCTCGTTGAACTCTTTCCGTGCACGATCACGCTCGGCCTGCGCATGATCACCAAGAAAGTTGTATTGCGTTGCGTTCGCTGCGACTGCCGCCGCTGTGCCCGCATCGCCGCCAGACATCGTAGCGCCAAGCACCCCCACAATTTGTGAAAGAGCGAGGATATTGGCTTGAGCCTGGTTGTATTCAGGAGAACCCTTCACATAGGACGAAGGAAGCAGCTTTTCTCCCAGCAGCCCGACCAATACCTCGTTGGCGCCTCCGGCAATGGCACCGGTACGGAAATCGCCCCCCATCGCTTCGGCCAACAAGCCTCCCAACCCCGCGTGCAGTGCGATTTTGGACAGACTGATGTCGGGGCCCATATCACCTATTTTTCCGGCCCCGATTGCGCCACCAATACTTGCCGCCGTACCCGCAGCTGAACTGGCAAGATTGTCTTTGAAATTCCCGCCGTAGACTGCGGTTTTGATCAATGCGTCAGCACCGACCTTCATCGCGATGAGCTTGTAGCTCTCAGTATTGAACCCCATCGAACTGGGGTTGTAATTAAGCCCCTGAGCAACTCCGGCAGATCCCGCAGACACGACATAACTTTTAATTGCCTCTTTCGAGGTAACGTCTTTTAGGACTCTGCTCAAATTACCGCGATTATTAACGGTACTAACTGTCGCTGTTGTCGCGATATTCACCGCCACTGACTGCATCATCGTGCTGATGCCAGCCATGGCTGGACCCATCACGGCTGCCAGTGCAATTGCAATAATCAATTGCGATGCAGGCCCAAGTCCCGAGTTCTCGTATTTGAATGACTCGTGGATTTCCTTCACCTTCCGCCAATCGATATCCCCGCGCGCTTCAGCCTGTTTTAGCCAGGCAAGCTGCGGATCGGCCTTGACCATTGCATCAATTGTCTGACTGACACTTTGCTGGTCGACATGCTTGATATCGATTTTCAGGCCTTCGACAGCCTTGATGGTTAGCTTGCCCGCCGCGATCAAGTGGCTCTGGCGCAGTGTTTCGTCCGTCTTACCGCGCCCTTTTGATGAGGTCCAGAAAGCATCACCGTTGCTCTTGGTATGACTCTCATCATGAAGATCCTTAACCCCTTCGAAAACGATCGTTCCACCGCTTTCGAGCGTGATGTCCTTCCCACTTTCAAGCGTCGCCACTTGGTAAAGCTGATCGCCTTTGCTGACCAAAGAAAGGTTGCCACCGGCCCTGATTTCGGAGCCAACATGCTTGTTGTCGGTCACCTCATCGTGCTTCGTCTTCAGCTTGCCGAAGCTACCCTTCTTCTTCATGTCATACAGCGAGTAATCGGTATCCTGCGCAGCAAGGATATCCAGACGATCACCCGCCACCAGGTAGGCTTCATCGCCAGCAGTGACACGACTGGACACTACCGCGAGGTTTTGTCCCGCCGCCAGCGACACGTCGCCACCCGCCGTAATGCCGGACATGACCTGAGTGACATGATCTTCCTGACGCTTCTCTTTCTTGTTCTTGGATCTGGAGTGTTCTTCATCTGCCGCCGAGCTGATCAGCATGTTCTCTGCCGCCGACATCGCCACATCACGCTTGGCATCGATCTCACTGGCAATCACATTGATGTCGCGCTTGGCCTCAGCCTTGAAGTCACGTCCGGCATCGATATCGGCGGCAAGTTGAGTGATATCACTGCTACTTGCCCTTGAACCCAACGAAACGCTGTCGTTGACCTGCACGGAGACCACGTTGACATCACGCCCGGCATTCAACGTCATGTCCTGACCGCTTTTCAGCACGCCGCCGATGACGTTGATGTCGTTGGCCGCTTTGACAGTCAGGTCATTGGCCGCCTCAATACGCGCTGCGTTATCGGCAAAGTCCTGATGCCGGGTAACTGAGCCGTATTGGTTGTCCATCGAAGTGATGGTCCGTTCGTTGATCACGTCGCCGGTGCGGGTGGTCAGGCTGACGTCCTTGCCGGCAATGATGCCGCCGGCCTTGTTGACGATATTGTTGGTGGCCAGCAAGTCCAGACGATTGCCCGCCTCGATCGAGCCACTGTTGACCAGGTCCTTGCCCGCCGTGGCGGAGAGGTTGTTGGTGGCTTTAAGCGTGCCGACGTTGTCGAGGTTTTCCCCGGCGATCAGCGTCACATCGTTACCGGCAATCAATGCCCCGGTCGGTCCGAGACGGCCGCTGGCTTGCGCCAGATACACCACCGGCACCAGCACTTTTTCGCCATTTACTTCGTGCTCTTCGAGCCAGACGATGTCGTGGGTCAGCGCGGCGACTTGCTGCGACGTGAGGCCCACACCGACCGACAGGTTGAGCGCGTCCTTGCTGGCGATGGCGTTGTTCATCAGGTACTTGAACATGCCCTCGTTGGAGGTCTGGCCGTCGAGGAAAGCCTGCCCCGTGCGTGCAGTGACGGCTTGCTGGATCAGGCGCTGCTCATAGAGACCATCGCCCAGGCGCTTGGCACTCTGGTCGGGGTCGTAGCCCAGTTTGTCGAGCAGATAATCGGAACTCATGAACGACTTAAGGTCGGTGAGTACCGGGTTGGTTTCGATCAGGTATTTGTGCGCGTTGGACGGTGCCTTCGTGTCCGGCAGGCCGGTGACGCGGGTCACCGGGCGGTTGTCGATCGAGTCTTTGGCGTCGTTACCAACACTCGGCGTGCGACGGAATGTATCGACTGCGCGGGTGCTGTCGGAGACCTGAGCCGGCGCGTCAATAAACAGATTGCGCGGACCGCCAGTGGTCGCGACGGCCACATGGTCCTGAGCACTGATCGCGCCACCACCGACAGTCCAGGTCGGCGCTGGGCCGTTGCCGGACGACGCGGCGCTGCTGCCCTGCCCGCTCAAACGAAACAGGCCGTTTTCACCGGTGGGCAGGGAGAAGCCCGGCAAGCTCAGCGGATTGACTTGCTGCTGCGCAAGATCTGGCGGCAATTGGCTGTTGATGCGGACAACGGTGGTGCCACTCTTGCCGACGTTGGTGTCGGCGATTTTGTTAGTACCGCCAGCGGAGCTGTAGTCCTCATGGATAACGCTGTTTTCGACTTCCCGGGTGGCCGTGATCGAGACTTTGCCGCCCGCTTGGATGACCGCGTTGCGACTGGTGACTGTACCGGTGGAGCCGGTGCTGTCAGTGGGTAGCTCGATGGCATCGCCTTGCTGATATGGCGCCAGTTCGCTCGGTAACGCAACCAGGTTATTGGGGTTGTACAGCGATGGCATCGAGGTTTCAAAGCCATATTTCAGCCCCGATAGCCCCCGACCATACTTGCGATCACTAACGATTTCGCCTGTTTCACTGTCTGTGAGAATAACGACTCGAAAGGTCTCTCCGTCTCGCCCGCCCTCCCTTTTACTGCCTGATTTCGCGATGGCTTTGCGCACCGTGCTATCAGGGGCGAGGTAATACACATACGGAAAATCGGGGTTGTTGTGCTGGTTGTAAGGCGCAACGTAGTTGGCCATGAAATTTTCCGTGCTGCCGCCCCCCATTTCAAAGGCGTAATTGCGGGTGACTTCGATAGTTCCGCTTTTTGCGCCAATGTTCTTCAGGCTCACGGCGTTAATATCGACGTTGCCACCGGCTGCCACGGTGCTTTTACTGTTGAGAAACGTGCCTCCCTGGAACACAAAATCCTTGCCGACGTTTAGAACGGCAGAGGCACTGACGTCAGGGTCGACACTTTCATAAATCTCACGGGAAGTGAGGAAGTTGCTGAAAGTACCTCCGACGCAGTCGCCACAGCTTGCCGCGATATACCCCGATATCAGCTTGCGTTCAGCCACCGTCGTCGGGCCTTCAGTTCGGTTCTCGAACACATCGGCATTGAGTGTGAACCCGCCCACGCTCTCCATCGAGCCGGAAATGTTGTAGACCCCGGCAGCCCGCGCTGCGCCGCCATATCCACCGATCAGCACATTGCCCAGACCGTAGAAATCGCCGTGCTGGTTGGTCAGCGTGCTGACGCCGAGTGTCATGTTGTTGCCGCTGAAAATCAGCCCGCGATCGTTGAGTAATGTGGGCGTGTTGATGAACAGGTTCTGCGCCGCCCCCAGGCTACCGTAGTTGGCAACGCTGCCGGCGTTGACGGTCAGGTCTTCGCTGGAGGTGATGCGTCCCGCGTTGAGCAGTTGCCCACCGACGCTGATGGTCGATGTCGCGCCGGCGGCGAAACTGCCGCCCGCACTGAGGTTCATTTGTGCAGCGGAGAGATAAGTGCCACGCTGACTGCTCAGGCGACCGCTACCCGCATAGGTTCCGCCCAACTGCATATCGATGGAGCCATCACTGGCGATGAGTCCGTTGTTGGTCCAGTTGCCGCCCCGGGCCTGCAAAGACTCCGAAGCCAGCAGTTTGCCGCTGGCGCTCTGGCTGAATTCGCGCACGTTCACGTTCAGACGACCGGCCTGAATCGCGCTGGTGTTGTTCCAGCTATCGGCATTGAGTTCCAGCAGGCCGCCGGTGACGATGCTGCCACCCGCGCCCAGCACATTGGCCGTGGAGATATCGAATTTGCCGCGCCCAACGTGGTTGAGTTGCCCGCCGCTGTTGAGGAAGCTGCCGACCGCCAGGGTCAGGTCAGTGTTAGCGGTTTCCAGTACGCCATTGCGGTTGTCGAGCAAACCTCCAATCTGAAATGCGGTTTTGCCGGTGACGCCCAGCGAGCGCAGGCGCCCGTTCTGGTTATCGAGCGTTCCCGCTTTGACGCTCAGTTGTGTGTCGCTTTCGATGACGCCCGCGCCATTGCTTAGCGCACCACTGAGGCTGAAATCGATGCGCTCGGCGGCAATCTGTCCGCCGCTGTTATCAAGGCTTGCGCCGGTAACGCCCAACAGCTTTTTCGCATAAAGCACGCCACTGCCGTTAGTCAGCGCTGCCGTGGTGATGCTGCTGTCTGCCGCTTGCGCCGAGATCCGCCCGCCGTTGTTGTTCAGGCCTGCCAATGCCGACAGCGTCAGGCTCTGCGCCTGAATGATGCCACCCTGACGGTTGTTGTTCAGGTCGAAACCATTGCGCAGGACGCCAACCGTGCGCGCTTCCAGTGCACCCTTGATGCTGGCGAGCGTACCGCCACGGTTATCAATGTTGGCTGCCTTGATCAGCACATCACCGGTCTGGGCGATGACTTTGCCGCTCTGGTTGTCGAAATCGCCGCTGATTTCCAGAGTCAGCGCGCTGTCGCTCTGGATCGAGCCTTTGCCGTTAAGCAGCCTGGCCGCGTGCAGTTGCACATCGGCACTTTTGCTGTAGATCAGGCCGTCGGCATTGTTGCTGACGGCGCCCGAGGCGGTGATCAGTAATTGGTTATTGGCGGCGACGGTGCCCTTGTTGCTGTTGTCCAGCGAGCCGGTACGCAGGTCCAGATTTTTCTGGCTGGCGAGCTGACCGTTCTGGTTATGCAGATCGGTTACACCCTTGATCAGCAGCGGGCCGGCAGCCGCGAGTTTACCGGTGTTGTTGTTCAGCTCACCGCTCAGGTTGAGGGTGATTGCATCGTTGCTGGCGATCTGTCCACCACGGTTGTCGAGGCTCGATGCGGTGGCGTTGAAGACCTGCTCTGCATTGATCACGCCGCCGATATTGCTGAACGCCGTGCTGACGATATCCAGCGCCGCAGCACTGGCAATCAGGCCGCCCTGATTGTTATTAAGCGCACCGGCCAGCGTCAGGGTCTGCCCTGCTCCACTGCTAAGGTTGCCCTTGTCGCTGTTATCGACGCTGCCAGCATTGACGCTCAGATTGCCCTGAGCGACCACGGCACCCGCGCCGCTGTTGAGTAGCGCCCCCTTGAGATCAACAGTGACATCGGCGAACTTGCTGGATAGCGTGCCGCTGTCGCGGTTATCGAGGCTGTCGCCGCTGACCGTGAGCCCTTGCCAGCCGGACAGCAGGCCTTTCTGGTTGATCAGTCCGGTGCCCCGTACCAGCAGCTTTTCACCGCTGATGATTTTACCGGCGCTGTTGTTTATCGTTCGGGCGATGAGGTCAAAACCGAGGTTGCTGGAGACTTCGCCGTTCTGGTTACTCAGATCGCGCAGGCGCTTGAGGGTCAGCGGGCCTTTGGCGGTGAGCAGACCGTTCTGGTTGTCGAGGTCGCCGTTGGCCAGATCCACGGTGAGCGATTTGTCACTCAGCAGTCGCCCACCGTTCTGGGTCAACGAGGTCAGTGTCAGATCAACGTCACCGTTGGCGGAGACTTCGCCATCGTTGCTGGAGTCAAGACCGGTCGCCTTCAGCGTCAGGTTGCCTTTGCTGTTGATCAAACCACTGTTGCGGTTATTGAGCTCGGCACTGTCGATGTGCAGCGTTTGTGCAGCGCTGACCAACCCTCTGGCGTCGTTACGCAGTTGGCCGTCGACGGTGATGTCCAGATCGCCTCGACTGACCAGGCCACCACCGCCGTTGTTCACGCTTCCCGCGCGGACATCAATGGAAGCGGCGCCGATCATGCCCTTGACGTTATCCAGTGCTGCGGCAATGCGCAGAGTCAGGCCCTGATTGCTCAAAAGATTGCCGTTGCCGTTATCCAGACTTTGCGCGGTCAGCGTGAAGGCTTCCGCGCTGGAAATCGTCCCGCCCTGGTTGTTGACGCCGTTGAGTTGTTTGAGCAGCAGCGCGCCGGGGGCGTTGATCAAACCGCCGTTGTTCAACTGACCGTGATTCAAATCCAGGCTAAGACGCGTGTTGCTGAACAGCTTGCCGCCCTGTTGATCGAGACCTGTGACCGAAGCTGTCAGAGCGCCTTGACTACCGATAATGCCGTTACCGGCATTGGTGACCTGAGCGGCGATGAGGTTCAGGGTGTCGGCACTGCTGAGCAGGCCATTGCTGTTATCGAATGCGCCGGTGGTAACGGTGACTGCACCTTTACCGCTGAGCGTGCCCTGCTGACGGTTGTCGAGGCTGCCGCTTTCAATGACGAGTGCACCATCAGTAACAACCTTGCCGCCCTGGTTATCGATGCCACGACGGCTGACCAGTTTCAAATCGGCGGCACTGGAAAGACTGCCCTGGACGTTGTTCATCTGTGCAGTGTCGACCGTCAACGTCGATTCACTGCTGACCTTGCCCTGAGTGTTATCGAAGGCGTCGTCGGCGGTCAGGTGCATGGTTTGCTGACTGCGCAATTCACCGCCGTTGTTGGCCAGAGTACGCGCTTGCAAAGTCAAGAGCGTGCCCGCATCGATCAGGCCTTTGTTGCGGTTGAGCACTTCATCGATGGTCAGCTTCAGCGCCTTGCCGGAGAACAGCTTGCCGCCATCGCTGTTGTCGAGTTTTTTACCGGTGAGCAGCAGATCGCTGTTGGTGCTGATTTCGCCGCCACGGTTATCCATTTCACCCACGGTCAGGGTCATGGCTTTGGTTGAACCCAACAGACCGTTTTGACGATTATCAAGTTGACCGGCGTTGAGTTTGAGCACACCGGTGGCGATCAACTTACCGTTCTGGTTGTCGGCGTGCTCTGCCAGCACGCTGACGTCCGATTTGCCGGCGACGTTGCCGCCACGGTTGTCCAGAATACCCGCCGTAAGCGAGAGCTGACCGTCGGCAATCACCGTGCCCGACTGATTATCCAACGTCTTGTCGGTGGTCAACAGCAACACGCCGCGACTGCTGATCAGGCCTTCGTGGTTATCGAGACTGGCGCTGTGGCTGTCCACAGAGGCGCCGGAAATCACACCTTTGACGTTGTTCAATGCTTGCGCCATGCGTAGCGTCAAGCCTTGTTGTCCGAGGAGTTGACCATTGCTGTTGTTGAACAGGCCAGTATCAATCCGGCTGTTTTGTTTACTGATGATCAGGCCTTTTTGACTGTTGTCCAGGCTTGCACTGTTGACGGCCAATAGGCTATCGGTGCTGATCGAACCTGCCCGATTCAGCAATACTCCCGCGCTGGTGATCGTGAGCTTGCCGGCACTGCTCAGGTTGCCGGTGCTGTTATCGATACGCCCGGCGTTGAGGGTCAGCGTACCTTCACTGCTGATGACGCCGCCAGCATTGGTCAGCGCATCATCAAGCGTAATCACCAAGCCATTGAGACTGCTGAAATTGCCGCCGCTGTTGTCCAGCCTTTGGCCGGTCAGGGTCGTCGCGCCTTTGGCGGTGATCTCGCCCTTGTTGCGATTGTCGAGCAAGCCACTGACGCGCAGCGTCAGACCACCATCGCTGACCACCGAGCCGGCATCGCGGTTATCGACACTGGAGGCTTTGAGGTCTACCGCCCGCCCGGAACCGAGCACGCCATCACGGTTGTCCAGCGCTGCGCTCAGATCAATATTCAACCCGAGATCGCCAAGAATCTGACCGCTGCGGTTGTCCAGAGACCCGCCGGTGAGGGCGATGTTTTTTGCACTGAGCAAACCGTTCTGGTTGTTCAGGATGGCAGCATTGACCGTCAGATTGCGGCTGGCGAGCAAGCTCTTGCCGGTGTTGTCCAGATGCTGAGCGGTCAGGCTCAGATCGCCGCTGGCATTGCGGCTGCCGTCGGCGTTGACGCCCGCTTCGATGCTGCCGGCGTTGGTCAGTTGCCCGCCGGCGCTGAGGCTGATGCTGTCTCGGGCCGCGAGGGTCTGGCGGTTGGTCAGGTTACCTTGAGTTTGCACATTGAGCGCGGTGCCTGCATAGATCGCGCCTTGGGTATCGAGGCTGGCAGCCTTGACGTTGACGGCGCCAGTGGCCGAGGTTTCCGCGAGGCTCAACTGGCCGTTGGCGTCGAGCTGAATATCGCCGCCGCTGGCAATCAGTTTGCCGTCGAGTTTCACCCCGACCCCGCCCTCGGTGCCGACCAGTTTGATCGCGCCGGCATACATGCCGCCGAGGGCCGAGGAGTCGATGGCCAGTTGCGGCTTGCTGCTGCCGTCATCAGCACGGGCCGTAGCATTCAGAGTTTGAGCGTTGACGTCGTTGCGACCGGCAACAATCGTCAGGTTCTGCGCCTGAATTTCGGCGTTGATCTTCGCGCTGCGGGTGATGATTTCGAAGCGGTCGACGTTGGTCGCGTTAAGGCCCGCGCCCTCGATGGCCACTGAACCCTGATCAACCTGAAAGCGATCCAGACGACCGTTGTCGAGCACCGGTTTGCCGGTGGTCAGGGTTACCCGTGGCGAGTTGATAAAACCGCAACCGTTGCAGGTAATGCCATAAGGGTTGGCGACGATCACCCGCGCCGACTGCCCCGCCACTTCGGTGTAACCGCGCAACTGGCTCGGGTTGCCACTGATGACTTCGTTGAGAATCGCCTGCGCCGAACCGCTGTTCTTCAGGTTCGGGTTGTCGATGATGTGGCCGCCCAGCTGGGTCAGATTATTCTGCGTCGAGCCGTTGTTGAGGATCAGCCCCTGCGCACCGACGTTGTAGTCGTGGAACTGGTTATGCGACAGACCGCTGGCATTGGGCGTGGCGATGTTGATGATCGGCACACCGTTGCCGGCGCGGTCCAGCGAGGTATTCGGGTTGGCGACGACAATACCGTCAGCCTGCGCCCACATCGGTTGCCAGAACATGACATTGGCCAGCAGAAACGCCACCCCACGTTTGGGCATGCCCAAAAAACGTTCGCGGTCTTTTACAGCCGCAGAAGGTTGGAGCGCAAGAAATGTAAACTGGCGAACGTCCATGTCGGTGTTCTCGGAAAGTTGTTATTAGAGGAAGAAATCCAGACGGAAGTAGATCGGTGCTTCACGCTCGGTCAGCGCGTCCGGCCGTTCCAGGGAATGGGCAAAGGTCACGCTGGCGGCGACGTGCTGACCACGGGCAAACAGGTCCAGCGAATTGCTCGACATACGCCCATGCTGATTGCCGTTGTAGCGATCGCCACGGATCACACCCTGGTCGTAACCGAGGCTAGTGCCGTATTCGGAGAACACCGGTTGCAGCCACTCGACAGTCACCGGACGACTCCAGCGCAGGTCATTGCGCCAGTAACCACCGCTGTCACCGGACAGCGACTGGTCCTTATAACCACGAATCGACGACGAGCCACCAAGGCTGGTGCGCTGCGGGCTGAACAGCACGTCTTCGCTGCGCTGGCCGGTCATCAGGCTGCTGAAGCTGAAGGACTCGCCCCACAGTTTGAACGGCTGCAGGTAGCTCAGGGTGGAGGTGTATTTGCGATAGCGCGCATTCGGCTCGCCCGGGCCCGGATCATGGCTGCCTTGAGCGTCGAAGGCGCCAATGCCCTCTTGCATGCCGGCGTCAAAGTTGACGAAAGCACTGCCGACGCGGCGACCGTGGTTGAAGCCGAACTGCGCTTCGCTGATGCGGTTGCTGCTCAGTTTGAGTTTGCTGTCTTCGATGAAGTTGTTGGTGCGCAGGTACGACAGGCCAGCGCTGAGCGAAGTTTTGCTGACGGCATCGCGGTGGATCACCCGCTCGGCGCGCAACTGATGGTTTTCGCTGTCACCGGTCTGTTTGAAGTTGTAGAGGTTGGCGGCGATTTGCGAGCGGTATTCGCTCTGGCTGTAGGTGTAGCTGAACGTCCACCAGCCCCACGGCAGGCTGTAATTGAGCATGGCGTTACGGGAGGTGTGCTGATGGTCGGTCATCGCATCGTGACCACCGCGCAGGCTCAACTGATCCGCCAGGCCAAGCGGGCTGTCCCAGTCAAACGTGGTGCCCCATTGCTGTTCGCCGGTGCTGCGCTGACCGTCGTTGTTGCGCGACAGCCCGACTCGCCATGGTTTCTGCGGCGTGTTGGTGACCAGCACTGCGCTGCCACCAACGTTCTGGCCGGGCGCCAGCTCCATCTTTGCCTGATTGGATGGCAGACGATTGAGCTGATCGACCATTTGCTCGATCTCGCGCAGGTTGACCAGGTCACCGGTTTTGCCGGGAAAGGCCATGGCCAGTTCGCGCTCCGAGAGCTGGCTGTTTTCCGCCCCCTTCATGCCTTCAAGTTTGCCTTCGACCACCAGCACTTGCAGATGCCCGGTGGACAGATCCTGCTGCGGCAGGTAGGCGCGGCTGGTGACCAGGCCTTTCTCGATGTAGTGATCGGTGATGACTTTGAGCAGTTCGTTGAGCTGCGGCACACCGAGGCATTCACCGATATAGGGTTTGAGCAGACGAGTCTTGTCGCGCTCGGAAAGACTGTCGGCCCCTTTGAGTTCGATGTCTTTGATCGGGAAACAGCGGGTATCGGTGGGGGCTGCCGGTTGCGCAGGCTTGGCGTCCTTGCCGGGCAGATCCTTGAGTTCTTCGAGGCGCCGCTGCTGCTCTTCGAGCAGGCGGTTCTGGCGGTCACGGATAAGGTCAGTGTCACCGGGGGTAGGAGCGGCGACGGCAATCTGAAGTGGAGACAGGCACAGCAAAGCTACGCACAACCTCGCCACGAGGGCGGGTGAGGACATGTTCGATCCCTCGAGACGAAAGTGACATCAAAATAGTGGCGCGATATTAGATGGCCATCATTTTGACGTCAAACAATCGTTTCGACCTTTTGTCGGGTTTGTATCAAGGATTGAACAAACGGGGCCGTTGCAGCCCCGCAATGCTTCTGACTGGCTTACCCGCGAATACGGTGCTCATCAAAAGCATAATCTTCCTGGCAATCCGCCGAAGGGCCTTTCTCCACATTGACGTAATGCACCGTGTCAGCATCAGTAAGCTTGTAGGTGTAAACATCAGGCGCAGCGACGCCATTAGTTCTCAGCACACTTTTGCCATTGGTAGCTGTCCAGGTGCCATGCTCGGTTTGCACCTTCTGTGTCTGCTTGGCGTCGCGGAAAAAGGTGATGGAGAAAGTACCGTCGGCGTTGAACTGGTTTTTCCAGGACATGAACTGGCATTTGCCGTTTTCGTCGCGCTGACCTTTCCATGAACCGACCAGCGATGGGTCAACGACCGGCTTATTAGTGGCGCAGCCAGACAATGTCGCGGCCAGAATAATAAGTGCCAGGGAGAGATTCCGTTTCACAGGGTGTTTCCTTTTTTTCGATAAATTCAGTGCGCTGTGCGTGCCGACTCAACTCTTTACGAGCGTGCGCTGCCGGGGCTGAGTAACGTCATAAACGTGCTGTTCACAATGCTCACCGCTGAACTGGAACTCCACCTGGTAGACCTTGCCACGCTCGGGAGTGAAAACAGTGGTCAGCGGCCCGCAGGTATAAATACCTCCCGTAACCCGGCTGTTCGAATACCCCGAAACTTCAAAGGGCTTGTCGGCATCCGCTTGTGCCTCCACTTGCGGGAAGCGCTTGACCGTGGCGCTGTTCGCCACTTCATTGAGTTTGGCGATCCAGCCGAAAACATGGCCCCGACCTGAATCAACGACGGTGCCAAGAACCTCCATTCGACGGTCAGGGTCATCCGCACGCCGGATGGAAAACTCCACCGGATGGGTGCCACCGGAGGCTTTCATGATGACCTTGGCGTGCTGGTCATCCGTTGCCACTTTGTTCTGGCCCAGTTGAACACCATCTTTCAGCAGGCTTGGAGAAGAATCCCGAACATTGGAATGGCAGCCTGCCAGCGTAAAAATCACAGCCAGAGGCAGTAATGCGCGTTTATTCACGGACGAAGTTTCTCGATTAAGGACGGGCGCCAAGAATGACATCAAAATAGTGGCGCGATATTAGTTGGCCATCATTTTGGCGTCAAACCTTTGTTGGTCAGTGCTCAACACCCAGTCGCGTCGCAACGTCCTCCGGAGCCAGCGACCGACCATCGGCCGAGATCAATTCCAGCTTGCGAATCGGCTGACGATCCTTTGCATCAACCATCACCGACCCCGGCTCACCCGGCGCGTACATGAACTCACCGCCCCACTGCGACAGCGCGACAATCACGGTCTGCAGGGCTTTGCCGCGCTCAGTCAGCACATACTCCTTATAGGCGCCGCCGTCGGCGGCGGGCATCGCCTGCAGAATCCCCTGCTCCACCAGCCCCTTGAGGCGCGCGCTGAGCATGTTCTTGGCGATATCCAGACTCTTCTGAAAATCATTGAAGCGACAGATGCCATCCAGCGCATCACGAATGATCAACAACGACCACCAGTCGCCGATCAGGTCCAGCGTCCGGGCGACCGGGCAGGCATTGCCCTGCAGGCTTTTGCGTTTCACGTAAACGTACTCCTTCGATTCAGTGGGCGGCCGGGCGGCCTTGAGTTGCATCATACAACTCTGGCGCGGATCCACGACCGAGCCGACCTAAAACCAGCACCTGCATACAAGTAGCCGGATCGCTTTGCGTTGATAGTGAATGTCGCCATTTCGGCATCACTCGCGATCCCTGACGCAGGAGTTTCCATGAGCACCTTCACCACGCAAGACGGTACCGAGATTTACTACAAGGATTGGGGCAGCGGTAAACCTGTGCTGTTCAGCCACGGCTGGCCGCTGGATGCCGACATGTGGGAATACCAGATGGAATACCTGAGCAGCCGTGGCTATCGCACCATTGCCTTTGATCGTCGCGGTTTCGGCCGTTCCGATCAGCCGTGGACCGGATATGACTACGACACCTTCGCCGATGACATCGCGCAGCTGATCAACCATTTGGACCTGCGTGACGTGACGCTGGTGGGCTTTTCCATGGGCGGCGGCGACGTCAGCCGCTACATCGCCCGGCATGGCAGCGAGCGCGTTGCCGGTCTGGTGTTGTTGGGCGCGGTGACACCGCTGTTCGGCAAGAAAGCCGACTTCCCGCAAGGCGTCGATACTTCAGTGTTTGACGGCATCAAGGGCGGCCTGCTGCAGGATCGTGCGCAGTTCATCGCCGACTTCGCCGCGCCGTTCTACGGCACCAACCAAGGCCAGAAAGTCTCTGACGGCGTGCTCACGCAAACGCTGAATATTGCCCTGATGGCCTCGCTCAAAGGCACCGTGGATTGCGTCACGGCGTTCTCGGAAACCGACTTCCGCCCGGACATGGCCAAGATCGACGTGCCGACGCTGGTGATCCATGGCGACGGCGACCAGATCGTACCGTTCGAAACCACCGGCAAGCAGGCGGCGGCGCAGATCAAGGGCGCTGAACTGAAGGTTTACGCCGGGGCGCCACACGGTTTTGCGGTGACGCATGCACAGGCCTTGAATGAGGATCTGCTGGCATTCCTCCAGCGCTGAAAAACCCCACGAACAAGTCCGTCAGATCACTTTGACGGACTTTTTGCGGCTCTGCGTCTCGACCGAGACGATCTATCGTCGGGGCATTACCGAGTAAAAGGGAGTCGGCATTTGCTTGCGTTTTGCCGATAATGGCAACCGCACGGACTGCGTGAAGGTCCGCTGCAAACGCACCCAGACGATCATTACGCCGTTTTGACATTTTTTTCCCAGTCCGCTTCGTAGGGTGCGTTATCCGGCCAAACAGGAACCTGCCCATGCCCCCTTCCGACTGCAACGAAATAGACGAAGACATCGCTAACCAAGCCGCTGACTGGTGCATGCGCCTGCACGATAACAATTGCCCGCTGGCTGAACGTCAGGCTTTCCAGCACTGGATCCAGCTCGACCCGCGCCACGCTTTTGAATACGCAAAAATGCTCGAAATCTGGGATCTCAGCGGCCAATTGCCGGATGAACCCGAAACAGCGAAAAAACTCCTGACCGGCGACAAACCAGCGCACAAAGGTTCGCGCGAAATATAGGGGCCACGCTCGCCCCTCTCTCCCTCGCTCCAACAACTGAAAGCCGCGTATTCAAAGGCTTTCGCCCTTCTGCATCAGAATTTTATCTTCACATCCCAGCTTAATAATATTTTACCGATATCCCCCTCCTCCCTAGTCTGACCTCAAGCCAAACGGACAAGCCAACAGCGGCCCGAATCCCACTGCCTTGCTAGGAAGGATGTAGAGATGACCACTGCAATAATAAAAACCGACACGCTGATCGTGGGTGCTGGCCAGGCAGGCGTCGCCATGAGCGAACACCTGAGCAAACTCGGCGTGCCGCACCTGGTGCTAGAGCGCAATCGCATTGCCGAACGCTGGCGCACCGGGCGCTGGGACTCGCTGGTGGCCAACGGCCCGGCGTGGCACGACCGCTTCCCGGGGCTAGAATTCGATGACGTCGATCCCGACGGTTTCGCCCCGAAAGAACGTGTGGCTGACTATTTCGAAGCCTATGCGAAGAAATTCAATGCGCCGATCCGTACCGGCGTTGAGGTGAAAAGCGTGGTGCGCAATGTCGGTCGTCCGGGCTTCACGGTTGAAACCTCCGAAGGTGTGATCGAAGCCAACCGTGTTGTCGCCGCTACCGGGCCGTTTCAGAAACCGGTGATCCCGGCGATTGCCCCGCAAGACGAACGTCTGTTGCAGATCCATTCCGCTGACTACCGCAACCCGCAGCAACTGCCGGCAGGCTCAGTGCTGGTGGTCGGTGCCGGTTCTTCCGGCGTGCAGATCGCCGATGAGCTGCAACGTTCCGGCAAACAGGTTTACCTGTCGGTCGGCGCCCATGACCGCCCGCCTCGCGCTTATCGCAACCGGGATTTCTGCTGGTGGCTCGGCGTGCTCGGCGAGTGGGATCAAGCGGCGATGAAACCCGGTCGTGAGCACGTGACCATCGCAGTCAGCGGCGCTCATGGCGGTCGCACCATCGATTTCCGTGGTCTGGCCCATCGCGGCATGACCCTGGTCGGCGTCACCGAATCGTTCAATAACGGCGTGGTGACTTTCAAGCAGGACCTGGTCGGCAACCTCACTCGCGGCGACGAGAATTATCTGGCGTTGCTGGATGCCGCCGATGCCTACATCGAGCGCAACGGCCTCGATCTGCCGGAAGAACCAGAAGCGCGCGAAACCTATCCCGACCCCGAGTGCGTGAAAAATCCGCTAGCCGATCTGGATCTGGCCAAGGCTGGCGTCACCGCGATCATCTGGGCCACCGGGTTTGCCGTGGATTACTCGTGGTTGCAGGTCGCAGCGTTCGATGACAAGGGCAAGCCTGTGCATCAGCGCGGCGTGTCGAGTGAGCCGGGGGTGTATTTCCTCGGTCTGCCGTGGCAGTCGCGCCGTGGCTCGTCATTTATCTGGGGCGTTTGGCACGACGCCAAACATGTCGCCGACCACATCGCCACCCAGCGCAAGTACCTCGACTACCGCGATGCCGAACAGCGCGAGGCCGAGTTGCACCAGGACAGCCACAGCAAAGCCGCCGACACCGTCGACGCTTGATAGCCCTTTTCGCCCCGGCGCCGATTGCGCCGGGCAAACCTTCTTCAGGAGCCGTTCATGAGCCAGCCCACCCACACTCGCATCCGCATGTTCAACACCAAGGACACCTACCCGAACCAGACGCTGGACAACGACCTGTGCCAGGCCGTGCGCGCCGGCAACACCGTGTATGTACGCGGTCAGGTCGGCACGGATTTCGACGGCAATCTGGTCGGCCTGGGTGATCCGCGTGCGCAGGCAGAACAGGCCATGCGCAACGTCAAGCAACTGCTCGAAGAGGCTGGCAGCGACATGAGTCATATCGTCAAGACCACCACATACCTGATCGACCCACGTTATCGCGAGGCGGTGTATGGCGAAGTCGGCAAGTGGCTCAAAGGCGTGTTCCCGATCTCGACCGGACTGGTGGTGTCGGCGCTGGGGCAGCCGCAGTGGCTGATGGAGATTGATGTGATTGCGGTGATTCCTGAGTAAGGCATCACACCGAGTCGCGGCTATCGCTGGCAAGCCAGCTCCCACAGGGTTTGGAGTTGTTTGAAGGTTTTTTGATCGACCCCAAACCTGTGGGAGCTGGCTTGCCAGCGATGAGGCCCTCAAGGACAACATCTTCCTAGAAAGGAATAAGCAGATGACCTTTTCAATCACAGCCCGCTGCGCCGAAACCGGCCAGTTCGGTGTCGCCATCAGTTCCTCCAGCATCGCCGTCGGTGCCCGTTGCCCGTGGCTGCTGCCGGGTGTTGGCGCGGTGTCGAGCCAGAACATCACCCTGCCGTCTCTCGGCCCGGAAGTCCTCGCGCTGATGGAGCAAGGTTTGGCGCCGGACGATGCGCTGGATAAAGTCCTCACGCGCAACGGCTACAGCCAGTACCGCCAGATCACCGCGATCAACCACCTCGGCCAGACCGCACATTTCAGCGGTGCGCAAACCCTCGGTGTGCACAACGCCGTCAGCGGCGAACAGTGCGTCGCCGCCGGCAACATGCTTGCCGGGCGTTCGGTGATCGAAGCCATGGTCAGCGCCTTCGAGGACGGCGAAGGTCAACTCGCTGATCGTCTGCTCAAAGCCCTGCACGCCGCACAAGCGCTCGGTGGCGAAGCCGGCCCGGTGCACTCCGCCGCTGTTGTGGTGGTCGGCGAGCAGACCTGGCCGATCGTCAACCTGCGCGTCGACTGGGCTGATGAAGACCCGATCGGTCAGTTGCAAAAACTCTGGAACGCTTACGAGCCGCAGCTTCAGGACTACATCGACCGCGCCCTCGATCCGGCCAAGGCGCCGGGTTATGGCGTGGCCGGTGATGACCGATGAACAGCGTCGAGTTGCTCAAGGCGCTGGTGGGGTTCGATACCACCAGCCGTGAATCCAACTTGCAACTGATCGAATTCGTTCGCGATTACCTCGAAGGTTTCGACGTGCCATGCGCGCTGATCTACAACGATGAGCGCAGCAAAGCCAACCTGTTCGCCACGATCGGCCCGGTGGATCAACCGGGCATCGTGCTGTCCGGGCACACCGATGTGGTGCCGGTCGATGGTCAGCCGTGGACGCTGCCGCCGTTCGAACTGACGGAACGCGACGGCAAGGTGTTTGGGCGCGGTACCGCAGACATGAAGGGTTATATCGCCTGCGTGCTGGCCTTGGTGCCGTTGCTGGTTAAAACGCCGCTGCGCCTGCCGGTGCACATTGCCTTGTCCTATGACGAAGAAGTCGGCTGCCTCGGCGTGCGTTCGTTGCTCAAGGTCTTGCAGCAACGCCCGATCAAACCGTTGCTGTGCATCATCGGCGAACCGACCGAATTGAAACCGGTGCTCGGCCACAAGGGCAAACTGGCAATGCGCTGCGATGTGCAGGGCCATCCTTGCCATTCGGCCTATGCGCCGCTCGGGGTCAACGCGATTGAATACGCAGCCGAACTGATCGGCGAACTGGGTCGCCTCGGCCAGCAACTAAAAGCGCCGGAGCATCACGATGCGCGCTTCGACCCGCCCTACAGCACGGTGCAGACCGGTGTGATCAGCGGCGGCAAGGCCTTGAACATCGTGCCCGCCGATTGCCGTTTCGATTTCGAGATCCGCGCCCTGCCCTCGCAGGATCCAGCGCTCGTCGCCGAAGCACTGAAAGCCTACGCCGAGCGCGAAGTGCTGCCGCGTATGCGCGCGGTCAGTGCGCAGAGTGATATTCGCTTCAGCGCCTTATCGGCGTATCCGGGGCTGGCCACCGATGCGCAAAGTCAGGCCGCTGAGTTGATCTCTGCGTTCTGCGGTTCAACGGATTTCGGCACCGTGGCCTTCGGCACTGAAGGCGGGTTGTTTGATGCAGTAGGCATTCCCACCGTGGTGTGTGGCCCCGGCAGCATGGATCAGGGTCACAAGCCCGATGAGTTTGTCAGCCTCGATCAGTTGCAGGCGTGCGATCAGATGCTTCAGCGCATGCTTGCGTTTATCAGTGATTGAACCCCGGCCCGACCGCCCTCACGGGTGCACTCGGGCCAGTTCTTCGCGGCAATGATCGACAAACAACTGCGCCGGTTTGGTCAGTTGCACCCGGCGCAGCCAGGCCGCCGACAATCCCGAACCGGTGACGTTTTCCGCCAGCGGCACGCACACCACTTGCTGGCCGTCGTATGTGTAGTCGCTGAACGGTTTGGTCACCAGAATCGAAAAGCCGAAACCGTTGCCGACCATACCGCGCACCATCTCGATCGACGGTGAGCTGAAGACGATGTTCGGCGTCAGCCCGCGTTCCTCGAAGATGCTCACGAAGTAGGTGCGGCTCGGCACCACGTCGAGCAGGATCATCGGTTCCAGCACCAGATCATCCAGCGAGACCTTTGCCTGTTGCGCAAAGCGGTGGCTGGCCGGCAGCAACGCATAAGGCTGCTGCGGTGGCATCAGCGGCGTGGTTTCGATGGTGCTGTCCAAGTCGTGTTCAAACATCATCGCCACGTCGATGCTGCCGGCGGTCAGGGCCTGTACCAACTCTTGTTGTTCGCCATCACGAATGCGGATTTCCACCCCTGGCCAGCGCGCCTTGAAGCCGGCGATCAAGCGCGGCAAGTACAGCGGTGCGACGGTTTCGAAACAGCCGATATCGATCTGCCCTGCGACCACGTCATTATCGGCCAGCGCGTTTTGTTCAAACTCGTGAGCCACCCGCAGCAGCTCCAGCGCCTTGCGATAAAAGCGCGAGCCACTGGGCGTCAGCGAGACGCCTTGGGCGTGGTGACGGATGAATAACTGCACGCCGAAGCTTTCTTCCAGATGCTTGATCGCGGTGGAGACCGACGGCTGCGCGATGTAGAGCTTGCGCGAGGCCTCGGCGACGCTGCCGCAGTCGGCCGTGGTGACGAAGTATTTGAGCTGGCGCAGGTTATAGGCAGCCATGTGAGTCTCCCGAAGAGCGCGAGTGTTCGCCCTGTTTCCCTGGCGCACGATCAAGCTTGAACATACCGGACGCGGGCGCCAGCCGAAGCATATTTTTTTTAAGGTCTGTAGCAACAAACTTACTAATTTATCAATCCCGACGCTTTGCACATGATCACTTCAACAAGAAATGCGCCGCCCGTGCCGGCGCTTGCCGAAGTACGTCCACGTACTCATCCTTGCCTTGGAGTTCGTCATGGCTATCCCTGCAGCAACTTCCGCTCCGCTGATTGAAAAACACACGATAGGATACGTGCCCCCCGAAGATCGCCACGGAAAGGTCAGGGATCTGTTCACGCTGTGGTTCGGCGGCAATATCGCGCCGTTGCCCATCGTCACCGGTGCACTGGGCGTGCAGTTGTTTCACTTGAATCTGCTCTGGGGCATCGTCGCAATTCTCGTCGGCCATCTGGTCGGCGGCGTGTTGATGGCGCTGCACTCGGCGCAAGGCCCGCAGATGGGCATTCCGCAAATGATCCAGAGCCGCGCGCAGTTCGGCTCCCTCGGCGCATTGCTGGTGGTGTTGATTGCCGGCGTCATGTACATCGGCTTTTTCGCCTCCAACATCGTGCTGGCCGGCAAGTCGTTACACGGCGTAGTCGACAGCGTTCCGGTGCCGGTCGGCATCGTCATTGGCGCAGTCGGTTCGGGGATCATCGGCATCATCGGCTACCGTTTTATCCACGTGCTCAACCGCATCGGCACTTGGGTGCTAGGGATCGGCATCGTTGTCGGCTTTGGCTACATCTTCACCCACATTCAAACTGACGACTTCCTCACCCGTGGCAGCTTCAACCTCTCCGGTTGGCTCGCCACTGTGTCGCTGGCGGCGCTGTGGCAGATCGCGTTCGCGCCTTACGTGTCCGATTATTCGCGTTATTTGCCGGCGGACGTGAAAGTCTCGTCGACCTTCTGGACGACGTATCTGGGTTCAGCGCTGGGCTCGAGTCTGGCGTTCATCTTCGGTGCTGTCGCCGTGCTGGCGACGCCGGTGGGGATGGACACGATGGACGCGGTCAAACTCGCCACTGGCTCCATCGGCCCGCTGATGCTGGTGCTGTTCCTGCTCAGCGTGATCAGCCACAACGCCCTCAACCTCTACGGCGCGGTGCTGTCGCTGATCACCCTGGTGCAAACCTTCGCCTACCGCTGGATTCCTACCGCCAAAAGCCGTGCGGTGATCTCGATCATCGTGTTGCTGGCCTGCTGCTTTGCCGCTGTCGGCGCCTCGAAAGACTTTATCGGCCACTTCGTCGACATGGTGCTGGTGTTGCTGGTGGTGTTGGTGCCGTGGACGGCGATCAACCTGATCGACTTCTACGCAATCCACAAAGGTCAGTACGACATCCAGTCGATCTTCCAGGTCGACGGCGGCATCTACGGCCGCTACAACCCGCAGGCGTTGCTGGCTTACGCGATCGGCATCGCCGTGCAGATCCCGTTCATGAACACGCCGCTTTACGTCGGCCCGGTGTCGGCGCACATCAACGGCGCGGACCTGTCCTGGCTGGTGGGGCTGCTGGTGACCTCGCCGTTGTACTTCTGGCTGGCTAACCGCGACACGTCCTATCGGCGGCGGATGATGGGCGGGAAACTGGCGAGCAGTCTGTGATTTTGACCTGATGAACAACCAAGGCCCGCCCAGTGCGGGCCTTGTCTATTGCGGTGTGGTATTACTTCAGGCCTGACGATTATTGGGTAAGGGAAATCCAATGCTGCGAATACTGGGTAAAGCCTCATCGATCAACGTGCGCAAAGTCCTGTGGACTTGCGCTGAACTGCAGATTCCTTTCGAGCGTGAAGACTGGGGTTCGGGATTCAGATCGACGCACGATGCGCAGTTTCTCGCGCTCAATCCCTGTGCCATGGTGCCGGTGATTCAGGACGGCGACTTCACGTTGTGGGAATCGAACACGATCATTCGTTATCTGGTGTCGCGCTACGACGGTTCGCACCTCTACCCGACTGACGCGCAAACACGGGCGCGGATTGATCAGTGGATCGACTGGCAAGCGTCGGAGCTGAATCGCTCGTGGTCGTACGCTTTTCTGTCTCTGGTGCGACAGTCGCCTGAGCATCAGGACAGCGCCGCACTGGCGGTCGGGATTGAGCAATGGTCGAAGAACATGGCAATCCTCGACCGGCAACTGGAGAAGACCGGCGCCTACGTCAGCGGCGAACAGTTTTCCCTGGCGGACATTCCCATCGGGCTGTCGGTGAATCGCTGGTTCGAAACGCCACTGGCTCACCCGAATTTTGCCGCAGTGAAAGCCTATTACGATCGCTTGAACCTGCGCCCCGGCTACGTGCTGCACGGTCGCAACGGCACGCCGTGATCGAGGTTATTTGCCTTTGAACGCCTCACGCCGCGCCTGCCGTTCGGCGGCGTAGGCTGCTTGTGGCTGGCTGATCAAATCTTGCCGACGCAACGGTTCACCGCAGTGCTCGCACAGCGGCCCGAGGCCGGCGTCGTGGTTGCAGTTTTTGTGGGTCATGTTCACCGCCAGTCCCTCCTCCGGTGCCTTGCACCACGTCTCTCCCCACGCCCGCAACGCGATGATCACCGGGTAGAACGCCTCACCTTTCGCCGTGAGGTGGTACTCGTAGCGTTTCGGCCTTTCGTTGTACAACCGGCGCTCAACCAGCCCCTCCGCTTCCAGGCATTTCAGACGCGCGGCAACCATCTGCGGCGTACCGCCGGTCTGCGCCTGGATCTCGTCATAGCGATGATTGGCCATGAACAACTCGCGCAAAACCAGCACGGTCCAGCGGTCGCCGACGATCGTCTCGGCCCGGGAAATCGGGCACAGCGTATCGGGAAGACTATCGTTTACTGCCATCAGGGCTTGCCTCTTTTACAGTTACTATGATTATCATATCTACACGATGCCGGGACAAGCCCTGTGCACCGATAATCCCATTGCCGGAGCAAGCAGCCATGTCGAATACCCCCTATCCGCTGGACAGAACCGCCTACCTGTTGGTCGATCCGTACAACGATTTTCTCTCGGAGGGCGGCAAGATTTTCCCTTTGATCAAACCCATGGCCGAGCAGAACGGCCTGCTCGACAACCTGCGCAAACTCGATCGCACGGTGCGCGACCTGAACATTCCGGTGGTCATCGTACCCCATCATCGCTGGGAAAAAGGCGACTACGAAACCTGGGACCACCCGACCCCGACGCAATGCAAAATCATGCACATGCATCATTTTGCCCGGGGCGAATGGGGCGGCGAATGGCACCCGGATTTCGCCCCGAAGGATGGCGATATCGTGGTTCAGGAGCATTGGGGTTCCAGTGGATTCGCCAACACCGACCTGGATTTTCGCCTGAAGCAGCAAGGCGTCACACACGTAATCATCGTCGGCCTGCTGGCCAATACCTGCATCGAAGCCACCGCGCGCTATGCCTCGGAACTGGGTTACCACGTCACCCTGGTACGCGATGCAACAGCGGCCTTCAAAGCGGAAATGATGCACGCCGCTCACGAACTCAACGGCCCGACATTCGCTCACGTGATTGCCAGCACTGACGAACTAATTGCCAACCTCCAATCCCAGGGTGACGCGCAATGAATCTGACCGGCCATTTGCTGATCGGCGCGGCGGATGTCGCCGCCACCGAAGGCACGATGAAAGCGCTGAACCCGGCCACCGATCAACGGATAGAACCGGACTTCGCTTTCGGCGGTGCGGCACAGGTTGATCAGGCTGCGACACTCGCCGATGCCGCGTTCGACCACTACAGCCACACCTCGCTGGCCGAGCGTGCCGCGTTTCTCGAGAGCATCGCTGACAACCTCGATGAGGTTCGTAGCGAACTGGCGGCACGCGCGGCACTGGAAACCGGACTGCCCGAAGCACAGCTTGAGGGCGAAGCTTTGAGAGCCGCGATCCAGTTCCGCCAGTTCGCCGATGTGGTGCGCCGGGGCCGCTTTCTACAACTGGCGATCGACCCGGCACAACCCCAGCGTCAGCCACGTCCACGGATGGATCATCGCTTGCAAAAAATCGCCATCGGCCCGGTGGCGATTTTCGGCGCGAGCAACTTCCCGATTTCCTATTCGGTGGCAGGTGGCGATACCGCGTCGGCACTCGCGGCCGGGGCACCGGTGATTCTCAAGGCACACAACGCGCATCCCGGCGCCTCGGAAATCCAGGCCCGCGCCATTCGTAAAGCCGTGCAGGCGCATGGCTTGCCCGAAGGTGTTTTCTCGATGGTGCGTGGTGGCGGCAATGCCATTGGCGAAGCGCTGGTCGATCATCCGCTGATCAAGGCTGTGACGTTTACCGGATCTGAACAGGGCGGCATGGCGCTCTATCGCCGCGCGCAATTGCGCCCCGAGCCGATCCCGGTATTCACCGAAATGACCAGCGTCAACCCGACCTTCATCCTGCCCGAGGCCATGGCGGCTCGCGGCACCGAGATCGGCGACGGCTTTATCGAGCGCATGCTGGTCAACGTCGGTCAGGCCTGTTTGTGTCCGTCGATCCTGATTGCCATCCGTGGTGCCGGGTTTGAAGAGCTGCGCAGCGCCATGCGCAAACGGGTCAGCGCGGCACCGGCGCGGACGATGCTGACGCCGGGCATTCATGGCGCCTACGTCGAGGGTCTGATGGTGATGGAAGGTGCCGGCGCGCAGGTGATCGCGGCAGGCACGCCGGCCGATGCCACATTCGCCGGACGCGCTGCGTTGCTGGAAGTCGAGGGACACCAATTGCTCAGTGAACCGGGATTGGCCCACGAAGTGTTCGGCCCGTCGGCGCTGCTGGTGGCGGTCACTGATGCCGAGGAACTGCTGGCGGTCGCCCGCTCGTTCAGGGGACAGCTCAGCGCTGCCATCCACCTTGAAGAGGTGGACCTGGAACTCGCGCGGCGCCTGCTGCCGATCCTCGAACGCCGCACCGGACGCATCGTGGCCAACGCCTTCGCGCATCCACAGGAAGTGACGTACGCCACGGTGCACGGCGGGCCGTTTCCGGCGACGTCGGACAGCCGTTTCACCTCGGTCGGCATGACCTCGATCGAACGCTTCTTGCGTCCCGTGACTTATCAGGGTTTTCCGGATGAGTTGTTGCCACAGCCGTTGCGCGAGGGCAATCCGCTGCAACTGCCACGTAGCGTCGACGGGCAATAACAGCGATCCAGTGCGCGGCGGACGCGATCATGCATCTGCGCGCACCACCCCGCGCTCTTCCAGCAAGCGCACAAACATGCTCAGACTGCGCGATACCGTGCCCCGTCGCCACACCAGCCACGTGGTCAGATAACGAAAGTCCGCGGCCAATGGCCAGACGCTGACGGTCGCGCTGCCGGGCATGCTCTGCAGCATTTTGCGCGGCATCAGCGCCAGACCTGCACCGGCGCTGACGCAGGCGAGCATGCCGTGATAGGACTCCATTTCGAAGATCTTGCCCGGTACAGCGGCGTCGGTGCTGAACCATTTTTCAAAGTGGTGACGGTAGGAACAGTTGGAACGGAAGGCATAAATATTCTCGCCGTTGACATCCGCCGCGCGCTTGACGGGCGCGTGGCTGATCGGGGCGATGATGACCATTTCTTCCTCGAACGCCGGCACGCCTTCCAGCGTTGGATGCAGCACCGGGCCGTCGACAAACGCTGCAGCCAGACGCCCGGACAGCACGCCGTCGATCATCGTGCCCGAGGGGCCGGTCGAGAGGTCGAGATCGACCTTGGGGTGCAATTGGTTGTACGCCGCGAGCAATTCGGGAATACGCACCGCCGCCGTGCTTTCCAGCGAGCCTAACGGAAACGCGCCCTGCGGTTCCTCCCCCGCCACCGTCGCCCGGGCCTCTTGCACCAGGTCGAGAATCCGTCGCGCGTATTCAAGAAAACTCCACCCGGCCGGCGACAGGCGCAAACGGCTTTTCTCGCGGATAAACAGATCAACGCCCAGATCCTGCTCAAGCTGCTTGATCCGCGTGGTCAGGTTCGACGGCACGCGATGAATCTGCGCGGCGGCGGCGCTGATGCTGCCGTGCTCGGCAACGGCTTTGAAGATTTCCAGCTGCACCAGATCCACAGTCATTCTCCAATCGTGAAAGAAACGATCTTTATTATTCAGTTTCCAGAAAACAAACACCACCCTACTCTAGGCCCATCCGACGAACATGCAGGACGATGCCATGAGCCAGATTTCCAGCCAGACCCACGCCATCTCGATCAACCCCGCCACCGGCGAGCAGATCGGTCACTACGCGTTTGAATCCGCGCAAGCGCTCGACGCCGCACTGACCCGCGCCGCTTATGGCTTCGGCAAATGGAAGCGCAAGCCGTTGCAGGATCGCTCGCGTTTGTTGAGCGCCCTCGCCGGTGCGCTGCGCGAAACCAGCGAAGCCATGGCCACCATGATCACTCAGGAAATGGGCAAACCAATTGCTCAGGCCCGTGGCGAAATCGAGAAATGCGCCAAGCTTTGCGAGTGGTACGCCGAACACGGCCCGGCCATGCTCGACGCCGAACCAACGCAAGTTGAAGGCGGCAAGGCGCGCATCGAATACCGTCCGCTCGGCCCGATCCTCGCAGTGATGCCGTGGAACTTCCCGATCTGGCAAGTGCTGCGCGGCGCCGTACCGGCGCTGATCGCCGGCAACACGTACGTGCTCAAACATGCGCCGAACGTGATGGGCAGCGCCTACCTGTTGCGCGACGCGTTTACTCGCGCCGGTTTCGCTGATGGTGTGTTTGAAGTGATCAATGTCACCCCGGAAGGCGTTTCCACCGCGATTGCCGATTCGCGCATTGCCGCCGTGACCCTGACCGGCAGCGTGCGTGCCGGCATGGCCATCGGCGCTCAGGCCGGTGCCGCGCTGAAGAAATGCGTGCTGGAACTCGGCGGTTCCGACCCGTTCATCGTGCTCAACGACGCCGATCTGGATGAAGCCGTGCAAGCCGCTGTGATCGGTCGCTACCAGAACTCCGGTCAGGTCTGCGCAGCAGCCAAACGGCTGATCATCGAAGAAGGCGTGGTCGAAGAATTCACGCGTAAATTCGTCGAAGCCACGCGCAAGTTGAAGGTCGGTGATCCGCTGTCCGCCGAGACCTACATCGGTCCGATGGCACGTTTCGACCTGCGTGATGAACTCGACCAGCAAGTGCGCGACACCCTTGAAGAAGGCGCAACGCTGTTGCTCGGCGGCGGCAAGTCTGAAGGCCCGGGCAACTACTACGAGCCGACCGTGCTGGCCGATGTCACCGACCGCATGACTTCGTTCAAACAGGAACTGTTCGGCCCGGTCGCCTCGATCATCACCGCCCGCGATTGCGCGCATGCCGTGGCCTTGGCCAACGACAGCGAGTTCGGCCTGACCGCGACCATTTACACCGCCAACGTGGCACTGGCCCAGCAACTGACCAGCGAACTGGACACCGGCGGCGTGTTCATCAACGGCTACTCCGCGAGCGATCCGCGCGTGACCTTTGGCGGCGTGAAGAAGAGCGGTTTCGGACGTGAACTGTCGCACTTCGGCGTACGCGAGTTCTGCAACGCGCAGACCGTGTGGCTGGATCGTAAATAATCCAGACACCGGAAAACCCTGTGGGAGTGAGCCTGCTCGCGATAGCGGTACATCAAGCGATGAAGATGCTGAATGCACCGGCCCCATCGCTGGCAAGCCAGCTCCCACAATGACTGCGGTGTAACCACTGATGCTGCAGACACCCTGGAACCCTGTGGGAGCTGGCTTGCCAGCGATAGCGGTGCATCAGTCGACATTTATGCCAACTGATACTCCGCTTTCGCGAGCAGGCTCGCTCCCACATTGGCTTTATGCGGCAGCCTGTTGTGGCTCGGCGACGCTGCGATCTTTGCTCAACAATCCCAGCACCACCGCCGCCGATGCGAGGGTGATCACCGTCAGGATGTGCAGCAGATACTGAAACGCCGCCGCATAACCTTGCACCAAACGTTCATTGGCCAGACCTGGCACGGTGTTGATCACATGCGCCATATCGCCGGTGGTCACCCGGTGCGCGGTCTCGGCGATCAGCGACGCCTCAGCGCTGCCTGTCACTGCGTGCAGGGCACTCGACAGATCAGCGTGCAGTAATGACGCCAGCACTGCCGCCACAATCGCCAGAGCAATCCCCTCACCCGCCACGCGCACGGTACTGAAGATGCCCGCCGCCATGCCGGCGCGCTCTTTCGGCACGACACTGACCGACAAACCATCCATCAGCCCCCACGGTAAACCGGCGCCCATGCCGATCAGCAGCATCGGCACCACCAAGGCGATTTTCGGCTCACCGACGTTGTACAGACTCAGCCAATGCAAGCCCACAGCGGCCATCAGGAATCCGGCACCGGACAAGATGCCGGCGGAAACGAAGCGCGCCAGCGATGCGGCCAGCATCGGCACCACCAGCATCGGCGCCGACAACGCCAGTAACAGCAGACCGGCGTCTATCTCGCTCAGCCCCTCAACGCCGATGAAGCGCAGCGGCAACATCACCACCAGCACGATGTAGCAGAAACAGGTGCCGATCGGCAGCATCTGCACGCCAATGAATCGCGGATAACGGAACAGGGTCAGATCCAGCATCGGCCGTTCGACACGCATCTCGACGATCACGAAAGCGGCCAGCAGCACCGCCGAAGCGCACAGCAAACCGAGCACAAGTGGACTGTCCCAACCACTGTCCGGCGCCTGGATCAGGCCAAACGTAAACAGCGCCAGCATTGCGCTGAACAGCAGCGTGCCCGGCCAGTCCAGCCCTTTGGCATGCGGGTCGCGGGTTTCACGCATGCGCGGCACACCGAAAACCAGCGCGATGATTCCAATCAACGCGGTAAAGACAAAAATCGCCCGCCAGTTGAAGGCCTCGATCAACGCGCCGGCCACCAGCGGACCGAAAGCCAGACCAATGCCGAACGTAGTGCCGAGCACGCTGTACGCCCGGGTCCGGGCATGGCCTTCGAATTCTTGCGCCAGCGCCGCCGAGCCGCTGGCCAGCGCCGCCGCTCCCGCCACTCCTTGAACCGCGCGCAACACATCCAGCCAGAACACCGAAGGCGCCAGACTCTGCGCGATCGACGCGGCGGTAAACAGCAACATGCCGAAGGTAAACAGGCGTTTGCGTCCGTACACGTCAGCCAATGCGCCGGCGGCCATCAGCAAACTGCCGAACGACAACATGAACGCATTGGTGATCCAGGTCAGCGCCACCGGACTGCCGCCCAGATCGCGGCCAATGGCCGGCGTCGCCACCGCGCCTCCGGTAAAACTTAACGGCAGCACCAGCGCCGAGAGACACACGGCCGCCAGTATGAGCAACTTGTCGCGCGTTCCGTGCGGCGGAGTCATAGCGTTCATCATTCCATCCCTTGAGCAATCACAGTGCTGCATAACGCAGCGAATAAGGCGCGAAAACCGCAGAAAAATCCACCGAAGTTTGCGCACCAAAAAGATGAGAGCGAGCAACCTCGCTCTCACAGCTCCGGCGTTCAGTTGGCGAAATCGGTAGACAGCGCCAGCTCATTCCACTCGGCCAGTTCTTGCGCCACCAACCGATTCTTCGCCTCGATCCGCGCCACCGTGTCACTGCCCAGCGCCAGGCGTTGCGGCGGATTTGGCGCATTGACCAGCGCCAGCATCGCCTCGGCAAACTTCTGCGGATCACCCGGTTGCGCATGGTTGGCCGCCTCGGCGAACGCACGCATCTTGCCAACGGTTTCGTCATAGTCCGCCAGCTCAAGCCGGGTTTTGATCAGCGACTGTTCATCAAGGAAATCCGTGCGGAAGAAGCCCGGCTCGACCACCGTGGCTTGAATGCCCAGCGGCGCCAGTTCCTGATGCAGCGCTTCGGTGATGCCTTCGACGGCAAATTTGGTCGAGCCGTAAACACCCCAGCCCATATAAGCCTGGTAGCCGCCGATCGACGAGATGTTGATCACCCGGCCACTGCGTTGCGCCCGCATAGGCGGCAACACCGCGCGGGTGACGTTGAGCAGGCCGAACACGTTGGTGGCGAACAGGCGCTCTGTCTCGCTGGCACTGGTTTCTTCCACCGCGCCGAGTACGCCAAACCCGGCGTTGTTGATCAGCACATCGATACGGCCAAACCGCTTGATTCCTTCAGCAACCGCTTGGTGAGCTTCGTCTTCACGGGTGACGTCGAGACGCACCGCCAGCAGGTTCGGTTGCTCGCCGAGACGGTCAGTGATGTCTTGCGGGTTACGTGCAGTGGCGATCACCGCATCGCCGGCATGCAGGGCGCGTTCTGCAATGAGGCTACCAAAACCACGGGAAGCGCCAGTAATGAACCAGGTACGCATATCAACCCCTCCTGTCTGCGACCCTAGCGGTGGTGCCGGGGTCTTCTTGATGAGTTGAAGCGACTTTAAGGCCGTGTTACTGATGTGATAATCCCAACAAATTTGCATGACTTTGTGAAAGGCATTCACAGATGAAAACCCCTTCAGCGGCAGATCTTTCGGTATTCCTCTGCACCGCTCAGCAGTTGAATTTCAGCAAAGCGGCAATCGAGCTAGGCCTGACGCCGTCCGCGTTAAGCCATTCGGTAAAGGCACTAGAGAATCGTCTTGGCGTGCGCCTGTTCAATCGCACCACTCGCAGCGTGGCATTGACCGAGGCTGGCGAACGCCTGTACGCACGGTTGAAACCGGCCTTTCGTGATATCGACGATGCGCTGGAAGACCTCAACCATTTCCGCGATAAACCCTCGGGCAACCTGCGCATCACCTGCGGACGGCAAGCCTGTGAACTGGTGCTGCTGCCGATTGCCAGCGAGTTTTTGCTGGCCTATCCAGACATCCGTCTGGAAGTGGTCGAGAGCGATGCGCTGCTGGATATCGTCGCTAATGGGTTCAATGCCGGCGTGCGCTTCGGCGATCGCCTTGAGGCTGACATGGTGTCGCTGCCGATCGGCCCGACAATGCGTTCAGTGGTCGTCGGTTCACCGGCATTTTTTGCACGCCACACAGCGCCGCAAAAACCCGAAGACCTGCATGGACTGCCGTGTATCCGCCACCGTTTTCCCAGCGGCTCGCTGTATCGCTGGGAACTCGAACGTGGCGGCATCGCCCAGGAAATCGAAGTCAACGGCCCGTTAACCCTCGGCGATGTCAGCCTGATGGTCGGGCCCGCGCTGCAAGGGCTGGGCCTGGCCTATGTGTTCGAAGACATGGTCAGCGAACACCTGGCCAGCGGGCGTCTGCTGCAAGTGCTGGGAGACTGGTGCCCGTTCTATCCGGGCCTGCACCTGTACTACCCGAGCCGGCGCCACGTACCGGCGCCGCTAAAGGCGTTTATCGATTTCGTGCGCCACCGGCGTTAGGCATTTACAGGTATTTCAACCAGGCGATGTCGCGGCGACGCGCCTTCAATTCCGAGAACCAGCGCACGGCCGGGTACAGCGCAATCGACAGAAGCGCTGCCGCCAGCCAGATCGCCGCCACCGACGAAAAGCCGAAATAGCTGCCCTGATTCAGCCCGAACAGGGCCACACCGATCAGGTACAACACCTTCAACGCGTACAGATGCAGCAGATAGAAAAACATCGGCGCCGAACCGAACACAGTCAGCCAGCGAATCCAGCGGCGATCCTGCAAGCGTTCGAATGCCAGTAGCAGCAACAGCCCGACGCTCACGGTCAGCGCGATAAACAACAACGACGGCGGGTACTTGGTGATGTTGAAAAAACTCATCAGGGTTTGCACCGACGTGTCACCCACGACCCATGGTTTTTCGCCATAGCCGTTGATCAGCCGCAAGCCGACAAAACCCAGCAGCCCGGCGCTACCCGCGATCAGCAGGTGGCACTGACGCAAACCTGCTTCAACGCCACGAGCAAACCACGGCCCGAGCGCATAACCCAGACCGATCACACCGATCCACGGCAGTAACGGATAGGAGGTGCGCAGGCGCAGATTTTCGCTGACTTCGATCCAGCCGCGATCATGCAAAATCGCCCACGGCACATGCAGCGCCGACTCCACCGGGAAATGCACCGCGTCGAGCAGGTTGTGTCCGGCGATGATCATCAGGCTCAACGCCAGCAACAACCAGCGCGGCAGCCACACCAGCAATGACAAGGCGATCATGCTCAAACCGATCGCCCAGATCACTTGCAGATAAATCACGCTCGGTGGCAGTTGGAAGGTCCACGCGAAGTTCACCAGCGTGAACTCCAGCACCACCAGAAACAGACCGCGCTTGAACAGAAACGCACTGACATCGGCCTTGCCTGCGTACTTTTCGCCGAACAACCACGCCGACAATCCCGTCAGCAGCACGAACACCGGCGCACACAGATGCGCCAGCGTGCGACTGAAAAACAACGCCGGTTCAGTGCTGGCAATGTCCATCGGGTCGGCGACCTGGCGGTGCAGCAAAAAAGTTTCGCGCACGTGGTCCAGCAGCATGAACAGAATGACCAAGCCTCTGAGGGCGTCAATGGACAGCAGCCGGCCAGTGGGCGAGGCAGAACGGGGGAGCGCAATTGTCATGAGCGTTTCGCAATCGAAGGGTTAACAGCGGGCGCCGACAAGGACTGCCCTGAAAATTTTGCGTTACCTTATAACACTAAAAAGCAAAATCCAAAGCCCAATCGATAGCAATTCTCAGAAAACCGCAGCCGATCACACCGTCCAGGTTGCCCAATGGCCTCAGGCTTCTATAGTGATCAAGTCCCCTGCCCTTGCGGCCTGTTGTCGAGCGTTGTCCATGGTCAACACCGAACACCTGATCATCTGCGAGCACTGCGACTGCGTTTACGAAAAAGCCGTGCTGGGCAAACACCAGAAAACCTCGTGCGTGCGTTGCGGCGGCGTACTCCAGCGTTTCAACGGTTTGACCGTCGAACAGCGCCTGGCACTGACCTTCACGGCGGCGATGCTGTGGCTGTTTGCCAATTTCTATCCGGTGATGAGCATCAGCCTCAAAGGCCTGAAAAACAGTGCGACGCTGTGGGATTCGGTGCTGGCGCTGAGTCAGGGGCCGATCACCTTCATAGCGATGGTCGCGGCAATTTCGATCATTATTGCCCCGGCATTTCAACTGGTCCTGCTGACCTGGGTGCTTAGCTTCGCCCTGTCATCGCGACGCGCACCGGGCTTCAAGGTGTGCATGCGCTGGCTGGAAACCCTGCGGCCGTGGAGCATGCTCGAAGTGTGCCTGCTGGGGGCGATGGTCGCGGTGTTCAAACTGGCGGGATTGCTCGACGTGTTGCCCGGCATCGGCCTGTTCGCATTGGCCGTGCTGAGTTTGATGATGATCAGGATTGCCGGCCGCGATATCCGCGACCTATGGGACATTCCATGAACCGACCCGCGACTGCCAGCGAACTCAACCTGTGCCTGTGCCACAGCTGTGGCCTGGCCTGCGACATGACCGACGAGCCACATGAATGCCCCCGTTGCGACGCGCCGCTGCATCGGCGCAAGACTAATTCACTGGCGCGCACCTGGGCCTACATGCTCGCGGCGCTGGCGTTTTACGTGCCGGCCAATCTGCTGCCGGTGATGAACACCACCATGCTTGGCAGCGGCGCCGACAGCACGATCATGAGCGGCGTGCTGGAGTTCTGGCAGCATGGCGCGTGGGACATCGCACTGATCATCTTTATCGCCAGTATCGCCGTGCCGGGCGTCAAGTTCGTCGCCCTGTCGCTGTTGTTGATCACTGTGCAACGCGACAGTGGCTGGGCACGCCGGGAGCGCTCGAAAATGTTCCGCTTCGTCGAGCTCATCGGCTACTGGTCAATGCTCGATGTGCTGGTGGTCGCACTGGTCGCAGCGTTGGTGAAGTTCCAGACACTGGGCGATATCGAACCGCGACCGGGCATCCTGTTCTTCGGCATGGTCGTGGTGCTGACCATGCTCTCGGCAATGAGCTTCGACCCTCGGCTGATCTGGGACAACGCTCCAGACGATGAACCACTCAGCGACGCAGAGCCGTCAGCAACACCTGCAACGGATGGCGCAGTGCCTGATCCGACTGGCGCTTGACCTGACTGCGGCAGGAATACCCCGTGGCCAACGCTTCGCCCTGCTCTGCCGGCGCCGCCACCTGACGGGCCCACGACTGCTCGTAGATCACCGCTGAAGTTTCACGATTGCGCGCCTCGTGGCCATACGTGCCGGACATGCCGCAGCAACCGGTGGCTTGCGTGGCCAGTTTCAACCCTGCGCGCTCGAACACTTGCTCCCACTGCCGAGTCGCGGCCGGGGCGTTGGTTTTCTCGGTGCAATGGGCGAGCAGTCGGAACGAGGCGTTTTTATCCTGCGGCGCCTGCTCCGGCATGACCTTGAGCAACCATTCCTGCACCAGTGCCACCTCCGGGCATTGCTGCATGCCCGGGACTTTCAGGTATTCCTGGCGGTACACCAGCGTCATCGCCGGATCGAGGCCCAGCAACGGCACACCGATGTCCGCCAATTCGCGCAACTGCCGGGCATTGCGCAGCGCCGCGCGGTTGAACGCCGAGAGGAAGCCCTGCACGTGCAGCGGCTTGCCGTTGGCGCTGAACGGCGCCAGATACACCTGATAACCCAGACGTGAAATCAGTTCGACCAGATCCGCCAGCAACGGCGCTTCGAAGTAGCGCGTGAAGGCATCCTGCACGATGACCACACTGCGTTCGCGTTGCGCTGGAGTCAGCGCCGCCAAGGTCGACGCCGTCGCCGCTTGCACCTGCCAGCGGCGCATCGCCGCGTGGAAATCGAAGCGACTGAGCAGCGGCACGTCGATCATGCCGCCGACGCGTTCCAGCAGCCCGCGAACCCATGCAGCGCCCATCAACCCGTTGTACAACGCCGGAATCCGCGCCATGTACGGGATGCTGTATTCCAGCGAGGCGATCAGGTAATCCCGCGCCGGGCGCAGATAACGGCTGTGATACAGCTCAAGAAAACGCGAACGAAACTCCGGCACATTGACCTTGACCGGGCACTGTCCCGCACAGGATTTGCACGCCAGGCAACCGGCCATGGCGTCGTAGACTTCATGGGAGAAGTCTTCGGACTGTGCACGGCTGTTACGCCAGCGCTGCCACAATGAGCTGAAAAACGCTGGTTTGCGAATGGCGTCGGACAACACATCAACGCCCGCCTCGCCCTGCAAACGCAGCCACTCGCGGATCAACGAGGCGCGACCCTTGGGCGATTGCGACCGTTCGCGAGTGGCTTTCCACGACGGGCACATCGCGTCATCGGGGTCGAAGTTGTAGCAGGCGCCGTTGCCGTTGCAATGCATGGCCGCGCCGTAGCTTTGCCAGACTTTTTCGTCGATCTGTCGATCGAGTTCACCGCGCAAAGTCACTTCGTCGATTTTCAGCAGCGCAGCGCCAGTGTTGGCCGGGGTGGCGATCTTGCCTGGGTTGAACTGGTTGAACGGGTCGAACGCGGCCTTCAAGGCTTGCAGCGCCGGGTAGAGTTCACCGAAAAAGGCCGGCGCGTATTCCGAACGCAAGCCTTTGCCGTGCTCGCCCCACAGAAGGCCACCGTAACGCTGGGTCAGCGCGGCGACACCATCGGACACCGGACGCACCAGCGCCGCTTGCTGCGGATCTTTCATGTCGAGGATCGGCCGCACGTGCAGCACGCCTGCATCGACGTGACCGAACATGCCGTACTGCAAGCCGTGGCTGTCGAGCAGGTCGCGTAATTCGGCGATGTACTCGGCCAAATGCTGCGGCGGCACCGCTGTGTCTTCAACAAAAGGCTGCGGCCGCGCTTCTCCGGCGACGTTGCCGAGCAGGCCTACCGCACGTTTGCGCATGCCGTAGACCTTGTTTACCGCCGCATGACCGACCGCCAGCGTATGGCCCAAACGCTCAACCGTACGGTCGCTGCTCAAGTGCTCGACGAATGCTTCGACCCGGTGCTGCAAATCCTCCGGATCGTCGCCGCAGAACTCCACCAGATTGATGCCCAAGGTCGGCCGCTCGGCGCTTTCCGGGAAATACTCGGCGACGCCGTGCCAGACAATGTCCTGCATCGCCAGCAGCAAGACTTTCGAGTCAACGGTTTCGATCGACAATGGTTTGAGCGCCATCAAGGCGCGGGCGTCGCGCAGTGCGTCCATGAACCCGGCGTAGCGGATGTTCACCAACATCGTGTGTTTGGGGATCGGCAACACATTCAACCGCGCCTCAACGACAAAACCCAACGAGCCTTCAGCACCGCACAGCACGCTGTTGAGGTTGAAACGGTTGTCCGCCTCACGCAGGTGCGCCAGGTCATAACCGGTCAGGCAACGGTTGAGATCGGGGAAACGCTCTTTGATCAGCTCGCCCTGCTCATCAATGATCTGCCGCGCGCAGCGGTAGACTTCACCGACGCGATCTTCGCGGGCGCACTGGGCTTCGAGTTCGCTTTCCTCAAGAGGCAGACCGTGCAGACGCTCACCGCCGCGCAAGATCATGTCGAGTTCGAGCACATGGTCGCGGGTCTTGCCATAGGTGCAACTGCCCTGACCACTGGCGTCGGTATTGATCATGCCGCCGACGGTGGCGCGGTTGGAGGTCGACAGTTCCGGGGCAAAAAACAGCCCGGCGGATTTCAGCGCGGCGTTGAGCTGATCCTTGACCACTCCGGCCTGCACGCGCACCCAGCGCTGCTCGACGTTGATTTCCAGAATGCGGTTCATGTGGCGCGACAGGTCGACGACGATGCCGTCCGTCAGCGATTGGCCGTTGGTGCCGGTGCCGCCACCGCGAGGGGTGATCACCACTTGTTGATAGGCCGGTTCGGCGATCAGCCGCGCCACCCGTGCCACGTCATCAGCGTCCAGCGGAAACACCGCCGCTTGCGGCAGGCGCTGATAGATCGAGTTGTCGGTCGCCAGCACCACACGGCTGGCGTAATCGGCACTGATTTCACCGCGAAAGCCGCTGGCTTTCAGGGCTGTGAGGAACTGCTGGTAATCGTTGGCCAGGGCTTTGGCGGGGGACAGCTGGGCAATCATCGGTCAGGGTATCTCGGTCAAATCGGGCCGTGTGGCGGTGAACAGTTGTACGCAACGAATGATTGCGTCAGGCTCCGCCATCTAATGGTGCCCATGTTCATTGCTGGCGAACGCCGGGACAACCGTAAATTCGACCCGCTATTGATGACTTTTACGAATGAATCCGCGCACGCTCACTCCTTCCATGTCGTTATTGCTGGCTTTCGAGGCCGCCGCGCGCCATGAAAGCTACACCCGCGCCGCCCACGAACTGTCGCTGACGCAGAGTGCGGTCAGCCGTCAGGTGCAGATTCTCGAGAAGATGCTCGGCATGCGTTTGTTCACGCGCGAAGGCAGGCAAGTGGTGCTGACCGATGTCGGGCGCATGTATCAGCGCGAACTCGCCGAAGCGCTTGGGCAGATTCGCAGCGCGACCTTGCAGGCCATGGCATTTGGCTCGGGCATTCACAGCTTGCGCCTGGCAACGCTGCCGACTTTCGGCTCGAAGTGGCTATTGCCGCGACTCAAGGATTTCTACACCGCGCACCCGGGTATGACCGTGCATTTGCATTCGCGTATCGAAGCGATCGACTTCGACACCAGCGAAATCGATGCGGCAATCTGCGTCGGCGGCGGGGAGTGGCCGGGGCTGACCGCCCTGCCCTTGCACACCGAGGAACTGGTGGTGATCGCCAGTGCGCAGTTGTCCGACGCCGAACGCGACGACGCCGAACAACACATCGCCGGGCAACTGCTGCTCAATGTCAGCAGCAATGCCCAGGCGTGGGCGGAGTGGTTCAGCCATCAAGGTCTGCCGCACCGCAGCATGCGCATCGGGCCGAGCTTTGAAATGACTTCGCACTTGATTCAGGCAGTGCGGGCCAATATTGGTGTGGGTTTGGTGCCGCGGATTCTGGTTGAGGATGAGTTGTTGAGTGGTGAGTTGTTGCAACTGGGCGAGCCGATTACCAGTCGGCGCAGCTATTACCTGGTGTATCCGCCGCGCAATGAGAATTTGCCGTCGCTGAAAGCGTTTCGGGATTGGCTGGTAAAAACGTTGTGAACATGAGGACGCCAATCGCGAGCAGGCTCACTCCTACAGGGAAGCGCATTCCAACTGTAGGAGTGAGCCTGCTCGCGATGGCGTCAAATCAAACACCTCAAAACCGTGGCTTGACCGCCTTCCAGTCCGGCTTGTAGCGCTGCATCTGCCGCACATCATCACGCTGACGAATCCCGCACGTCAGATACTGATCATGCAGCTTGCCCAACTGCTCATGATCCAGCTCCAGCCCAAGCCCCGGCGCGCGGGTGATCTTCACGCAGCCATCGACAATCGGCAGTTTGCCACCCTTGATCACCTCCTCATCCGGCTCCTGCCACGGGTAATGGGTGTCGCAGGCGTAATCCAGATTCGGCACCGCCGCCGCGACATGCGCCATCGCCATCAGGCTGATACCCAGGTGCGAGTTGGAATGCATCGACACGCCAACGCCGAACACATCGCACATCTTCGCCAGCGTTTGCGTGTCGCGCAGGCCGCCCCAGTAATGGTGATCGGCAAGCACGATCTGCACACTGTTCTGCGCAACGCTGCGACGGAACTCGTCGAAATCGGTGACCACCATGTTGGTCGCCAGCGGCAGACCAGTGCGCTTGTGCAGTTCGGCCATGCCGTCGAGGCCCGGGGTCGGGTCTTCGTAATACTGCAAATCATCGCCGAGCAATTCGGCCATGCGAATCGAGGTTTCCAGCGACCAGTTGCCGTTCGGATCGATGCGCAACGGGTAGCCGGGGAAGGCCTTTTTCAACGCCTTGATGCACGCCACTTCATGCTCCGGCGGCAACGTCCCGGCCTTGAGTTTGATGCTTTTGAAACCGTACGCCTCGATCATCCGCGCGGCCTGCGCAACGATCTGCTGCTCGCTGAGTGCTTCGCCCCAGTTGTCCGGTTTGTAGGGCGAATCGACATGCTGCGCGTACTTGAAGAACAGATAGGCGCTGAACGGCACCTGATCGCGAATCGCGCCACCGAGCAGGTCCACCAGCGGCACATTCAGGTAATGCGCCTGCAAATCGAGGAAGGCTACTTCGAACGCCGAATAAGCATTGCTCACCGCTTTGCTGGCATGAGAACCGGGCGCGAGTTCGGCACCGGCAATAGTGGCGGGTTTGTTGGCGGCAACGGTGGCCTGCACGATCGCGCGTAACTGGTTGAGGTTGAACGGATCGAGACCGATCAGTTGCGCCTGCAACTGCTGCTGGATCGCCAGCGCCGGGGCATCGCCATAGCTTTCGCCGAGGCCGATGTAGCCGTTATCGCTTTCGATCTCGATGATCGAGCGCAGGGCAAAGGGTTCGTGGATGCCGCTGGCGTTGAGCAGCGGCGGATCACGAAAGGCAATCGGAGTCACAGTTACGCGGGTGATTTTCAAGATAACGCTCCTGACAGATCGACAATCAATTCAATGGCTCGCGGCCGGGCTGGCCGTCACGACAACGGCGGTCTCGTCATGCGGCTTTGCCGGGGTTTTACCTTTGGCACCCGGCGCCGTGCGGGCGAAAAAGATCACCACCGCCGCGACCAGCGACGTCGCCGCCAGGCCATAAAGACCGCCCTCAATGGAGCCAGTGGTTTCTTCGAGGATGCCGAACGCCGTCGGCGCAACGAAGCCGCCGAGGTTGCCGATGGAGTTGATCAACGCGATCACTGCAGCGGCAATGCGCGCATCCAGATAGCTTTGCGGAATCGGCCAGAACAACGCCGACGCAGCCTTGAAGCCGATGGCGGCGAAACAGATGGCAACGAAGGCGAAGATCGGCCCGCCGGTGGTCGACATGAACATGCCGATCGCCGCAATCACCAGCGTCAGCGCGACCCACGCCTGCTGGAACTTCCACTTGCCTGCCATCGCCGCGAAACCGTACATGGCAACAATCGAAATGATCCACGGAATCGAATTGAGCAGGCCGACCTGGAAGTCGCCGAGATTGCCCATCTTCTTGATCATGCTTGGCAGCCAGAACGTCGCGCCGTAAATGGTCAGGGCAATGGAGAAGTAGATGAAACAGAACAGCGCAATCTGCCGATCCGCCAACAACTTGAACATCGACGGTTTGGCCACCTGCGACGCCTCACGAGCGCGCTGCTCCTCGGCAATCGCCGCCACCAGCGCTTCGCGCTCTTCTTCGCTCAGCCACTTGGCCTGACGCGGATGCGATTGCAGCCAGAACCATACAAATGCGCAGAGCACCACCGATGCGGCACCCTCGATCAAGAACATCCACTGCCAGCCATGCAGGCCGAGGCCGCTGATGTGCAGCAACGCACCGGACACCGGGCCGGAGATCACCGAGACAATCGCCGAACCGCTGAGAAACACCGCCATGGTCTTGCCGCGCTCGGAGGCTGGCAGCCATTGGGTGAAGTAATAAATGATCCCCGGAAAGAACCCTGCCTCGGCCGCGCCGAGAACAAAGCGCAGCACATAGAAACTGGTTTCTCCTCTAACGAACGCCATGGCCATGGCGGCCGCGCCCCAGGTGAACATGATCCGCGTCAGCCAGACCCGTGCGCCGTAACGTTGCAGGAGCATGTTGGACGGCACTTCGAACAGCGCGTAGCCAACGAAGAACAAACCGGCACCGAGGCCGTAAGCCGCCGCACCGATGCCCAGATCGGTTTCCATGTGACTGCGCACAAAACCGATGTTGACCCGATCGATGTAGTTGACGATGAACATCACCACGAACAGCGGCAGCACGTGGCGCTTGACCTTGGCGGCGGCACGGGCGAGAACCGTGACGTCCAGCGGACTCTGGAGGGTGTTCAAGGGGCGACTCCCGATCTTGTTTTTTTAGGGATGGCGTAAAGCGATGGGTCGATCATGGACGGCGATCATTGATCCCGCCTAATCTAACTTGGCATTCGATTGATACCCGGATTAGATCAATGTTCGAACTGACCCAGCTACGCTGCTTCACCACCGTCGCCACCGAACTCAACTTTCGCCGCGCCGCTGAGCGACTGAACATGACCCAGCCGCCACTGAGCAGGCAGATTCAGTTGCTTGAGCATCACCTCGGTGTCGAACTGTTTACCCGCAGCACTCGTAGCGTCGCTCTCACCGCAGCGGGCCGAGCATTCTTCATCGAAGCACAGAACCTGCTGGAGCGCGCACAGCAAGCAGCCGTCACTGCCCGACGGTTCGCAGAGGGCGACATCGGTACGGTGAACATCAGTTTTGTCGGCAGCGCGGTGTATGAATTTCTGCCTAAGGTGATTGCCGAGGCGCGCCTGAAACAACCGCAGGTGAAAATCGATCTGTCGGAGATGAACACTTACCAGCAGCACGAAGCCCTGCGCGCGCGACGCATCGATTTGGGCATCGCCCGCGCGCCGCTACTGGAACCGGGGTACGCCACCGAGTGCCTGGTGCGCGAGCCGTTTGTGCTGGCAGTGCCAAGCGGACATCCATTGGCAACGGCGACTGAAGTGTCGGTCAATGACCTGGATAAACAACCCTTCCTGATGTACTCCCACGCTGCTTATCCGCCGTTCAACGAATTGCTGACCGGCATGCTGCGTTCAGCCCGGGTTGCGCCGGATTATGTGCAATGGCTGGGGTCGTCGCTGACGATATTGGCACTGGTCAATGCGGGCATGGGCCTGGCACTGGTGCCGCGTTGCGCCACCAGTGTGGTGTTCAAAAATGTAGTCTTTCGCGATATCGATTTGGGCGAAGGGGTGCAGAGCGAGCTGCATCTGATCTGGCGGGAGAACAACGACAACCCGGCGTTTGCGATGTTGCTGGAAGCGATTCGCCGGGCGGTGGCTGAGGGGTGGGGCCAGGTGACTGGCGACGCTGATTAGCGCTTTGGCGGTGGAGGCGCACTGGGTCCTTTAACCAGGGGTTTTGCCAATGGCTTGCCGTCTGGGCCCACGAAGAGACGTGCCACGTGAGGTGGCATGGGATTGGGTGCTTTTGCGCTCATGAAACAACCTCCTCGACAGAATTGAATTCGACCCACTGAACTTTTGAGGAATCTATCACCATTAATTCGGCGCCAAAAGTAAACACCTCGCCACCATCGCCAAGCCATTGTGGATTCAGCAAGATAAATTGCCCCTCCGAGGGACTGGAAGGCCACTCCAAAGGCCAGCCAAACAATCGCCTCTCGTCATTCAGTTGCAAAGTGACAAGGCGATCCTGTCGTTCAAAAGCGCTGTACCACTCGCTAGGATGGGAGCTTTTGCGTGTCAGGTGTCGCTTGCGTAGCCACACATGCAACATCCCGTTTGAAGCCAAATAACAGAAAAGCCCGGCGAGACATACTGAAACAATAAATGCCCACAATGCTTCCGCCCGAGCATCCCATTTCCCTAAAGAAAAGCCTTTCGAACCCACCCACAGACAAATTGCCCCAATCCCCAATACCGCGCCCTGAATCACAAACGTAAAAATCAGCGCCTGCACAATCTGCCCAAACGTATCGGGTCGTTTGAAAGCCGTCAGCGAATAAAAAATCCACGCCGACAAAAAACCGGGAATCAGGTACTGCAACAGCGGAATAACTTCTTTGACCAGATCATCCATGATCCGAGGCTCCTTGAAAGACCGGCCGATCTGACTATCGACCGCCCCTCAAAAGCCTAGTGCACACGGCTGAAAACCCTCACGCGCAACTGTCACCACTCATTACGCATCCTGCAAAATCAGATCCGCGCCCTTCTCCGCCACCATCAACACCGCCGCGTGAGTATTACCCGATGTCACGTTCGGAAAGATCGACGCATCAACAATCCGCAACCCTTGGAAACCGTGCACCTTCAGCCGCTTGTCGACCACCGACGTCTGCTCGTCAGCGCCCATCGCGCACGAACCACAGAGGTGATAGATCGAGCCACAGTTATCACGGAAGTACTGCAACATCTGTTCGTCTGTTTCTATCGCCGGCCCAGGCAAAACCTCGTCAACGGTAATGGACTTTAGCGCCGGCGCATTCATGATCTTGCGCATCAGGCGACTGCCTTGAACCACCTCGTCGATATCCTTTTGCGTGCTCAGGTAATTCGGATCGATCAGCGCCGCATCCCGGGGATTTTTCGAGGCGATTTCGATATGCCCACGGCTGGTCGGCCGGCACGGATTGAAGCACAGCAGAAAGCCGGAATACGGCTCAGGCTTGAGGCTGGCCTTGTTGTTTTTCGGGATCTGGTACGACAGCGGGTTGAAATACAGCTGCAGGTTCGGATGATTCTGCTGCGCGTCGCCACGGAAAAAACCACCGGCCTGATTGACGCTCATGGCCAGGGCGCCCTTGCGCGTCAGCAGGTATTTCACGCCGAGTTTGAACTGACCGAACAGCGAACTCAGTTCATCGTTGAGCGTCGGGATATTGGCCTTGTAGTAATAGCTGGCGCACAGGTGATCCTGCAGGTTCTGCCCGACTGCCGGCAGGTGTTTGACCAAGGGAATCTGATGTTTGGCCAGAAGCTCACGATCCGCCACGCCGGACAGTTGCAGGATCTTCGGTGTGTCGACGGCACCTGCACACAAGATCACTTCCTTGCGTGCGGTGAAGGTTCGTACCACGCCATGCTGAGTAATCGAGATCCCGGTCGCATGTTGTTGCGCGTCATCAAACAACACCCGATCCACCAACGCGAAGTGTTCGACCGTCAGGTTCGGCCGCTTCAGTGCTGGATGCAGGTGCGCGAAGCTGCTGGAGCAGCGCTGACCGTTCTTGGTGTTAACGTCGTAGAGACCCGCCCCTTCGAACTTCGCTCCGTTGAAATCTTCACTGCGCGGATAGCCAAGTTCCGAGCAGCCCTCAAGAAACACATCGCAGATCGGATGGGTCTGGCCCTTCATCGGCGTAATACTGATCGGGCCGCTGCTACCGTGATATTCGCTGTCACCCAGTGGATGATTTTCCAGTTTGCGGAAGTACTGCAACACGTCCTTGAAGCCCCAGCCGTCGTTGCCATTGGCGGCCCAATCATCAAAATCATGAGCCTGGCCGCGCACGTAGATCATCGCATTGATCGAGCCGGAGCCGCCCTGCACCTTGCCGCGCGGTGCATAGATTTCGCGGTTGCTCAGTTGTTTCTGTGGCTGGCTGTAATACATCCAGTTGAAGGTCGGGTTGTAATACATTTTGGCGAAGCCGACCGGAATCTTGAACCACAGGGAACTGTCCTTGCCGCCCGCTTCCAGCAACAGCACGGTGTATTGGCCCGAGGCCGAGAGCCGGTTGGCCAGCACGCAGCCAGCGGCGCCAGCGCCAGCGATGATGTAGTCGTATGTCATGCACGGTTACCGCGTAAGTCGTTGTACAAAATTCGCCGCCCTTGTGGGAGCGAGCTTGCTCGCGAAGACTGCCTGTCAGCTTGCAGTTTCATTGCCTGACACCCCGTCGGTTCGCGAGCGAGCTCACGTCAACAGGGGACTGGCCTGGCAATTAAAGCCTCTGTCAGCCGCGAGCTGGTGAGTTGTCTTTCACGTCCACCGGGGTCGGCGCCATCTGCAGGTGCAAACGCTCGCCGGTGTACGGCGAATGCTTGCGCACCACGTCCATGTTCAGCTCAACCCCCAGGCCCGGCTCCGTGGACGGAATGATGTAGCCGTCCTCCCACTGCAACGGTTTGGTCAGCACTTGCGCGTGGAAGCCACCCCACGTCTCGATGCTTTCCTGAATCAGGAAATTCGGCGTACAGGTCGCCAACTGGAAACTCGCCGCCGCGCCAATCGGCCCGTTGTACAAATGCGGGGCGATTTGCGCGTAGTAGGCTTCGGCCATGCTGGCGATCTTCTTGGCTTCGAGCAGACCGCCGCAGCGCGCCACGTTCATCTGCAGAATCGACGCGCCGCCAGCCTGCAACAGCTTGAAGAATTCGTACTTGGTGGTCAGGCGCTCGCCAGCGGCGATCGGGATGCTGGTCTTCGCCGCGACCTGCGCCATGGCCTCTTCCTGCCCCGGCGGCACTGGCTCTTCGAACCACAGCGGGTCGTATTTCTCCAGACGCTTGGCCAGGCGGATTGCCGACGAGGGCACCATCTGCCCGTGGGTGCCGAAGAGCAGGTCGCACTTGTCGCCGACTGCTTCGCGAATCTTGCGGCAGAAGGTTTCGCATCGCTCCAGCACTTCCAGCGAAATCTGGTGCCCGGAGTACGCGGTGTAAGGGCCGGCCGGATCAAACTTCACGGCGGTGAAGCCCTTGTTCATGTTCTCTATCGCGCACTCGGCGGCCAGATCCGGATCGTCGTAGTCGTACTCGCCACGGCTGTTGACCGGGTACAGGTAGGTGTAGGAACGCAGACGTTCATTGACCTTGCCGCCGAGCAACTCGTAAACCGGTTTGTTCGCGGCTTTGCCGATGATGTCCCAGCAGGCCATCTCCAGACCGCTGACCACGCCCATCATGGTCAGATCGGGACGCTGGGTGAATCCGCTGGAATACGCCTGGCGAAAGAAGCGCTCGATGTGGTGCGGATCGTGATTGAGCAGGTAGCGTTCGAACACGTCCTCAATAATCGGCAACATGGCTTTCGGGCCGAAGGTCGCGGCGTAGATCTCGCCGACACCTTCAATGCCACAATCGGTCTTCAGCTTGACGAACAGCCAGTACATGCCGCCGATGTGCGGTGGCGGTACGGCAACGATATGGGTTTCAAGGGCGATGATTTTCATCTCAGGCACCTGCTTTTTTCGAAGATTGACGATTGATTCGAGCACGCAAGGTCACAGCAGCGAGGGTGCCGATCAGACCGATAGTCGCGATGTAGCCGAAGTAGAGCTTGTAGCCGAGGGCGCCGGGAAAGTGCTCGGTGAGGTAGCCGTTGATCAGCGGGATAAAGGCATCCGGCATGTAACCGACGACCGAGACGATGCCGATGGCCAGACCGGTGATGCGCAGCGGAATGTTGCAGCTGTCGAGAATCGCCCAGTACAGACCACGAATCGCGTAAGTCATCAGACCGATGAAAATCACCGTGCCGATCAGCAGCCCCATACTGTTGAGTCCCGGAAATACGATAAGCCCGACGATGGCCAGACTGGCCAGCAGCAGCGCGACGATCAGCACCGAGATATTCGAGAATTTGTCGCCCAGCCAGCCGCCACCGATGCCGCCGATCGGGCGCATCCACAATTTGATCGTGGTGATGGTGCCGGCCATGACCGCCGTCATGCCGCTGCCTTGCAAGTAATCGGAGAAACTGTAGGTCGCCCAGAAGATGTGATACCCGCAGAACACGATGGCGGTCACCAGCCACAGCTCCGGGATCTTCACCAGCGTGCCCAGATCGCTGAGCAGATTGAACTTGCCCTTCTCCACCGCGGGCGTGTCTTCCATCGACTTCGGGTCCTTGATCAGCACCAGCAAGCAACCGATGGCGATACAGGTGAAGGCATACAGATAAACCACGTGTTTGAAGCCTTCGGCGGTCGACTCGCCCCGTGTCTCCGTGGCAAACGCGAACAGACCCAGCGCGACCGTCGCCAGCAACGCCTCAACCAGCCCGCGACCACCGTCGAGAATCCCGAAGAACCGGCCCTGTTCCGTGTGATGAGCAATCATCTTCACGCGCTTGAGCACCGAGGCCCAGAAGGTCAAACCGGTGGTCACCCCCCAGCAACCGAAGATGATCATCAGCCCGCTCATCGACGGTGCCGTCGAGTACCACAGGCCCAGAGCACCGGTGGCCACCAGCGAGAAGAAAATCAGAAAGCGCGGCGCAATGCGGTCGGCCAGCCAACCGCTAGGCAAGTAGCTGAGCAGAAAAATCGTGCCGAGCATCGAGTACAAATAACCCAGCTCGCTGTGGTTGATCTGGAACACCTCGAGCATGGTCGTTTGATAGACCTGACGAAGATAGAGAATCGGATAGATTGCGCCGGCGGCGAGCACCAGCAACATCAATTGGAAATAGCGACTTCCCTTGTCGCTCTGGCTTTTCACAGCCGACGTGGAACCCTGAACAGCGGCAGCAGAGGATGCATGCTTGGACATTGAAGTGACCTCGGGCGACCCGTGCTCCGGGCGCCCCTGATAATTGTTTTTATAGGTGCAGCGTGAGGCGTGTTGCGGTGGATCAGTACTTCATGACCACGAGTCGGGTCTGGGTGAATTCGAGCATGCCGTGCTTGCCGTCATCGCCGCCCAGGCCCGAGCGTTTCCAGCCGGCGTGGTAGCCCTGATACGGGTCGGCCGGGGTGCGATTGACGTACAACTCGCCGGCTTCGATGGCGTTGGCGACTTTCTGTGCGGTCCGGTAGTTCTCGGTGTAGAGCACCGATGACAGACCGAACTGATGATCGTTAGCCATCGCCAGCGCTTCATCAATGTCGCAGTACTTGAGCACCGGCAGCACCGGACCGAATATTTCTTCTTGGACGATTTCCATGTCCTGACGGCAACCGCTGAGCAGAGTCGGCGGATAGAAATGCCCCGGCCCTTGCGGCAACACGCCACCGCTTTCGAGCGTCGCGCCGGCAGCGATGGCGCGCTCGACCAAAGCGTGGATGTTCCGCTGCGAACTGGCGTTGACCAGCGGTCCCATCAGGTGGGCGTCGGTGGCGCGGTCGCCGAATTTCACTGCAGCGATTTTGGCCTTGAGCAGTGCGAGGAACCGGTCGTAGACACTTTCCTGCACATATACACGCTCTACCGCCGTGCACAACTGGCCGCAATGCGTGGTTTTCGACGCGATGATTGCTGTCGCGGCCGCTTCCAGGTCGGCATCCGCTTCGATGATCGCCGGGGTCTTGCCACCCAGTTCCAGCGAAGGTTTGGCGATGTTTGCCTTGCAATAATCGAGAACGATGCGCCCGGCGTTGACGCTGCCGGTTAGGGTAATAAGGCCCACGGCTTTATGGGTGCAAACGGCCGCTGCCGTGGCGTGATCCATGGTCAGGATGTTGATCACACCGGCCGGCATGCCCGATTGCTGCACCGCTTTGGCAATTTCAAATGCCGAGGTCGGTGTGTTGTTGCTCGGGCGCACCACCACGGTGTTACCGGCGATCAGCGCCGGGGCGATTTTGCGCAGCAACGTGTAAACCGGGTAGTTGAACGGGATCAGGCAGGCAACGACGCCGATCGGCTCGCGGTGCAGAAACAGGTTTTCGTCAGGGCTGTCGCTGGGGATGATTTCGCCTTCGATACGGCGCGCCCACTCTGCGTGGTAGCGAGTGATCTGCGCGGCGTAACGGGCTTCGTTGCTGGCATCGCTAACGCTTTTGCCGGATTCGGCGGCCAGTGCGGCACCGATGGTTTCAGCGCGATCTTCAAGGGCGGTGGCCAAGGCTCGCAGATGTTCGGCGCGCTCGATGCTGGTGAGTTTGCCCCAGACATTTTGTGCCGCTGCCGCCGCATCGACCGCCGCGGTGGCTTCTTCGGCGGTGGCACCCGACACATGGCCGAGCAACGCTTCGGTGGCAGGGTTGTAGACCGCGATCAGCGCCGCGCTGGCAGGCTCGATAAATTGGCCGTTAACAAAATTTCGCTCGGTTCGCATGTGCATCGCCCATCGTTTGTTTTTATCAATGCAACTAGTCTTGTCATCGATGGCGGGTTGAACAAACGATTTATCGGGCGGTGGAACATTCGAAAAATGCAGGTTACCCCCGTATCAGCATAAACCCCCTGTAGGAGTGAGCCTGCTCGCGATGGTGGTGGTCAGTCACATATTTTTCGCTGAGAGACCGCCATCGCGAGCAGGCTCACTCCTACAAGGGAATCTGGGCTGACTCAGATAGCAGCGGTCGAGGGCTCTAACTGGCGCTGCGCCAGCCAGATTTCCTCTTGCAGCCATTGCGAAAAAACCTGCAACTGCGGCATCTCGGTCTGCTCCGGCCGGGTCACCAGCCAATACGACTGGTGCCCCTCCACATGCACATTCAGCACTTGCGTCAACTGCCCGCTGGCCAACTCGGCCGCGACCATGTGCCAGTCGGCAATGGTGATGCCCAGACCATCGGTCGCCGCCCGAATCGCCAGATCCAGTAGATCGAACTCGTAGCCGCCCTGGGTATCCACGCCGGTGATCCGCGCCGCATCGAGCCAATGTTTCCAGGTCAGATAACGCTGATCCTCCCTGGCCAATACGTGCAACAACGTCAGGCGATTGAGATCAATGCCCGACTCGCCACTTTCGCGGGCATACAGAGAGGGGGCGCACACGGCGATATGGCGCTCCTGAATCAACAATGAACTGTCGAGACCGTCCCACTCGCCGTCGCCAAAACGGATCGCACAATCGAGCGTGCTGGTTTCCGCGAGGCTGTCCTGCAAGCGTGTGGTGATGCTCAACTCAAGCTCCGGGTGTTGCTCGCGCAAACGGCCCAGACGCGGCATCAACCAGCGGCTGGTAAAGGTTGGCGGCGCATTGATATGCAAGCGGTTGGAGTGGGTTTTCTGCTGAATGCTGCGCACTGTCAGCTCGATCTTGTCGAATGACTGGTGCAATGCCCGCAGGAGGATCTTGCCGGCACCGGTCAGCTCCAAATGGTGATGGCGGCGCTCCAGCAAACTCTCGCCGAGCTGTTCTTCCAATTGCCGCACCTGCCGGCTGACGGCGCTTTGGGTGACATTGAGCAACTCGGCGGCGCGGGTAAAACTACCGGTGCTGCCGGCCACCTCGAACGCTTTGAGTGCGTTCAGGCCGGGCATTTTGCGTTTCATATCAAGGCACTCGAAAACCACTGACAGGGCGCAAAGCATCCCACGACTGTGCCGGACTGTCCTACAGGAATTTCCGAGTAACATGCATTCGACGCAGGTTTACTCACCGTTTTTATCGTTTGTTCAACCACCAGCGGATGGCAAAACTGCGCGGCATCTCTAATAAAAACAATCGAGAGCCGCTCCATGCCCTTCTCTGCTTCCTTTCGCTTGCGCACCACGTCCATCGTCCTGTTCTGCAGCATTGCCGCTCCGGCGATGGCTGTGCAGGTCACCGACAATCTTGATCTGGGCGGCGCCATTCGTGCGCGCTGGGACCTGGACCCGGATCGCGACATTCAGAAGTTCGGCCTCGACACGGTATTCCTCAGTGCCAAGTACAATTCCGACAGCTGGATCGGTGAAGCGCAGTACCGCTTTTACGGTCGTTCGTATCCCTACCAGTACACGAAAAACTACGGCGACATCCAGTTCGCCAAGTTCGCGTGGGTCGGCTACAAATTCAATCCCGATCAGCAAGTGCAGGTCGGCCTGAACACCGTGCCGTTCGGCTTGCAGCCGTACTTCGGCAGCACCTTCTACGAAACCCTTGGCAACGTTATCGGCCTCGAAGACGTGCAACAGGTCGGCGCCAAGTACATCCAGCAAAGTGGCGACTGGAACGTCCAGGCCGGTTACTACCTGCGCCCGGCGTGGCAAGGCAAAGGCACCAGCAATGGCGTGAGCTACTCCAGCATCGTCTCCGAGGCCGACAGTTACGTGGCTGACGGCAGCGACAATCAGGAGCGCAACACCCTGGTGCTGCGCGTGGCCAAGGCACTCGATCTGGGCCCGTGGAAGTCCGAGGTCGGCGTCTCCGGCCTGACTTCCAGCCTGCAAAACCGCGACACCCACAGCGATGGCCGGCGCAACGCCGTGGCCATCCACTATCTGGGCAAGAACGGGCCTTGGGGCGTGCAACTGCAAGCGGCGCGGCAACAGATGTCGCCGCGCAATCCCGGCAGTGATGAAGTGGTCACCCTCGGCGGCTACGACGGCACCTACAACGTCGCCAGTCGCGGCAATCTGTACGTGGCCGACCTGAGCTATGACGTCGGAGGCAAATACCTCTTTGATCAGGTCAGCGGGGTCAAGCTTTACGCCAACTACAGCGCCTTCGACAAATCCGCCAGCGGCTACAAGACGTCAGAGCGGATGATCCTCGGCAGCTCGTTTTCGGTGAGCAAATTGTGGGTCGCGGCCGAGTGGTTGTTTGGCCGGAATGATCCGTACATTGGCGGCAGCAGTTACACCCAGAGTCTGGCTGCGGGTGGGCTGGATCAGTGGGAGAACCAGTTGTATGTGAACGTTGGTTACTACTTCTGATCCCGACATGATTGCGCCGATGAGATAGCTTTCGCGAGCAGGCTCGCTCCCACATTGGAATTGCATTCCAGGGTAGGAGCGAGCCTGCTCGCGAAGGCGCCCGCACAAACTCCACTTGCATCAAACCCTCACCAATAGTCAGATACCCCCTACAAACAAAACCTACAAAAACAAACCGAGCCAAACGCTCGATCCGGGGTTCTGCCTCCATGCGTCAACTGCCCTCCCTCAACACCCTGCGCGTGTTCGAAGAAGTCGCGCGTCATCGCAGCTTCAGCCAGGCCGCACTCGGCCTTAACGTCACCCAGGGCGCAGTCAGTCGCCAGATCAAACAACTCGAAGACTACCTCGGCGTCGCGCTGTTCGTGCGCACCCCGCAAGGCCTCTCGTTGACCGAAGCCGGCAGCAATCTCAAACCGCATCTGGCCGAAGCCTTCGACCATATGGAACGCGCCCTGCAAGCGGTACGCGTGCCCAATCTGCGCCAGCGCCTGCGCGTACTCGCCCCACCGACCTGGGCGACACGCTGGCTGTCGCCACACCTGCGCGCGTTCTGCCAGCGCTACCCCGATATCAGCCTCAGCGTGACCAATCAGGCCAGTCACGACAGCCTCGCGGACATCGATTGCCACATTCGTTTTGGCCTCGCCGCGTCAACCCACTGCGCCAGTCAGTTATTGGTCATGGAACGGCATATTGCGGTGGCCAGTCCGGAGCTGTTTAACGGCGATCAAGCGCCAGACCTGCACGAGTTTCCGTTGTTGCACATTCTGCATGACGGCAAGCGTCTGAAGGTCTGGGAGAACTGGTTGGCGGCGATGGGGCGAGAGGATATCGATGCGGGACAAGGCTTGGAATTCAGCACGCTGGATCAGGTGATTCACACCGCACTGGCGGGTGGCGGACTGGCGGTGATTGATCGGCAGATGATCGAGAAGGAGTTGGCCAACGGCAGCCTGGTGCCGATCACTCCGATTGAAGTGATCGGCCCGTATGGGTATTGGCTGGATGTGGCGAATGACAAGCAAGGCCTGTCGAAAGTGAAGCTGTTCACCGATTGGCTGAGCCTGGTGAGCAATCCCTGAAAGAGCCCCTCACCCTAGCCCTCTCCCGGAGGGAGAGGGAACTGACGGTGGTGAATGTGCGAAGTGCGGCAACCTGAAATATCGAGTCGGACGTAGATTCTGAATACTACATAGATCTGCCCCCTTTCCCCCTCGCCCCACAAAGGAAGAGAGAGCTGGTCGGGGTGAATGTATGGGGGACACCGATCTGAAATCTCGAGTCGAACGCAAACGTTGAAAGCCACAAAGATCGGCCCCCTTTCCCCTCGCCCCTCTGGGGAGAGGGCTGGGGTGAGGGGGGGAGGTTTTAAGCCTTGCACATCAAATCGGCGTGACGACTTTGCTCACCACAATCGAACTCCCCTCCACCGTGGTCTGCGCCTTGCACGCCTGACTCAACGTCAGCGACTTGGTCTCCGGCGCCCACGCCCACGACAGCCATGCACCAATCGCCAGAATCGCCGCGAGAATGCCCATCGTCGGGCTCAATCCGATCCCGGCCACACTCACCGGCAGCAGGAACGTACTGACGGCCGACCCCAAGCGACTCACTGCCGTCGCCAGCCCGATACCGCTGGCGCGAACCTCGGTCGGAAAGCTCTCCGCCGGGAACACCCCGACCAGATTGCTCACCGCCGACAACACCAACGTAAACAGACCAAACACCAGCACCATCAGCCACGCCGCGCTGCCCGGCAGTACCGCCAGCAGAAACAGCGCCGCCGCGAGAATGATGAACGAGTGGATGAGGAATCCACGCCGGGTGAATTTGATCGTGCACCAGATACCGATCAGCGCGCCGAGGATCAGCAGCATGTTCAACATCAACTCGGTACCAAATCCTTCGGCCAGGCCCATCTTCTGCAAAATCGACGGCAGGAACGTGTAGATCGCAAAGTACGGCATCACGATGCACACGAAGAACAGGCAGTTGAACGCGGTGCGCTTGCGGTACTCACGGCTGAACAGCACCGCATACCCGGAACGGGTTTCCGTAGAGCGGGTTTCGTCGAGTTCGACGTTATCGCCCAAGTGTTTTTTGACGATCGCCCGCGCCTCGGCGATGCGTCCCTGATTGACCAGCCAGCGCGGTGATTCCGGCGTGCCGATGCGCGCGATCAGGATCAACGCCGCCGGAATCGCCGACGATGCCAGCATCCAGCGCCAGGCATCATCACCAAGGCTGAGCATCGCCGTGCCAACGAAGGTTGCGGCAACGTAACCGAAGGTCCAGATCACGCTGAAAGAACCGAGCAAAACGCCGCGATGTTTTTTCGGCGAGAACTCGGCCAGCATCGCGTGGCCGACGCTGAAGTCGCCGCCCAAGCCGATGCCGATCAGCACTCGGCAAAGAAACAGACTCATCGCTGTTTCGACATAAAACTGCATCACCGAGGCCACGGTGATCAGCACAAAACTGACCAGAAAGATTTTCTGGCGGCCGACCTTGTCGGAGATCCAGCCGAAAAACAGACTGCCGAGAAACAGCCCGATCAACGCCGACGCGCCGATCAAGCCTTGCCAGAACGCATCCAGCTGCATCTGCGGACTGAGCAAGGTGAACGCGATACCGATCAGGCCGAGAATGTAGCCGTCGGTGAAGTGCGCGCCGAAGGTCAGGCCGGCGATCTTGATGTGAAACCGGCCGATCGGCAGGTCATCGATTTTTATGGGTTGAGCGGACATGTTCGTCTCCAATTGTTGTTATTGACGGAGAAACCGATTGCTCTTGCTTTTGCTTTTTGTGGGAGCCGAGCTTGCTCGCGAAGGCGGCATGTCAGTCACATTACTTTCCACTGATAGACCGTCTTCGCGAGCAGGCTCAGCGCCCACAAAGATTGTTGTTTTCGGGGAATCAGAGACCACCCATCAACAGGTATTTGGCCTCCAGATAGTCATCCAGACCGTACTTCGAACCTTCGCGGCCGAGGCCCGATTCCTTGATTCCGCCGAACGGTGCCACTTCCGTGGAGATGATCCCTTCGTTGATCCCGACCATGCCCGCCTCCAGGCCTTCAGCCATACGCCAGACCCGGCCGATGTCGCGGCTGTAGAAATACGCCGACAACCCGAAAGGCGTGTCATTGGCGCGTTTCAGCACTTCGGCCTCGTCCTTGAAGCGGAAGCACGCTGCCACCGGACCGAAGGTTTCGTCCTGGGCAATCAGCATGTCGCCGTTAACTTCGGTGAGGATGGTCGGCTCGTAGAACGTGCCGCCCAAGGCGTGGCGACGGCCGCCGCACAACAGTCTCGCGCCCTTCTCCAGGGCATCGCTGACATGGCTTTCCACCTTGGCCAGCGCCGCGCTGTTGATCAGTGGACCTTGTTCGGTGTCACCGTCCAGTGCACTGCCGACGCGCATCGCCGCCACCGCTTCCGCAAGCTTGCCGGTGAAGGCTTCGTAGACGCCGCCCTGAATAAAGAAGCGATTCACGCACACGCAAGTCTGCCCGGTATTGCGGAATTTCGAGGCCATTGCGCCTTTGACTGCGGCATCCAGATCAGCATCGTCGAAGACAATGAACGGCGCGTTGCCACCCAGTTCCAGCGAGACCTTTTTCAAGGTGTCGGCGGCCTGACGCATGAGCAACTTGCCGGTGCGAGTAGAGCCGGTGAAGGACAATTTGCGCACGATGCTCGATGCCTGCAGCGCGCCACCGATGGCGACGGCATCGCCGGACACAATGTTGAAGACACCGGCCGGAATCCCCGCCTGTTCGGCCAACACGGCCAAGGCAAAGGCCGACAGCGGCGTCTCTTCCGATGGTTTGAGAATCATCGTGCAACCCGCCGCCAGCGCCGGCCCGACCTTGCGAGTGACCATCGCCAACGGGAAATTCCACGGGGTGATCGCCGCGACCACACCAATGGCTTCCTTGACCACGATGATTCGCGCATCGGCCTTGTGGCTCGGGATCACATCGCCGTAGGCCCGCTTGGCTTCCTCGCCGAACCACTCAAGAAAACTCGCCGCGTAAACCACTTCGCCCATGGCCTCGGCCAGCGGCTTGCCTTGTTCACGACTGAGCAGCGTGGCCAGATCCTTCTGGTTGGCGAGCATCAATTCGCTCCAGCGCTTGAGGCGTTGACTGCGTTCCTTCGCGGTCAATTTGCGCCACGCCGGCAGTGCGCGGTGGGCGGCGTCGATGGCCAGGTTGGTCTCTTCGGCGCCAGCCTTCTGCACCTCAGTGATCAGCTCGCCGTTGGCCGGATTGCGCACCGGATAGGTCGCGCCGCCCTGCCCCCACTGGCCATCGATGAAGTTGCCGTGACGGATCAAATCGCTCATGCCACCGCTCCCTGCAGAGTGAAACGCTCAAGCCCCGGACGCGCCGAGCGGAGGATGCGTTTGCCGGCGGTGTAATCGTTGATCACGTCGCACGGGGTGTAATTGCGTTCCAGCTCATGCAATTCATCAGCGTCGAGCCTGGTTTCAAGTGCGGCCAATGCGCTGTCGAATTGCGCGGTGGTGTCGGCGCCGACCAGCATGCAATCAACGCCCGGATGGTTCGCCACCCAAGCCTGGGCGATCTGCGCATTCGACACACCGCGAGCTCGGGCTACGCGCTGCACCGAGTGGGCGATTTCGAACGAGGCTTCGTCGCTGTACATCTGCTGAGTGAAAAAGTCGGTCTGGTTGCGGGTCGACTGCACGTCACCGGTCAACAGACCACGCGCCAAAGGACTGAACACCGATACGCCGATGCCCTGATCGCGACAGAACGGAATCATTTCGCGCTCTTCTTCGCGGTAAGCGCAGTTCAGTTGCAGCTGCATGTTGATCGGTTTGACCCAACCATTGCGCTCGCAGGCCATGAGGATCTTCGCCAGTTGCCCGGTGAGCATGGTCGAAACGCCGATGTAACGGGCCTTGCCGGAGCGCACGATGTCATTCAAGGCGCCCATGGTTTCTTCGACCGGGGTGTTCACATCGAAGTAATGCAGCATGAAGACGTCGACGTAATCCATGTCCAGACGCTTCAGCGAGGCATCGATGCTGTCCATGATGTGCTTGCGCGAATGGCCGCTGGCGTTGATGCCGCTGCGGGTGCCGTAACCGACTTTGGTGGTGATCACCAGATCTTCGCGACGGGCCAGACGCTTGACGATGCGACCCACCACCTCTTCGCCGACACCGGCGGAATAGAAGTCGGCGAGGTCAATGAAGTTCACGCCGTTGTCCAGTGCGTGCGCGACGATCGGCTCACTCTGCTTTTCATTGAAGATCCACGGTTTCCAGTCCGGCGTGCCCATGTTCATGGTGCCCAGGCACAGACGCGAAACCTGCAGGCCGGAGTTGCCCAAACGGATGTATTGCATGGCGTCGACCTCAGGCTTTTGGCGTGTAGAAAGGATTGCTGATGTGCGCAACGACGTCTTTCAGTTGCGCGGTTTCCGGCTTGCCGGTCAGTGCCGCGCGGATCGCGGTGCGGCAGGCGTTGTAGTTGTTCAGGTACACCGCATCGAGGTCGTCGCACGCCGGGTTGACCCAATTGGCGGTGACGATTGCCCATTCGTCTTCGGCTTCCGGCGGCAGCGTGCCGTCGAGCAGCGCTTCGAGCACGGCTTTGGCGATCCCGGCCTGCGAGGCGCCCCACGTGGCGTTGCCGTGCAGGTCGCTGCTGATCGCGGCTTTATTCACGTACAAGGTCATCGGTTTGACCGGGATGTTCGGCTGCGCAATCACCATGAACGGGCAGTGCCCCTGGCTCGGCGACGCGAGGCTGTTGGCGAACGCCTGCCCGGCCGGGCCGTTACGCGGGCCAATCAGAATATTGATGTGCGCGGCGTTCACGCCCGGGCCTTCGAAACCTTCACCGATGTACAGGTCGAGTTCTTTCATCAGTCATTACTCTTGTGCGATACGAGGGATGTTCGATAGCTCACACGGGCCGAGTGGCGTGTGTGGTCAATAACGGGCGCGGTGAGTTGCGGCGGGAGAAATGGGACATGGCTGCAAACGCTCTCTGGTTGTTATTGATGAGCTGTGTTTGCGATTTTTTAACACCGGGACTGGAGCCGGCCGTAACCATTAAAAATCATGGGGCAATGAGTTTTAGTCATAGCCCTTCTCGCGGGCAAAAAAAACCCGCTCAGAGAGCGGGATGGTTGAAGGCGATGCGTCCGGATTGGCCATTGATGGCCGGCGCTCGATGCACACCGCCTGCAGGCGTGGTTACAGGCAGTCACGCACCGATTGGCGCAACGACCCGGACTTGGCCCACGGAGGCCCCTGATACAGCGAAACCCGACTGCCATCCTTGTACTTGACGATGTCGAGAATCTCGTCCGCCGTGATGATGCTCGGCGCGGTGATGCGGAAGCCGTTGGAAATCGATGTCTGCGAAGTCTTGGCCACATCCTTCTGCCACAACGGTAATAAACACGCAGCATAGTCCTTGGGCGACTTGGCGCTGGTCTTGCTGATATTCGGCTCACCCGGCACCAGCGATGCCGGCAACGAGCAACCTGCCAACAGGGTCAACGCCAGACTCCCGATCCATATCCGCATGGTGTATTCCTGATCTGAAAAAAGTGAATGTAGCGTGTAAGCGGCGCTACATCCATCGTGGCACCGCGCCCTTGGCGCAATCTGCGCAACTTTTCACAACCGTTCAGCGTGCTGACGAACAGGCTTTGCCCATCGACGAAAAATGCGACTACTCTTTTCTACCGAGAATGTTCTGGAGGTGATCATGCGGCTCAATGAATATGAACACGAACTTCAACGCGACCTGCAAAGCGTTGCATCGGACTTGAGATGGTCGGCGGTCGACCTCAAACGTATCGCAGAACAACTGCGCAAATCCGGTAACGAGGCAGATGCGCAAAGCGTGCTGAGATCCTGTGAGGTACTGCAAAGCGATGAGGAACGGCTGCAACTCTATGCCAAGGAAGTGAAAGCCCGCGCCATCAGCCGAACCAAGGTCCACTGAGACCCACCCGCCCTACCCTAAACAAAAGCCTCGACACATGCCGGGGCTCTTTCGTTACAGCCTGCCTGTCAGTGGGTTTTGTGACTTTGCGCGCGCGTCGAGCGTTTTTTGTAGCCAGGCAGTGCGGCGGCATAGGCCAGTGCTTCCTCCTGGCTGCCAAACGACGCCAGCCGATCGCCCTGGGTGCAAACCCGCCATGGGCCATTGTTCACGCTTAGCACGTCATAGCCGTTCATGTGCATCTTGTTCAACATCGGCATGCTCATGGACACCTCCATTTCGCTAACGGTCAGATCCAGCTTCACGCTTTTACCTTACACCCTGATCCGCCCGAAATGCCGACCGGGTGTCGCAAGCCGTATCCGTCATGGCTCTGGCACTTTTCCCCGCCGCAAACGCTCCAAACTCCAATGAAACCTTTGTTGCTGGCCCCGGCTCAAATATTGCAGTTTTATTACTATCTCGTGACAAGCAGTAAACAGGTAACAGATGAAAGTACGCTCAACCGTTATATGCGAACAGGATCGCCACGTTCTCCTGGTACGCAAACCCCACTGCCGCTGGACATTGCCCGGCGGCAAGGTCGAGCCCGGCGAAACCCGGGCAGAGGCAGCCGTGCGCGAATTGCAGGAAGAAACCGGCCTTGCCGCCGACGATGTGTTGTACCTGATGGAACTGCATAGCGGCAGCACGCGGCACCATGTCTACGAGGCGTCCGTGCCGGACTTTGAGCAAGTGCGCCCCCAGAACGAGATCACCGATTGCATCTGGCACCCACTGGACGCGGTGCGCAATCTGCACACCAGCGAGGCGACGCTGCGCATCGTTGAAGCGTTTCAACGGCGTTTATGAGGTGTTAGCCCGCGAAGGCTCGACGGCCAGCGCTCATTTCGGTGCGTAATTCACCGATGAAGTTGGAAATGTCACGGATCGTGACGAGGTGTTCCGGGGAAACGCCAGTGAGCAGCAATTCGACGCGCTCGCTGTCAGCCTCATAAACCTTGATCTGCAGCAGGCCCTGCGAATTCGGAATGCACTCGCACTTGAACGCAGGAAAGCCGGATTCGACAATCCGGCAAATATCGTTAATGGCAAGCATGAGTGCACGCCTCGCAGGCGTTGGTCGGTCGACTCGTTGAGCATAGATGAGCCAGTTGTGGCTTGCCCGATACAAAATGCCAACCCGATCACAACTTTCCACCCCGCCCTCAGTGCGCGTCGTGATCCCATATCCAGTTCCACATCCCCGGCAAACTCACCGGCTCCGAGCTTTTTTCCACCGTACGAGCCAATGCCGCTTTCTCAAGTTCAGCGTGATCATCGTAGAAAGGCTTGTCAGCCAGCTTCACGCCCGTGGCAGCGGCGCTATCGAGCAGAATCTGCAGGTATTCGCGCGTGTGCCGCGCGGTATAGCGGTTGAGATCATGGAACGTCACCACCACCGGAATCACCCCGTCCACAGTCGGCAGCTCGCCAAGGGCAATCCGTTCACGGACTTCCGATAACTGCCGCAATAGGTTGGCCCGGCGCCTCGGGCTGGCATTGAAGCCCCAGATCTTGCCGTCGTTGGCACTTAAATCCGTGAGCAACACATGCAAGCCGTGCTGCTGATAGGCGGCAAAGGTACGTTTGTCGTAATTCCAGAACGGCGGGCGCAGCAACTTCGGCGGCGCGCCAGTGATGGCAGCGATATCAGCCGTGCCGTTGGTCAGCGACTCTTCGAGTTCTTGCGGGTCGAGCAAACGATGATTGGTGTGCCAGTGGGTCGCGGTGTGAAACGCGAGAATGTGCCCCTCATCATGTTCACGACGCATGATGCTGCGACCAATGTCACTGTTGCCCGCTCGTGGCGCACGCGTCTGCACAAAGAACACCGCTTTGATGTCTGGCTGCAGCGGATTGTCCTTGAGACTGTCGAGCACTGTGGCCGACGGATTCCACAAACTCGAAGCGCTGGGGCCATCGTCGAACGTCAACAGAAAACGCACCGGCGCCTGGGTCTTCAGGCGCGTTTCGGTTTGCGCAGTCATTTCTATCGGGGCGGCGATGCAACCGGCCAGCCCAAGCGCAATCAGCGCAGCACAAAGAAGTTTGAATCCGGATGTCATGTTTTGCCTTGAGCACGGCGACGGCCGTCATGTTGTCGATTGGCAAAACTCCCTCGCCCTTATCCATCCCTGCGCTCCGATACGCGAGCGGAGGTTGGATAAGGTATACAGGGTTTGGTTCCGGCGCTCGCTCAGTGAGCCAATGCCTGTTGAAAAGACGTGTCGATAATGTCAGCGGAGGCCAACGGAGCCGGCAGCGCTTTCACTTTGAACAGGAAATCAGCAGTACTTTGCAGGTCTGAAGCCGCCTGCTCGTCTACAGGTCCCACAGTCATGTGCGCCTGACGCAACCAGTGGCGCGAGACCTGCTGATCGAGATTGGCTTTCTTCGCCCACAGATCAGCGTATTCATGCGTGTGGCTGTCGACCCAGGCCCGCGCCTGCTTCAAGCGCCCGAGAAAATCCGCGATGGCTGCACGTTTGCTGTCAATCGACGGCGTGGATGCCGCGATTGCACTGAGCCCCGGCATCAGATTTTTTGCGGTCAGGATCGGCCGCGCGCCGGAAAATACGATCTGCTGGGAAATGTACGGTTCCCACACCGGGAAAGCGTCAATACTGCCCTGTGGCAACGCTGCGGCGGCATCGATCGGCATCAGCTTGACGAAATCGACGTAGTTTTCCGGCAGACCGCCCTGCTCCAGGGCGCGCAAGGTCAACTGCTGACTCCAGGCGCCAGGCCAATAAGCGACTTTCTTGCCCTTCAGATCAGCGATGGTTTTTACCGGCGAATCCTTTGGCACGAGTAACGCGATGGTGTCCGGATTCTGCCGCGATACGCCAATCAGTTTCACCGGCGCCTGCTTGGCAGCCAGAAACAGAAAACCGGAATCGCCCAGAAAGCCCAGATCCAGCGAACCGGTTTGCAAGGCTTCCGCCAAGGGTGCAGCGGCCTGGAAGTGCTTCCAGTCGACGGTATAAGGCGCATCTTTCAACACGCCGGACGCCTCCACCGAGGCACGGATGTTGTAGTAGTTCTGATCGCCGACGTGCAGGACCAAGGGCTCGGCTGCGTAGGAAAGCGGCGAGGTAAATAATGCAGTGATTAACCCACTGCCGAGGAAACGAGAAAGCTTCATGGCGAGTCCTGCGAAAGTAATTACATAGACCATAACGCTGTTGATTCGCGGTTTTGAAATTCGATAAATGCATAAGCTCATCACGGTTGATACTTGCTGTTTGCTTGGCAACAGTTGCGAACCACACTGTTTCCCACGCAACAGCTGAAATCCTGCACCTGGCGTTAAAACCCTTATAAACCGGCGCTCTCAAGCACATGGCACAGAGCCTGCAATATTCCATTCATGCAGGAAGCATTCGATAAAAATATCTTTTTGGACATAAGAAACCTGTGCCTTTGCCGGAGCGCCCCCATGACATCGTTCTTTCCCCGACTCAAAACCCTGCTGGCTGCCAGCGCCATGGTGCTGAGCCTGCAACCGCTCGCCCACGCGGCTGAAACCGCGCCGGCTGAAGTGCATCTCGACTACGCCTATTACTCGCCAGTCAGCCTGGTGCTTAAGCACTTCGGCTTCCTCGAAAAGGCCTTGCCGCAAACCAAAGTCAGTTGGGTATTGAGCCAGGGCAGCAACCGCTCGCTGGAATACCTGAACAGTGGGGGCGTGGATTTCGCCTCCAGCGCCAGCCTCGCCGCCGTGCTAAGCCGGGCCAATGGCAGCCCGATCAAATCGGTCTACGTCTACAGCCGCGCCGAATGGACAGCGCTGGTGGTGCGCAAGGATTCGCCATATCAGACCGTCGCCGACCTCAAGGGCAAGAAGATCGCCGCCACAAAGGGCACCGACCCGTACCTGTTCACCCTACGCAGCCTGCAACAGGCCGGACTCAAAAAAGACGATGTGGAACTGGTTCATCTGCAACATCCAGATGGCCGCACCGCGCTGGAAAAAGGCGATGTCGACGCCTGGGCCGGCCTTGATCCCCACATGGCCGCCAGTCAGGTGCAGGCCGGTTCGCGCCTGCTCTACCGCAACCCGGCGTTCAACAGCTACGGCGTGGTCAGCGTCACTGAGCAATACGCCAAAGAACATCCGCAGACTATCGAAACCGTGATCAAAGCCTACGAACAGGCCCGCGACTGGGCGCTGAAAAATCCTGATGAGTTCGCCGCCCTCCTCGCCAAGGAGTCCGACTTGCCGCTGGACGTAGCCAAGTTGCAACTGTCGCGTACCGATCTGAGCAGCCCGCAACTGACCCAACAGGACATTAGTGCCTCCAAGGCAGCGGCGCCGATTCTGGTCTCCGAGGAACTGGTGCGCCGTGGGGTGAATGTCGATCAAGTCATCGATCAATTGCTCGACAGCGGTGTGCAGCAAGCCGTCGCCCGCCAGTAACCGATCAGCCTCAGGACAAATCCGCGCCCGTCGCGGATTTGTTGTGAGCGGAGCCAAAAACCATGACCACTCACAGCAAAGACTTGCCCGCGCCACTTGCCGTACCGCGCCAGCGTCCTGCGCGTTTAAATCCGACATGGCAGCGCCGCTGCAAGGGCCTGGCCCTGCCGCTGCTGATCATCGTTGCGCTGGAAATTATCGTACGCATCGGGTGGCTGCCGTCCTACCAGATGCCGGCACCGAGCGAGATTGCTCTGACCCTCACCGACCTCGCTGAGGGTGCACTGTGGAAACACATCGGCGCCAGCCTGATACGCGTGCTGCTGGGCTTTGCCATTGGCGCCAGTCTGGCGCTGGTGTTTGCCGCCTGGGTCGGTTTGAGCCGCGAAGCCGAGGCCTATCTGGAACCGACTTTCGCCGCCCTGCGTTCAATCCCGAGCCTGGCCTGGGTGCCACTGCTGTTGTTGTGGCTGGGCATCGACGAGACCTCGAAAATTGTCTTGATCGCCATTGGTGCGTTCTTTCCGGTGTACGTCAACGTCGTCGCGGCCATACGCAACATTGACCGCAAACTGGTGGAAGTCGGCCGCATCTATGGCTTCAGCCGCTTGCAACTGGTGCGACGAATATTGCTGCCGGCCGCCCTGCCCGGCCTGTTCACCGGGTTGCGCAGCGGCATGAGTCTGGCGTGGATGTTTCTCGTGGCAGCGGAACTGATCGCGGCCACCAAAGGCTTGGGTTATCTGCTCAGTGACGGCCGGGAAACCTCGCGGCCGGACATCGTGCTGGCCGCGATCATCGTGCTCGCCTTGCTCGGTAAATTCAGCGACGGCCTGCTCGCCATGCTCGAACGCCGCTGGTTGAACTGGCGCGACACATTCACCGGTCAGAGCGCCAGCGACTAAGCTGAAAACTCCAACCGGAGATCGGCCCATGTGCGGAAGACTCTCGCAGTACCGTGGCATTCACGACTTTGTCGCGGTGCTGAGCATTCCCGACGCGTTGATCAACCACGTTGGCGATGCGCCGCTTGATCGCTATAACGCGGCGCCGACCACCGCGCTGGCCGTCCTGCATCAACAAGAGCAACACCTGCAAGCCGACAATCTGCGCTGGGGCTGGCGCCCGCATTGGGCCAAGGATCGCCCACCACCGATTAATGCCCGGGTATAGAAAGTCGCCCACGGACCGTTCTTCCGGGCGATCTGGCGACATCGCTTGATTGTGCCCGTGGACAACTGGTTTGAATGGGTTGATAGCGAAGACAAATCCCGACAACCGTGGCTGATTCGTCGGGCGGATCATGGGGCGGTTTTCTGCGCTGCCATTGGCCAATTTCCGACAGCCGAAACAGCGGCCCGAGACGACGACGGTTTCGTGATCATCACCGCCGATGCCGCCGGCGGCATGCTCGATATCCACGATCGCCGACCGGTGGTGTTCCGCGCAGAGTTGGTGCGCGAATGGCTCGACCCCGCGACACCCGTTGAACGCGCCGAGCAAATGCTGTTGTTCGAAGGTGAAGGCAGTGAAGTGTTCGAGTGGTACAAAGTCGGTAAAGCCGTCGGTAACGTGCGCAATCAGGGGGCCAGTTTGATTATCGAGGAGACTTAAACATTTACCGCCTTGACGCGTCTATCCATGTAGGAGCTGCCGAAGGCTGCGATCTTTTGACGCAGCGTTAGAAGAATAAAACTATTGCAACCTTCAGCGACTCATAAAGGCGAATCACTGCCGTTACAAACTCTGTTTCATCTTTGAAACGCTGCAAATAAAACACACGTTCGAGTGAACAAACCGCCTGTCTGACATTTCAACCGTCATACATACATTTAGATGCACTACGGCTAGCATGCGCGCCGCCTTTCCGATTGGTATACCAGTTGACCAAAGAGTCAACAAACCAGGAATCCCCACAACGTCTACAAGCCTTGCAGAGAAATAAGTTGCGCGACGATTTTGCAATCAAACAGGTCAGCGGCCTGGAGTGTATTTATCTGTCCATGACAGAACGCTTTGAATTCGACTGTTTTATCGGCCACTACATCAAGACCCGAAACCTGCGTGCCGTTCCCGATATCGAACGCATCCTGCGCACCGCCCTCGAAGGGTATCCCGGCCACGCGCCGGTGATGGTCAACGAGCTGAACGCATGGATCGACCGAACATTGGGATATCGGGCTTCACACCCCGATTTCACGCAGCTGGACGATCTCTGAACCCAAAAAAAGCCCCGCATGTGCGGGGCTTTTTCGTAAAAATCTTCAAAACTTGCGGTCTGGATTTGAAAGCTCTGTGGATTCATCGCGCTTCCAGGTCTGTTCGTTGTGTTTCTCCCGCTCTATTTCTTCTTGCGTCGGTTGACCCGTGTCTTGGTCATCCGTCTCTGGCTGCTTTGGCTCAGTCGTCATGTACACCTCCCGTCATCAGTTACCCGTCATCCTTGAAGCGTAGAACAGTTTCAAACGCACAACTTACAACCACCACCGCAGCAAAAAGAAGAACGCCATGCTCAACAACATACTGAGCAAAGTACTGCGCGTGTAAATCACCAGAGCGATCGCTACCAGCGAACTAAGCAGGTACGGATTGTCCCACTGCAGATTCAGCTGTTTGTCCGGCATGAAGACAATCGGCCCGCAGATCGCGGTGAGCATCCCCGGTACTGCAAAACCGAGAAACTGCCGCGCATTACTACTCAAGCGCACCGGCAAACGCGGTTCAAGAAACACGTAGCGATTGAGAAACACCAGAATCCCCATGCCGAAAATCACCGCCCAAACCATCATGTGCGCTCCCGATACAGCTTGTTGCAGATAAACCCTGCCGTCATCCCGGCCAGACCGGACAACACCAGCGCCGAGCCCCATTGCCAGTAACTGAACAACACCGAACAAAACAGCGACACTGCCACGCAAACCACCGTCGGCACGTTGCGCACTACCGGTGTAATCAGGGCAATGAAGGTGGCGGCAATCGAGAAGTCCAGCCCCAGGTGCTCAAGCCCCGGAATGCTGCTGCCAAGGACAATGCCGGCGAGGGTGAACAGGTTCCAGGCGATGTAGAACGTCAGGCCGACGCCGAGCGCATACCAGCGATTGAATTGTTGACGATCATGTTGACTGGTCAGTGCAAACAACTCGTCGGTGAGCAAAAAGCCCAGACCGATGCGCCAGCGCCCCGGCAGTGGCGAAATCACCGAACGCATGCTCATGCCATACAGTAAGTGCTGTGAAGTCAGCAGCAGCGTGGTCAACAGAATCGAAAAAATACCCGCCCCGCCCTTGAGCATACCGATCGCGACCAATTGCGCCGCGCCGGCAAACACAATGCTCGACAAGCCCTGCCCTTGCAGCGGCGTTAGGTTGGCTTCGATCGCCATGGAACCGGCCAGCAGCCCCCAAGGCGCGGTGGCCAGAGACAACGGCATGATCGCCGCAGCGCCGCAAAGGAACGCACTGCGCGGCATAAGTGCATCAGACATAAACGTTCTTCAACCAGGAAAACGGTCGAAGACTGTGCCAGCCATTTCGCTTTTCTGGCTTGAACAATCTTGCGCACTTGTGGGAAATCGGCCGGATGCGCGCGTAATTCGCTGACTTTCGCACTGACCTTTAATGCCCTGAGCGGCGTAACATAGCGCCATTCATAATCGCGTCAGGGAGACGACATGCTGTACCGAATCGCAGCCGACGGGCTGGTGCTGTTTCATTTGTCCTTCATTCTGTTCGTGCTGTTTGGCGGGCTGCTGGTCCTCAAATGGCCACGGGTGATGTGGCTGCATTTGCCGGCCGCTGCTTGGGGCGTGGCGGTCGAAGTGCTGCATCTGACCTGCCCGCTGACTTACTGGGAAAATCTCATGCGCCACGCCGCCGGGCAGACCGAATATGCCGGCGGCTTCATCGAGCATTACATCTGGCCGATCATCTATCCGGCCGGGCTCACCCCGCAGATTCAACTGGCGCTCGGCAGCGTGGTGCTGGCGGTCAACCTGCTGGTGTACGGGCGGGCAATTCGCTCATGGAAACATCGTCGCGCCGCTTCGCCGCTTTAATTATCCTCGCCGACTGACTTGAAGCGGGCCTCGAAATCCGCTGCCAGGTCCGCCAGGGAGATGCCGCCCAACCGCGCCAGCAACAGCGCCTGCGCCTCATCGAAGGTTCGGGTCAGTGCGGCGTTCACCGCTTGCTCGACCAGACACTCCGGGTGATCCGTCGACAAACCGATGGAAAAAATCGACTGCGTGCCCAACGCTTGGTGGATATCCAGCAGGGTGATCTGCGCCAGCGGTTTGGCCAGCGCCCAGCCGCCCTGATGGCCCTTCTCTGACGTCACAAAACCCTGCTCCTTGAGCAAACCCATGGTGCGCCGCACCACTACCGGGTTGGTGCCAAGCATGCCGGCGATGGTTTCCGAGGTCGCGCGCTTTTCATGGCGGGCCATGTGAATCAACACATGGAGCATGCGCGATAACCGCGTGTCGTTTCTCATCGATGATCCTTTTTTCAAGCCTTTGAGAAGATGCGCCGAGTATCGCTTGCAAGGTCTGAAGTTACGAGACTATTGACAGCAATATTTCTCGTAACTTACGGTGTGCCTTGAAAACTCAAGAGGAGATTCGCTCATGGTGTACGACGTCATCATCGTTGGCGGCAGCTATGCCGGGCTGTCCGCCGGCCTGCAACTGGCCCGCGCCCGACGCAATGTGCTGGTGCTGGATTCGGGCCTGCGACGCAACCGTTTTGCCGAAACATCCCACGGTTTCCTCGGCCAGGATGGACGTGCTCCGGAGCAAATTGCTGACGAAGCACGCGCACAATTACTGGCTTACCCCAGCGTGCAATGGCTAACGGATACAGCAGTTGAAGCGACTCGGACTGACAGCGGATTCGATTTGCGCACAGAGAGCGGCCAATGGCTCAGCGCCAAGCGACTGATCCTGGCCTCGGGCGTCATCGACGAGTTGCCGGACATCGACGGTCTCAGGCAACGCTGGGGCCAAAGTGTTTTCCATTGCCCCTACTGCCACGGTTATGAACTGAATCAAGGCGCGATCGGCGTATTGGCGACGTCACCCATGTCGATTCATCACGCCCTGCTACTGCCGGATTGGGGTCCGACCACGTTCTTCACCAACGGTGTCTTCGAGCCGGATGCCGAACAATTGGCGGAACTGGATCGCCGCGGTGTAATTCTGGAAACCCGGCCGGTCAGTCACATCCGTGGCGAGCGTGCGGACGTGGTGCTCAGCGATGGTCAGGTCATCGCCGTTGCAGGCCTGTTTGCCATGCCGCGCACACGCATGGCCAGCCCGCTGGCTGAACAATTGGGATGTACATTCGAGGATGGCCCGATGGGGCCGTTTATTCAGACTGACGCGACACAACAAACCAGCGTCGCCGGCGTATTTGCCTGCGGAGATGCGGCATTGGCTGCCGGTTCAGTAGCGCTAGCAGTTGGCGATGGGGCCCGCGCCGGTGCAGGCACTCATCGCTCAATGATCTTTGGCTGAAACTTATACTGCGGACGTTTCAGCGCGAAGTTGGCTTCAACGCCTCCAGCCAGGCCGGATCCAGGCGCGTCTGCTCGGTATCGAGTCCCAGCGCCTGCATCCGCTCCTTGTGCGTTTCAACTTCCCGCCACAGTTGCCCGTGATCACTGGAGTTGCCGTCCAGTTCGTGCATTTGCGTTAACCCGAGATGGTAAAAGCGCAGAACCTTCATGGCCGTCGGATCATTCTGCTCCACGGCTGCAGTGACCTGATGCATGACGTTGGTGATGCTCATCAGATTGCGCTTGAGCCGCCAGCTGTACACCGCTGGCGCCATCCAGCTCTGATTCCAGAAGCGCCCGCGCAGTAACGCTGCGGTCAGCAGAAACGCCACAAACACGCCGCCGACATTGAAGCGCAGGTTATCGCCGCCAGGCTCGCCGAACAGCGCCACCGCCACGCTGGAAAACAACATCGCCAGCACCAGGAACAGCACGGCGATGATGATCGTGCTGCGGCGGGTCTGCTGGCGAAAAGTGGCGGCATCCATCGGCTGAATCTCGAACATCACAAATGACTTCCTTGAGCGACAAAAGGGCTAACTGAAAAAACCGGCCGGCGCATTATCGCCTCTACCGCGGATTTAGCTATGCTGGGGCTCCTTTTCATCTTTTCAGCGTCCAACGGGGACATGGCGGTACTGCGCAGATCGTGCCATCTTCATTCATGGATACACACTATTCGGATGCCATCGCCTAGTCTTGAGATGACATCGTTTTAAGGATCATTGCATGACCCAACGACACGTAATCAATGCCTCGGTCAGCCCGAAAGGCAGCCTGGAAACCCTTTCTCAACGTGAAGTTCAGCAACTGAGCGAAGCCGGATCCGGCAGCACCTACACCCTCTTCCGCCAGTGCGCCCTGGCCATCCTCAACACCGGCGCCCATGTCGACAACGCCAAGACCATCCTCGAAGCCTACAAGGACTTCGAAATCCGCATTCACCAACAGGATCGCGGTGTACGCCTGGAGCTGCTGAACGCTCCGGCCGACGCCTTCGTTGACGGCGAAATGATCGCCAGCACCCGCGAAATGTTGTTCAGCGCCCTGCGCGACATCGTCTACACCGAAAACGAACTCGACAGCCAACGCATCGACCTGAGCACCTCGCAAGGCATCAGTGATTACGTCTTCCACCTGCTGCGCAATGCGCGCACGTTGCGTCCGGGTGTCGAGCCGAAAATCGTCGTGTGCTGGGGCGGCCACTCGATCAACACCGAAGAATACAAATACACCAAGAAAGTCGGCCACGAACTGGGCCTGCGCAGCCTCGACATCTGCACCGGCTGCGGCCCCGGCGTGATGAAAGGCCCGATGAAAGGCGCGACCATTGCCCACGCCAAACAGCGTATTCATGGCGGTCGTTACCTGGGTTTGACCGAGCCGGGCATCATTGCTGCCGAAGCGCCGAACCCGATCGTCAACGAGCTGGTGATCCTGCCGGACATCGAGAAACGTCTGGAAGCCTTCGTGCGCGTTGGCCACGGCATCATCATTTTCCCAGGCGGCGCCGGTACGGCTGAAGAGTTCCTCTATCTGTTGGGCATCCTGATGCACCCGGACAACAAGGGGCTGCCGTTCCCGGTGATCCTCACCGGGCCGAAACATGCCGCGCCGTATCTGGAACAACTCGACGCCTTCGTCATCGCGACTCTGGGCGAAGCGGCCAAGCAGCACTACGAAATCATCATCGACGACCCGGCCGAAGTGGCGCGGCAGATGACTCAAGGCCTGAAAGCGGTGAAGCAGTTCCGCCGCGAGCGTAACGATGCGTTCCACTTCAACTGGCTGCTGAAAATCGACGAAGGCTTCCAGCGCCCGTTCGATCCGACCCACGAAAACATGGCCAACCTGAAACTGCACCGCGACCAGCCACCGCACGAACTGGCGGCCAACCTGCGCCGAGCGTTCTCGGGCATTGTCGCCGGCAACGTCAAGGACAAGGGCATTCGCCTGATCGAAGAACACGGGCCGTACCAGATCCGTGGTGACGCGGCGATCATGCAACCGCTCGATGCGCTGCTCAAAGCCTTCGTCGCCCAACACCGGATGAAACTGCCGGGCGGCGCGGCGTATGTGCCGTGTTATCGAGTGGTGGCGTAACTCTTTCGGTTACCACGCAACAAATGTAGGAGCGAGCCTGCTCGCGATAGCGGTATATCAGTCGCTGTGATGTCGACTGATCCACCGATTTCGCGAGCAGGCTCGCTCCCACAGGGTCTGGTGTGTAGCGCAAAGGGTGTTTACAACCCAAGTCCCCCTGTGGGAGCGAGCCTGCTCGCGAAGAGGCCCGAAAGAACACTATCAACCTTATCCCACCAACCGCGCCGCCAACGCCTTGGCCTGCAACGCCACATCCGTCACCGCCGTGCTTTCCCACCACATCCCGCGCAATGGCGGCCCCATGGCAAACAACCGGCCAGCCGCGCGCCCCTCGGCATCCAGCACCGCGCCATCCACGGTCGCCGCGATCCCCAACGCCAATGGCCCCGGTTGCACCAGACCACGCGCCAGCACCTGCTGCGGCAACGGTCGCGCCACTCGGCGCCAGTCGTATTCGATACCGCTGGAATTGATCAACGCGGCGCCTTGCACCACGCAGGTTTGCGACTCACCGCGCCGCCGAATGCGAATACGGACGCCACCGTCCGGACTTGCCTCAAGCCCTTTGAACGAAGCTGCCTGAATACGCAATCGCCCTTCTTTATAAAGACGCTCAACCAGCGCCGCACTCAACGGCGGCGAACGGTGGTGATGACTTTCCCACCACGGACGTACATGCCGTACGAATTGTCGACGCTGCGTGTCAGTCGCCTGGCTCCATAAGCGGGCGATGTGCACGCGAACCGCGTCCAGCGGCGCTTGCCAATCGATGCCTTGTGCGATGGCTGCCTGGCATTGCCGACGCAATTCGCGCAACAGCTGCCGAGGCGTGCACAGGCTGTGATCGTCGCCAAGAAAATCCACCCAGGCCGGCGGTTGTCGGCGCACATGGGGCAACAAACCATGGCGGGAAAACACTTCGATCGGCCCGCGATGCCCGGCTTGTTCCAGTGACACCACGGCATCGACCATGGTCAGGCCGGAGCCGATGATCAGCACGGTCGATTGCGGGTCGAGTTGACGCATAGCAGCGACGTCCCAAGGATCGAGCGCTGCGGCGTTGAGACCACTGGAGGTTTTCTGCGGGGTTCGCGCGGCCGGGAACATTCCAGTCGCCAGGACCGCGTAGCCACCGCGCAGTGCCTGACCATTGCTCAGTGTGATCTGCACCGAATCGGCCTCGACCTGCAGGTCGACGACCTCCGCGCGAAGGTGTTCAACGCTTGAGCCATTTCTCGCACCGACACGGCGCGCTTCGGCCAAGCGCTGCTGCACATAGACCCCGAACAATCCACGCGGCGGAAACAGTTCACTGATCGGCACCTTCTGCTCGGCAGACTCTGGCCAGCCGCCAGCAGTAATGTGCTCGGTGAGCCACTGCGTCAGGTCATCGGGATTATCCGGATCAACGCTCATGCGCGCGGCGTTGCCGTTGAGCGTGTGACCCAACTCGACCGCGCTATAGGCCTCGCCTCGACCGATCTCGGCACGCGGTTCGATAATCAGGACATGGCGCCGGCCCGGCAGACGCAACAATTGCACGGCCAGCATCGTGCCGCTGAGGCCGCCGCCGATAATCAGGATGTCTGCACGCTGATTCATTCAAATCACCACATTACGAACAAACCGCGCCGGCACATCCCCATCGTTGCGATAGGAATGCGGCTGGTTACTGGCAAACATAAAAAACTCGCCCGTGCCGATGTGCTGCGGCTGATCGCCGAGCATCAGGGTCAGGCAACCCTCAAAGACGAAAATCTGCTCGCTCCAGCCCTCGGCATCGGCTTGCGAGGGGTAGACCTCGCCCGGTTGCAGGCACCATTCCCATTGCTCGACTTCGCGCGTCGCCGTGGCTTTGGAGAGCAGCACCGCTTTGCTGCCTGGGTGAGTGCCCGCCCAAGCCACCTCATTGATGCGGCTCGGATCACGCGCATCCGGCGCCTGGATCAGATCGCTGAACGCTACATCGAGCGCTTCGGCGACGCGATCAAGGGTGGTCAGGCTGACATTCTTCTCGCCCGCCTCGATCGCCACCAGCATTCGCCGACTGACACCGGACTTTTCTGCCAGCGCGGTCTGACTCAGGTCGGCGGCATGCCGCAGACGCCGGACGTTCTGGCTGACGTGTTGCAGGACGGATGCCCGTTGCATTGAATCTTTGTGCACTATATTGCTCACTCGGTGAGGTTGGGCAGTATACTGCGCAACGTTGGGCGCATTGTGCGGCCTCCTTTTTATAGTGCGCAAGGTCATGACGTCGCAGAACAGCTCCCCCACTCCCCTCCGTTTCTCTCGTTTCAGCAAAGCCGAGTGCGTGCTGGTGCTGATTACCATGGTCTGGGGCGGCACGTTCCTGCTGGTGCAGCACGCGATGACGGTCAGCGGCCCGATGTTTTTTGTCGGCCTGCGTTTTGCGGCAGCGGCTTGTATCGTTGCGCTGTTCTCATGGCGTCATCTACGCGAACTGACCCTGTTCGAACTCAAGGCCGGCGCCTTTATTGGCGTGGCGATCATGCTTGGTTACGGCTTGCAGACGGTCGGGCTGCAAACCATTCCGAGTAGTCAGTCGGCGTTCATTACTGCGTTGTATGTGCCGTTCGTGCCGTTGCTGCAATGGCTGGTGCTCGGGCGTCGTCCGGGCCTGATGCCGAGTATTGGCATCATGTTGGCGTTCACCGGTTTGATGCTGCTGTCGGGGCCGTCCGGGGCTGAGCTGAATTTCAGTCCAGGTGAAATCGCCACATTGATCAGTGCGATCGCGATTGCCGCCGAAATCATTTTGATCAGTACCTACGCCGGCCAGGTGGATGTGCGTCGGGTCACCGTGGTGCAACTGGCCACGACTTCGGTGTTGTCGTTCCTGCTGGTGGTGCCGACTGGCGAATTGATACCGGACTTTTCCTGGACCCTGCTGGTGACCGCGCTGGGGTTGGGCGCGGCGAGTGCGGCGATTCAGGTGGCGATGAACTGGGCGCAGAAGAGTGTTTCGCCAACCCGGGCGACGTTGATCTATGCCGGTGAGCCGGTGTGGGCCGGGATTGTCGGGCGGATTGCCGGGGAGCGGTTGCCGGCGATTGCGCTGGTGGGCGCCGGGTTGATTGTCGCGGCGGTGATTGTCAGTGAATTGAAGACCAAGGGTAAGGTTGCAGAAGCCGAAGCAGAGCTGGAGCGAGAAACTCAAGGTTAATCTGCAATATCTTTAGTGCCTGGACTATAGCTATCGCGAGCAGGCTCACTCCTACACTTGAAATGCGTTCCCCCCTGTAGGAATGAGCCTGCTCGCGATGAGGCCATTCCAAGCAACATCGATCTACCTGAAACAATGCCAAACAGAAAATTCCAGACTACTTTGTAGGATTCTGAGACATCCTGGCGTTTGGTGATCGGGGAGCTGGCACGTATGATGCTTCACAAACTTCCGCAGATTAGAAGCCTATGTCCCTGATAGTTCTACTGCTTCTGCCATTCATTGGCAGCTGTCTGGCAGCGGTGCTGCCTCACAACGCGCGTAATACCGAATCACTGTTGGCAGGTCTGGTCGCTTTGATCGGCACCGTCCAGGTCGCGATGTTGTACCCGCAAATTGCCCACGGCGGCGTGATCCGCGAAGAGTTCATGTGGCTGCCCAGCCTCGGTCTGAACTTCGTTCTGCGTATGGACGGTTTCGCCTGGCTGTTTTCGATGCTGGTACTTGGCATCGGCACGCTCGTTTCTCTCTATGCCCGTTATTACATGTCCCCGGACGATCCGGTGCCGCGTTTCTTCGCGTTTTTTCTGGCGTTCATGGGCGCCATGCTCGGTCTGGTCATCTCCGGCAATCTGATTCAAATCGTGTTTTTCTGGGAGCTGACCAGCCTCTTCTCGTTCCTGTTGATCGGTTACTGGCACCACCGCGCCGACGCCCGTCGCGGTGCTTATATGGCGTTGATGGTCACCGGTGCCGGCGGGTTATGCCTGCTGGCGGGGGTCATGATTCTCGGCCATGTCGTCGGCAGCTATGACCTCGACAAGGTCCTGGCCGCCGGCGACATGATTCGCGCACATTCGCTCTACCCTATCCTCCTTCCCCTGATTCTCATTGGCGCCCTCAGCAAAAGCGCGCAGTTCCCTTTCCACTTCTGGCTGCCCCACGCAATGGCGGCGCCGACTCCGGTTTCGGCCTATCTGCATTCGGCGACCATGGTCAAGGCCGGGGTTTTCCTGCTCGCGCGTCTGTGGCCGTCGCTGTCCGGCAGCGAAGAATGGTTCTACATCGTCAGCGGCGCTGGAGCGTGTACGCTGTTGCTCGGCGCCTATTGCGCGATGTTCCAGAACGATCTCAAAGGTCTGCTCGCTTACTCGACCATCAGCCACCTCGGCCTGATCACGCTGTTGTTGGGTCTCAATAGTCCGTTGGCCGCTGTGGCGGCGGTATTCCACATCCTCAATCACGCGACATTCAAAGCCTCGCTGTTCATGGCCGCGGGCATCATCGACCATGAAAGCGGTACTCGCGATATCCGCAAACTCAGCGGCCTGATCAAACTGATTCCCTTCACCGCGACGCTGGCCATGGTTGCCAGCGCCTCGATGGCAGGTGTGCCGCTGCTTAACGGCTTCCTGTCGAAAGAGATGTTCTTCGCCGAAACCGTGTTCATCAATGCCACTGCGTGGGTTGAAGCGGCGCTGCCGATTGTCGCGACCATCGCCGGTACATTCAGCGTTGCCTACTCGTTGCGCTTCACCGTCGATGTGTTCTTCGGCCCGCCGGCCACTGACCTGCCACACACTCCGCACGAGCCGCCGCGCTGGATGCGTGCGCCGGTAGAGCTTTTGGTATTCACTTGCTTGCTGGTGGGGATTTTCCCGGCGCAGATCGTCGGCCCATTGCTCGCGGCAGCGGCATTGCCAGTGGTTGGCGGCACACTGCCGGAATACAGCCTGGCGATCTGGCACGGTCTGAACGCACCGATGATCATGAGCCTGATTGCCATGTCCGGCGGCATCATCGTCTATCTGTTGCTGCGCAATCAGCTCAAGCGCGGACGTTTCAAATATCCGCCACTGGTGGGCCGCTTCAACGGCAAGCGCCTGTTCGAGCGTAGTCTGGTCGTCATGATGCGTATGGCCCGACGCTTGGAGCGACGACTCGGCACCAAGCGCCTGCAAATGCAATTGTTCCTGATGGTATTGGCGGCGGTACTCGCCGGCCTGATCCCGATGTTGCACAGCACGCTGAGCTGGGGCGACCGGCCGAAAATCCCCGGTTCCATTGTCTTCGTGACCCTGTGGTTGCTGGCCATCGCCTGCGCGCTCGGCGCCGCGTGGCAAGCCAAGTATCACCGTCTCGCCGCCCTGACCATGGTCAGCGTCTGCGGGTTGATGACCTGCGTGACCTTCGTCTGGTTCTCCGCTCCGGATCTGGCCCTGACGCAACTGGCAGTGGAAGTGGTCACCACCGTGCTGATTCTGCTCGGCCTGCGCTGGTTGCCACGCCGCATCGAAGAAGTCTCGCCACTGCCGAGCAGCCTGCGCAAAGCACGCATTCGTCGTCTGCGCGACTTGCTATTGTCGATTGCCGTCGGCGGCGGCATGGCGCTGCTGTCCTACGCGATGCTGACGCGGCAAACGCCGAACGACATCTCCTCGTTCTACCTGAGCCGCGCCATGCCTGAGGGCGGCGGCAGCAACGTGGTCAACGTGATGCTGGTGGATTTCCGTGGCTTCGACACCCTCGGCGAAATCACCGTGCTGGTTGCCGTGGCGCTGACCGTATTCGCCCTGCTGCGGCGCTTCCGTCCTCCGAAAGAAAGCCTGCAATTGCCAGCCCAGCAACGCTTGCTGGCACCGGACGTGGTCACCGATCTGGTCAACCCGCGTTCCGCCAGCGACACCGCGCTCGGCTTCATGATGGTGCCGGCAGTGCTGGTGCGTCTGCTGCTGCCGATTGCGCTGGTAGTGTCGTGCTACCTGTTCATGCGCGGGCACAACCAACCGGGCGGCGGTTTCGTCGCCGGCCTGGTGATGTCGGTGGCTTTCATCCTGCAATACATGGTCGCCGGTACACAGTGGGTCGAGGCACAAATGAGCCTGCGGCCGTTGCGCTGGATGGGCACCGGATTGCTATTCGCCACCGCTACAGGTCTGGGCGCGATGCTGGTCGGTTATCCGTTCCTGACCACACACACCTGGCATTTCAGCTTGCCAGTGCTGGGTGACATCCATGTCGCCAGCGCGCTGTTCTTCGACATTGGCGTGTACGGCGTGGTGGTCGGTTCGACGCTGTTGATCCTCACCGCCCTCGCCCACCAATCGGTGCGGGGTCACAAGACCGCATCGCTGCCCAAGTCCGTCGCTAGTAAAGGAGCCGTCTGATGGAAGAAGTCATCGCAATCGCCATCGGCGTGCTCGCCGCGTCCGGCGTCTGGCTGATCCTGCGGCCACGGACATTCCAGGTGGTCATGGGCCTGTGCCTGCTGTCGTATGGCGTCAACCTGTTCATCTTCAGCATGGGCAGCCTGTTCATCGGCAAGGAGCCGGTGATCAAGGACGGTGTCACCCAGGATTTGTTGCACTACACCGACCCGCTGCCACAGGCACTGGTACTCACCGCGATCGTCATCAGTTTCGCCATGACCGCGCTGTTCCTCGTCGTGCTGCTCGCTTCACGCGGTTTGACCGGCACCGACCACGTTGACGGCCGGGAGCCTAAGGAATGATGGCGATGACTCACCTGATCGCCGCACCGATCCTGCTGCCGCTGCTGACCGCCGCCATCATGCTGATGCTCGGCGAGCGGCACCGACCGTTGAAGGCAAAAATCAACCTGTTCTCCAGCCTCGTCGGCCTGTTCATTTCGGTGCTGTTGCTGCAATGGACGCAAACCACCGGCGTGCCCGGCTCCATCGGGGTTTACCTGCCGGGCAACTGGCAGGCGCCGTTCGGCATTGTGCTGGTGGTTGATCGCCTGTCGGCGCTGATGCTGGTGCTGACCGGGATCATCGGCGTCAGCGCCCTGCTGTTTGCCATGGCCCGTTGGGACGGCGCCGGTTCAAGCTTCCACGCGCTGTTCCAGATTCAGTTGATGGGCCTGTACGGCGCGTTTCTGACGGCGGATCTGTTCAACCTGTTCGTATTCTTCGAAGTCTTGCTCGCCGCGTCTTATGGCCTGTTGCTGCACGGCTCGGGTCGGGCACGGGTCTCGTCGGGGTTGCATTACATCTCGATCAACCTGCTTGCCTCGTCGCTGTTTCTGATTGGCGCGGCCCTGATCTACGGTGTCACCGGCACGCTGAACATGGCCGATCTGGCACTGAAGATTCCGCTGGTACCGGAAGCCGACCGCGGCTTGTTGCACGCCGGCGCGGGGATTCTCGCCGTCGCCTTCCTGGCCAAGGCCGGCATGTGGCCGCTGAACTTCTGGCTCGTACCCGCCTATTCTTCCGCCAGTGCACCGGTGGCGGCGATGTTCGCGATCATGACCAAGGTTGGCGTGTACACCCTGCTGCGTCTGTGGACCCTGTTGTTTTCCGGCCAGGCCGGAGCGTCGGCATTCTTTGGTGGCGACTGGCTGATCTACGGCGGCATGGCGACGATGGCCTGTGCGGCGCTGGCGATTCTGGCCGCGCAACGGCTGGAGCGCATGGCCAGCCTGAGCATTCTGGTGTCGGCGGGGATTCTGTTATCGGCCGTCGGTTTCGCCCAGCCAAACCTGATCGGCGCGGCGCTGTTCTATCTGGTCAGCTCGACCCTGGCGCTGAGTGCACTGTTCCTGCTGGCAGAACTGATCGAACGTTCGCGTTCGGCCAACGAGATCCCGCTGGAAGACGAAAGCGAACTGCTGCCACGCCCACAGGAATCCCTGCAACCGCCCAAAGGCATCAACCTCGATGACGAGCAGAAAGCCGTGGTCGGCCAGGTTATCCCGTGGACTATGGCGTTTCTCGGCCTGAGCTTCATCGCCTGCGCTTTGCTGATTATCGGCATGCCGCCGCTGTCCGGATTTATCGGCAAACTCAGCCTGATCGGCGCCTTGCTCAATCCGCTAGGCCTGGGCACCGGCGCGCCGATATCCAACGCGGCCTGGGCGTTGCTGGCACTGCTGATCCTCACCGGGCTGACGTCGTTGATGGCGTTCTCGCGCCTCGGCATCCAGCGCTTCTGGACCCCGGAGGAGCGCCCTTCGCCGCTGCTGCGCAAACTCGAATGCGCGCCGATCTTCCTGTTGTTGGGGCTGAGCATCGTCTTGACCTTCAAGGCTGAGCCCCTGCTGCGCTACACCCAGGCCACCGCCGAGGCACTGAACAACCCGCAGCAATACGTCATGGCGGTGCTCGGCACCCGCGCCGTCCCGAGCCCGGAAGCCAAATCGGCGATGCTGGAGGTGCAGCCATGAAGCGCGTGTTTCCTGCACCTTTATTGTCGTTGGCGCTGTGCGCCTTGTGGCTGACCCTGAACCTATCGATCAGCCCGGGCAATCTGCTGCTCGGCGCGATACTGGGTTTTGCTGCGCCGTTGATGATGCGCAAACTGCGCCCGAAACAAGTTCGCATTCGCCGTCCGGGAACGATTCTGCGCCTGTTTCTGCTCGTCGGTCGTGACGTGGTGATGTCCAACCTGATCGTCGCGTGGGGCGTGCTCAATGCCGGTCGCCGCCCTCCGCGCTCGGGATTTGTCAAAGTCCCGCTGGACCTGCGCGATGCTCACGGCCTCGCAACGCTGGCGATGATCTGCACGGTGGTGCCCGGCACGGTATGGTCGGAACTGTCGCTGGATCGCAGCATTCTGTTGTTGCACGTCTGGGATCTGGATGACGAAGCGCAGTTCATCGAGCACTTCAAGAGCACCTACGAGCGGCCGCTGATGGAGATTTTCGAATGAGCCCATTACTGTCGAACGCGATCCTGCTGACGCTGTTCCTGTTCTCGCTGGCGATGGTGCTGACCCTGGTGCGCCTGTTCAAAGGCCCTTCGGCGCAAGATCGGGTCTTGGCGCTGGACTACCTGTACATCGTCGCGATGCTGATGATGCTGACCCTGGGCATTCGGTATTCCAGTGACACTTACTTCGAAGCGGCGCTGCTGATTGCGCTGTTCGGCTTCGTCGGCTCGTTTGCCCTGGCGAAATTCCTGCTGCGTGGCGAGGTGATCGAATGAATGCTGAATTGTCGCTATGGATCGAGATTCCGGTGGCGATCCTGCTGGTGCTCAGCGGGCTTTTTGCGCTGATCGGTGCGATCGGATTATTGCGTATGAAGGATTTCTTCCAGCGCATGCATCCGCCGGCACTGGCTTCGACGCTAGGCGCATGGTGTGTGGCGCTGGCATCGATCATCTGTTTTTCGGCGCTGAAGTCCGGGCCGGTCATACATGCCTGGCTGATTCCGGTTTTGCTGGCGATTACTGTGCCGGTGACTACTTTGCTGCTGGCGCGGGCGGCGTTGTTCCGCAAGCGTATGGCTGGGGATGATGTGCCGGCAGAAGTCAGTAGCCGCCGCACCGAGAGTGGTAGCTGAAGATTTGTAGGGGCTGATATGACGCCATCGCGAGCAGGCTCACTCCTACAGGGGAACGCATTCCAAATGTAGGAGTGAGCCTGCTCGCGATAGCGATATCCGACTCACCTCAAACCCAAGCCACCGCCAACAACCCCGCTCCCAATACCGCACACAACGGCGAATACACCCAGGTGTCCAGTCGCGCAAACCGTGAATCCGTCACTTCCTTGAAAAACCCGACCAGATTCGAATCACCAATCGCCCGGGCAAACATCAACAGCGCAATCGCGCTGATCACCCATTGCAGCGCTTTGTGTGTCACCGCCGGCACTCCCCAGCCAACCCGCATACACACCAACGCAGCAATCACCAGCAACGCCGCCGCCACGATCAACGTGAGCCAGCCTGACGGCTTGAACGCCGGCCGCACCGTTGCGACAAATCCGCGCACCGGCACCTGCGGCACCACCACCGCTGCCGCCCACTGCCCACCCAGCGCCCAATACACGTGCATCAAGGCGATCACCGCAAACGTTGTCACCAGCCATTGAGCCAACACAAAGGTCATGGTTGAAATCCTTGGAAAGGGATTTGAACAAATCAGCCTAGTCGCATTTTTTCCAAGTGCACGACCGATCAGCGGTACGGTAAAGTGCCGCCCCATGAAATTCTCCCGTTCCGATCGCTCACTACTGGCCTGGATGCTTTATTGCTGCGTCCTGTTCAACGTGTTCGCCTGCAGCATCGGTCACGGACAAATGGTCGGCATGCAGCTGAACGGTATCGGCGGCCAGTTCTGTACAGTCGACCCGGCCACTCAAGCGCCGCTCGCCAGCAACCCCACTGAAGAACAACTGCCGACCCTGTCCAAGGCATTTGGCTGCCCGCTGTGCTCGGTCGGCGGCGGCATGGGCCCGGCGTTCAACTCCAGCCTGACGCTAGCGATCCTGCCCGAACAACACAGCCCACCACTGGCGCCCATCGTCAGCGCCGACCTCCCTGCCCGCTTCACCTGGCCGTCGGCCAATCCTCGCGCCCCACCGCTCGCCTGAGTGTCTCTGCCTTTTTGATTTGTCAGCCCACTGCGCCAACGCGCGGCGTTTGCCTGTGCGCTGACTCCTAGACAAGCATTCAGGATTCAATGATGAAACAACTCACTCTGCTGGCGAGCCTGTGCGGCTGCCTGTCCGTTAACGTCTGGGCGCAATCCACCGTGGATCTGGCGCCGATCACCATCGATGGCGAGTCCGGCGCAGAACCGGGTCTGAGCCTCGACCAATCCAGCGGCATGGCCTCGCGACTGGGTTTGAGCGTGCGCGACACGCCGGCCTCGGTGGCCATCGCCAATCGCAATGACATCGAACGCCATGGCGCGCAGAACTTCCAGGACGCCGCCAACACCTTGCCTGGGGTCAACGCCAGCGCACCGCCGGGGTTCGGCGGCTTCGTCTCCTATCGTGGCTTCACCAGCAGCCAGATCACCCAGATGTTCAACGGCATCAACGTCTCCGGCGGACTCGCGCGGCCCGTCGATTCATGGATCTATGATCGTGTGGAACTGGTCGGCGGCCCGTCGTCGCTGATCAACGGCGCAGGCTCGGTGGGGGGATCGCTGAACTACGTGACCAAACTCGCCACCCGTGATGAACAAGCGGTTGAAGGCCGGGTCAGCTACGGCACCTACGACACCAGCGAAACCGCTTTCGGCCTCAACCACGCCCTCACCGACCCGAGCGCCGACGTGCAGCACTACGCGCGCCTCGACGTCAGTCACAACACCAGCAACGGCTACATCGACCGCCAGGAGCGCGATGCCTGGAGCGTGGCGTTCTCGCTGCTCAGCGATCTCACACCCGACCTGTCGCACACGTTGGCCCTGGAATATCAGGATGAACACGAAGACAGTCCGTACTGGGGCACGCCCGTGCTCAATCCCAAGGCCGGCGAGTTGAAGATCGATAAACACAACCGCTTCAATAACTACAACGTCGAGGACGGTCGCTACGAGCAGCGGACGATCTGGGTCCGTTCGATCATCGACTACCGGATCAACGACAGCACCACCCTGCGCAATACGCTGTACCACCTCGACAGCCAACGCGATTACCGCAACCTCGAAACCTACCAGTACAACGCCGACAACACCGCGGTGAATCGCTCCACTGCGTATCAGGTGCGTCATCAAGGCGAGCAGAACGGCAACCAGTTCGAGTTGCGCCATGACAACACGCTGTTCGGTCTCGATACGACGTGGTCGGCGGGCTTCGAATACAAGGTCAACCAGACCACCAACTCGCCGCTGAACGTCAAAGGCGCTAGCTCGGTTGACCCGAACAACTACCGTCCGGGGCATTTTTACGACATCCCGGGCACCAACCCCAAGCTGATCAGCGACAAAACCAACGAGGTCACCACCAAAGCATTGTTCGTGGAAAACCGTTTAGCGTTGACCGACAAACTGTCGCTGCTCACCGGCCTGCGCTATGACGACATTGACCTCGACGTGACCAACCATCGCACGGTAACCGCCACCAACCCGAAACACCTCAAGCGCAGTTGGGAACCAGTCACCGGCCGCGCCGGCCTGACTTACCAATTCATTCCGTCGGCCAACGTCTACGTGCAATACAGCACCGCCGCCGAGCAACCGAACGGCACGCAAGACTTCGACGTTTCCACCGGTAAGCAATGGGAGATTGGCAGCAAATTTGATTATCTGAACGGGCGCGGCTCGGCGACGATTGCGGCCTACACCATTGAGCGAAAGGACTTCGCCGTGACCGATCCGCTGGACCCGACCAGCAGTATTCCGGTCGGTCAGCAGACGTCGAAAGGTTTAGAGATCGCCAGCTCGTTGCGGATCACCGACAAGCTGCTGGCTGAAGGCAACTTCGCTTGGGTCGATGCGCAATACGATGATTTCACCGAAAAGAATGCCGCCGGCGTGGTGGTATCACGCAAGGGCAACACGCCGACCAACGTGCCGGATCGGGTTGGCAATCTGTGGCTGACTTACGATTTTTCGCCGCAATGGCAAGGTGGGGTGGATGCACGATATGTGGCATCGGTGTATGCCGATACTGCGAATACCATGACCGTGCCGTCGTACACATTGTTCGGCAGCTTTCTCAGCTACAAGGTTGATTCGCATACCACCGTCACCGGGCGCGTGCGTAACCTGACCAATGAGGTGTATGCCGAGTTTGCGCATGTTTCGCCGGCGTATTACCTCGGAACACCGCGTACTTTTGAATTAGCGGTGCAGACGAAGTTTTAAAAGCATCGCGAGCAGGCTCACTCCTACAGGGGAATGCATTCCAATTGTAGGCCTTCGCCTGCTCGCGATGAGGCCATCAGCCTCAACCCTTTACTTCAAATCAGCCGAAACCTTATCCGCCACATCCTTCGGCAACCAGGCCTGCCACACATCCGGGTGGGCCTTCATGAACGCCACCGCCGCATCACGCGGCGCCGTGTGCTTCTCGCTCATCTCGGCCAACGCCTTGTTCAACGGCTCGATCGGAAAGTCCACTTTGCTGAAGAATTCGGCAATTTGCGGATATTGCTTCTGGAACGGCGTAGACACACCAATCGACAGCTTCGAAGCCAGCGACCGGGTCGGTTTCGGATTGGGATTATCCGCATCGGTTAGCGTCTTCCAGGCTTCGGCATCAAATGGCGGCTCTTCCAGTTGCACCAGTTTGAACTTGCCCAGTAGCGGTGTTGGCGACCAGTAGTAAAACAGCACCGGCTTACCGCGACGAATCGAAGAACTGATCTCAGCGTCCAGTGCCGCACCGGAGCCACTGCGGAAATTGGTGTAATCGTCCTGCAGACCATAAGCCGTCAACTTCTGCTTGTTGACCACTTCCGACGTCCAGCCGATCGGACTGTTGAGGAACCGACCCTTGCTCGGATTTTCTGCATCTTTGAACACGTCCTTGTACTTTTTAAGATCACTGACACTGCGCAGGTCCGGCGCCAGCGGCTTGATGCCTTTGGCCGGGTCACCCTTGATCACGTACTCCGGCACCCACCAGCCCTCGGTAGCGCCCTTGACGGTATCACCGAGGCTAACGACTTTGCCTTCGGCCTCGGCCTTGACCCACACCGGACTGCGCCCCGCCCACTCCTCGCCAATGACCTGAATGTCATTGTTGGCCAGTGCGGTTTCCAGCGTGATGGTGGTGCCAGGCAAGGTGTCGGTTGGCAAGCCGTAGCCCTTCTCGACGATGATCCGCAGCACATCGGTAATCAGGCTGCCGCTTTCCCAGTTCAGGTCGGCAAAATGGATCGGCGCCTGGGCGGCAATCACCGATGGCGCTGATGTCAGCAAACCGAACGTGGCCACGCTGGCGGCCAATAACCGTCGAAATCCGTTCATGCATTGCACCTCGTGCTGTTCACAGCAATGGCAGGTTGGCCTGACAGAAGACCGCAAGCCTCTGAATACTCAGTCAACTGACTGTAGCCGAGGTTCCTGCTTTTTCCGGGTCATGCTGCGGACGAGGTTATGAATCAGACTTTTCCTGCAAGCTTTGCAGCTCGCGCCTGACCATGCTGGCGTATTCCGCGGGGCGCAACTGATAGATCTGCGCAGCCAGCCAATTCAGCCAGGCACCCTGCAGTTCCGCCTTGGCGGCGAACAACCGCTGGGCTTCCTTGCGTGCAGTGTCGAGGTTCTGCGCATGGAAATCCGCGCGGCTCACTCGCTGGCCTTGAACGTCACCAGCTCACCCTTGCGCCACTTGGCGGCTTTGGCCGTAACGGCTTTCAGGGTTTTGGTCAGGCCTTCCTGCAATTGCTCATGGGCGGCGAACACGGTCACCACGCTATGGCCTTCCTTGAACAGGATGGCGTGCCCGTCAGCGGTTTCGACGAAAGCGTAATCACCCAGTCCATAGACCGTGAGTTTGATTTCGCGAAAACGCAGATCCATCTTGCCGCCTTCGCGGCTGGGCAAGACCGATGCACTGAAATGATCGCCGACCTTGAGCTTGAGCCCCGGTTTGTCATCGACCACCAAGGCACTTTCGGTGTCGATCTCGGCCACGTAAATGCCTTCGGCGTTCTGCTCGGTGATGTAAACAAAACGCGACTGGAACAGCTTGACCAGCTTTGCACGCAAATCACCCAACACGAACAAAGCATGCATATCGAGATTACTGACTGCCAAAGAAACATCCCCACATCTGAAAAAACCGCACACGGAAAACGCGCACGGCAAAAAAACGGCCAGGCCGATGTCACTGCAAACAAATCAATAAAGCCCGAATCGAGCAGAGTGCTCATTCAACGCGAGGTTGGTAAGACTACTGGATTGTCACTCGGGAAACTCATCCCGATGTCGCCAAAACCTGAAGGAAAATTCCTCAGCGTCAGCAAGAGCAGTCTGACTACGAACTTTAGGGAAAATTCTCACGAAAAAAAGCACTTCTCCGACATATCGCTGGCGAAAAATTGCTTTAGATAAGCCCTGTCGTCAACAGGTACTGGCGATTCTAGAGCAGCGATGCTCATTCCGACTACCCGAAACGGCCGGTAAATACCGGCCAACTGATGAAAAGGACTTCATATGTGCACTCGGACTCACTTTGCCATGACCGTTGACGCCCGGATCGAATCGTCGCTGATACTAAGTGCCACCACGATCAACGACGATTACCCGCGTTTCCAAGTGGTACCCGCCGGCAACGCTTTCTTCCATATAAAGGAAACATCGACCGGGCGCGTAAGAGGTTTCCGTGAAGATCACAACGAAGCCTGCGCCCTCGCCCGCTCACTTGAGTCGAAGATCGAACTCCTGGCGAATGGCTGCCTCAGATAAAGAGAGCGACCGATTGTGCCATCCCGGCGCAAATCAAAAAGGAGAACACGATGGATCTGGAAGGTTATAACTTGAAAACTCTGTTCGATCAGTTAGGTCTTCCTTCAGAAGGACCGGAGATCGACAGTTTCATCGACGCGCATCCTCTCGACGCTGACACCAAACTAGTCGATGCCCATTTCTGGTCGGACTCTCAAAGGCAAACGCTGCAAGAGTGGATCAGCAAAGACGATGACAGGGCAATCGTCTTCGACGAGCTGAACGTACGCCTTCACGACGGCAAGTAACCGAACTCAGTGCAGGCTGTCAGCAAACTCGGCTTGCAATTGCGCGAGCCACGCAGCCTTGCACTCCTCGGCCTCGTTGCGACTGGCAAACGCGGTGCCGCGACGCTCGCCATTGAGCAAAACCACCCAGCACACGCTCTGCCCCAACGCGCGCAAACCGGCCGGCACGCCACTGCCGATCATCACAGCAACATCAACCCTGCACTGCATGCAGCCCCCGAAATCATTAGCAACCTAACTAAGCGGGCAGATTAATGGTTTCTTTCGAGCGGAAACAGCAAGCTCCGTGCACAGATTCATTGCACTGCAAGTAACAATCCCTCAGCGCGGTTTCTCCGGCTTATAGCCCAAACGCAATCCACCCCAGTGCCGGCCCTTGATCATGATCGGCACCGACAGGTCATGCATCAGTTCACCGGTGTCGCGGGTGTAAGTCTGCAACAGCACCGGTTGCTGATGGCTGCCGCAGCGAATACCGGTGCGATCCGCGAACTTGCGTTTGGTGCGATTGTTCACCGCATCGACCTGCGCATCGCCAGTCAACGGCTGACTGAACAGCTGATTGTGCGTCGGCACATAACCTTGCTGCGTGCAGGCAATAGCGAACACCAACCCCTCGTGACGCGGCAACAACGGCTCCTGAATCGCCGGCAGCACCTGATCGGTGTAACGGTCGAAACGGGTTTGAAACTTCGCCGGTTGGGTATTCGGGATCGGCTGATACTGGCGATCGAACAGATCCTCGAGGCTTATCTTTCCCTGCTCGACATCCGCTTCGAAACGCGCGGCAATCTGGCTCGCCCCTTCGCGGGCCAGATCGTAGATGCGCTGGTGATAGTCATCCAGACCGACTTCGGCCAGCCGCTCGCTGATGGTTTCCGCCTGCCCTTCCATTTGCACCGCCGCTTCAGCGAGGCGGCGAGTCTGTTGATCGCTGATCGCCAGATCGCTGCGCATCTGCTCGATGGCCTTGAACAGGCTGTCGAGTTGCTCGCGATTGGTTTCCGCACCCTGAGCGATTTCACCGACCTGAGTTTCCACTCCGGCGGCCAGTCGCGCGATGTTCTGCAGATGCTGGCCGGTGTGTTCGACCTGCTCGACACCGATCTGCAGATCACTCGACAACTCGCGAATCTGCTCCACCACCTGCGCCGTGCGTTGTTGAATGTCGGCGACCATCTCACCCACTTCACCGGTGGCCGACGCCGTGCGCGCCGCTAATCCACGCACCTCATCCGCGACCACGGCAAAACCGCGACCATGCTCTCCGGCTCGCGCTGCCTCGATCGCCGCGTTCAATGCGAGCAGATTGGTTTGACTGGCAATCGACTGAATCACCAGGGTCACGCGCTGAATATCGTCACTGCGCAGGCTCAAGGCTTCGATCAACTCACGGCTGGCATTGGCGCGCTGACTGAGCTGATGCATGCGCGCGATCGAATCCACCAGTTCCGTGCGCCCCGCCGCGCTGCTGTGATGCGCCTGACTGGCTGCTTCGAGCGCGGCACGGCTGAGTTGTGAAGTGGCGTGTTCAGTCGCGATCATCACCTCGGCGTTGCTGACGATCTGCGCCGCCGCATCGAGTTGCGATTCGAGTTTGCTCGCCAGTTCCTTCACCGAAAACGCCACACCGGCCGCCGACAAGGCGTTATGGCTGGTGGTGTAGGAAAGGTCGCGGCTCAGTTCGGACATGGCGCTGCCCGTGTCGGCAGGCTGGGCATCGGGGATGGCGCGGGAACGCAAGCGCGGTAGCCAGACAATCAGCACCGCCAGCGGCATGCCGATGTACAGCGACCATCCACCCAGCGTCATGCCGGCCAGCAACAGCATCAGGGCGATGCTTTGCAGGGGCGGCGCAATCCAGCGGTTTTTCGGCAAAAGCACTGGTGCAGGCAAAGCCCCAACCAGAGATCCGTCTCTCGTCATATCAACACCCCACGCTTGTTCTCATTATTGTGACTGCATTAAACGCCACTACAACGCCATTATCCATGGTCCGTTAGTCGTGGGGTCTGTGGCAGGTCAATGGAACGGCGCGGGCTTATTGCAGACGAGCAAAAACAAAGATCGCAGCCTTCAGCAACGCCCATGTAGGAGCTGCCGAAGGCTGCGATCTTTTCAAGGTGCCCCTGTTGAAAGGGTCACCCCACAGAATCAGGCCTGACGCTGGTGCTTGTCGATCTGCTCGTGACGCTCTTGAGCTTCGATGCAGTACTTGGTGGTCGGGCTGATCAGCAGGCGCTTCAGGCCAATGGCCTCGCCGCTATCGTCGCACCAGCCAAAGCTGTCTTCCTTGATGCGCTCAAGGGCTTGTTCCAGTTGCGGCAGCATGCGCTGGTCGCGATCGATCGCGTTCACCAGCCAAGTGCGCTCTTCTTCAACCGAAGCCGCGTCCGCCGGGTCAGCCGGGGTGTCCAGGCTTTCGATGGCGATACGGTTTTGCTCAATGCGCTCGTGGGTTTCGACTTTCATGTTCTGCAGCAGCTCAGTGAAGAAAGCGTGCTGCTCTGCATTCATGTAGTCATCTGCCGGCATGGCCAGCAACTTGTCCTTTGTCATTGATATCTCTATAAAAAAACGTGCATTAAGGCGAATTAGGGAGCGTTTCGGCGAACCGCGTGCGGTCGGCGAAAAGGCATCGTTTATTGCAAATGCCACCCGGCACTCAATTTACGAGGGGCGGCAGTCTAAGGCCCGATCGAGGCCTCAGCAACTGTAAATACAGGGAATTTGTCCGACAACGCCCGGAAACTGCTCTGACACAGGGTTCACACGGCCATCGGAGTGCGTTTATAGCAAGAAATTCAGTCGAGCGGCTGTATATAGAAGACAAACGGCTAACCACGCAGCGCTCAGACGCAATTTTTTACCACGCACTGCATCGTTTCAGCAAAGCAGAACCGCAAAAGCCCCCCTAATATCAGGCCCACCGTGTGATCAATCAGCCTGAAGGATGACCTATGCCCCGCCCCGATCTGCCGGCCACCGACGAGGTTTCACTCGCCAGCCCCCCGATCAATGCCGAGCGCCTGCTGCAACTGATCACCGACGAATACGACGCCCTGCCGCGCCAGCTCAAACGCATCGCCAGCTACATCAGCCAACAGAGCGACCGGATCATGGTCGACCGCATCAGCGACATCGCCCGCGAGTGCGAAGTCCACCCGTCCGCCATCGTGCGCTTCTCGCAACGCTTCGGTTTCAGCGGCTTCAGCGAAATGCAGGCGCTGTTCCGCAGCGCCTACACGCACAAAGCCTCGCCGGTGCAAAACTACCAGCAACGCATCCGCAGCATGATCGCCGACCAGTCGCAGCAAGCCAGCGCCGGCGACCTCGCCCGCGAATGCATCGACGCCACCCGCTCCGGCATCGAACGCCTGGGCCGCGAACTCGACGACGCCGCCTTCGAAAAAGCCGTCGAGCTGATCGTCAACGCCGACAACATTTATGTCGTCGGCGTGCGCCGCTCCTTCGCCGTCGCCGACTACCTCGTTTACAACTTGCAACACACTCAGAAGCGCATTCACCTGGTTTCGGGGCTGGGCGGTAGCTATCGCGAGCAAATGCGCAGCGTGCGCGCCAACGATCTGGTCATCGCCATCAGCTTCGTGCCCTACGCCAAGGAGACCCAACACTGCCTGCGCTTCGCCCGCCAGCAACAGGCCAACACCCTGATCCTCACCGACAGCCAGCTCTCGCCGCTGGCAAAACTCGCCAACAGCGTATTGCTGGTCAACGAAGGCAGCGCCCTCGCCTTTCGTTCGCTGAGTGCGACGTTGTGTTTGTGTCAGGCGCTGTTTGTGGCAGTGGCGTATCGGCTGGAACTGAATGTTGATGAGATTCACGAACAACCCGGCTTCGACGACTGACAATTGCCTCAGCGTCGGCTAGGTTATGCCTTCCCACCGGTTCGACTTGAAGGAACGCGTCATGAAACTGATCGGCATGCTGGACTCCCCTTACGTACGCCGCGTAGCCATCTCCGCCAAACGCTTGGGGATTGACCTCGAACACGAGTCGGTCTCGGTGTTCCGCCACTTCGAGCAATTCCAGCAGATCAACCCGGTGGTCAAAGCCCCCACGCTGATCCTCGACGACGGCGTGGTCCTGATGGACTCGACGCTCATCCTCGACTACCTAGAAGCCAGTTCCGGCAAAAGCCTGCTGCCAACCGAACTGAAACAACGCGCCCAAGCCCTGCGCCTGATCGGCCTCAGCCTCGCCGCCTGCGAAAAAGCCGTGCAGCTTTATTACGAACGCAACCTGCGCCCGGCAGACATTCAATATCAGCCGTGGGTCGAACGCGTCGAAGGCCAACTCGCCGCCGCCTTCACCGCCCTCGAGCAAGAACTGGAAAAAACCGGCCTGCCCACCGACGGCACCCTCACCCAGGCCGGCATCAGCCTCGCCGTCGCCTGGAGCTTCACCGGCCTCGTCGTCCCCGACCAGATCGACACCCGCCGCTACCCACACATCGCTCAATACACCGCCTACGCCGAAACCCTCGAAGCGTTCGTCAGCACCCCGATGACCTGACCATGAGCCCCCCCGACACCGCCGCCCCGGCGTTAAAGGAAATCTTCAACGCCGAGCGCTTGCAGCACATCGCCCGCGAAATGAGCGCCGTGTACCCGGCGTTCAAGGCCAAGGCATTTCTCAAACATGCCCAGGACGGACTCGCTGAATTATCAGTGATGCAACGCATGGCCCGCGTCAGCGAAAGCCTGCACGCCGTGCTGCCGCTGGACTACGAAGATTCCCTCGATGTATTGCGTGAACTCGCGCCAAGGCTGAACAGCGGATTCGTCAGCATGTGTTTGCCGCACTACGTCGCGAGCTACGGCGGTCACGCGTTCGACACCTCCATGGACGCCCTGAAGTACTTCACCACCTTCGGCTCCTCCGAATTCGCCATCCGCCACTTTTTGCGCAGCGACCTGGAGCGCTCGCTGGAACGGATGCACGACTGGACCCGAGACGAAAACCACCACGTTCGCCGACTCGCCAGCGAAGGCAGCCGCCCTCGCCTGCCTTGGTCGTTTCGGTTAGAAGCGGTTCAGGCCGATCCGCAGTTGGCAGCGGGGATACTGGATCGGTTGAAGGCGGATGAGAGTTTGTACGTGCGCAAGTCCGTGGCGAATCATTTGAATGATGTGACGAAGGTGCATCCGGGGTGGGTGCTGGACACGATTGAAGGTTGGTCGTTGGAGAACAAGCACACGGCGTGGGTTGCCAAGCATGCGTTGCGTAGTTTGATTAAACAGGGGGATTTGCGGGCGCTGACGGTGATTGGTGCCGGGGCGAAGGCTGAGGTTGAGTTGTTGGATGTGCGGGTTGAGCCGGCGGTAGTGCGGTTGGGGGAAGCGATTACGTTGTCGTTTGTGGTGAAGTCCACGGTGGCGCATGAGCAGCGGTTGGTGATTGATTATGCGATTGACTATGTGAAGGCGAATGGCGGGGTTTCGGGGAAGGTTTTTAAGTTGAAGACGGTGGGGTTGGCGGGGTTTGGGAGTGAGGTTGTGGGGAGGCGGCAGGTGATTAAGGATTTTACGACGCGGAAGCATTTTGTGGGGCGGCATGGGGTACGGGTTATGGTTAATGGGGAGGTATTGGGAGCTACCTCGTTCAACATCGTCGCGGGACCAAGCCTTGAGTAAATTGAGAGTCTGGCACGACCAGGACGGATATGAATTCAAGGGAGGATCTGTTTTCGCCAAAAACGCTCAATAGACACTATACTGGCAAAACGACAGCGTGAACTTTGATATAATCGATAAAGAATATCCATGTCGGATTTTTTATTTGAGTCACGTCGCATTATCCAAACATCTTTGGCAGTCATCATATTTTTTGACAGTAAGGATTTAAAGTGAAATCCAATATCACAGAAACCAATGGTCTCTTGAATTGATCAGTAACGACCAGAGACAGGAATTGAATAGAGTTGGAGACAGATAAGTGGAAACATTAATACTACCCGCCCTACTGGTATTGTTGAGCGCATCACTAAGGAGCTTTATAGTTAACAAAAAAAGCACACCGACAATTCTAGGGGACATTTGTTTAGCCTTACCAGTCGACCTTACCTTTGTTGCTCTTTCAGTGGCAATCACTTCAGCCACAATGATTCAGCACTGGCTCGACAACCGAGCCACTCTGATCGTAGGAATTCTGCTAGTGGCCGCCTTCCAACTTGGAGCACTATATAGGCCATGCAAGGAGTACATCGATGAAGATAAAAACCTGCATTCTTTTGGCTTATGGTTCTTAAATGCAGTTGTTACGTTTCTTGTTTTTTATTTCTTAGTTTTTAAGGTGGTGAAGTGATGCGAGACATGACCTCATTTGAATTTATTGTTTCATTTGCCATTTTGATGCTAGCCATGACAGCTGTAATGGCCTTAATGTTTTACACTATGCAAAAAAACAAAGAATCTAGATACAACGAAGATACGAAAAAAGTAGAGTTAGATTTACTTCGCAAAAGTATTGAATCAGAAATCTACAGCCTTAACAAAAGGCTTAGCAAAACGCCCTCGAGATTTGAAGACTCATACCACTTACAATTGGATGGAAATAGGGGATCAATCAAAAGTGAAAAGCCTGGACTAATTCTGAATGATTTCTTGAAGAGTGCCGGCCTGAAACAATCAGATTTAATAGAAAAAGATTATGTTTTTGTGCTAACGCCTTTTCACAACGAATTCGATGAAGTCTATAAAATCATTAAATCCATATGCGAAAAGGCAGACATTCGATGCATTCGAGGTGATGAACAAAACTTTAAAGGAGATATTTTTTCACACGTTTTAAAAAGCTTAATTCAGGCAAAAGTTATTTTGGTAAATCTGGGCGGGAGAAATCCCAATGTGTTGTATGAGTTAGGATTGGCGCACGCACTGGACAAAACAACAATTTTGATATCCCATTTGCTTGATGATTTGCCGGTTGATATTCAGTCAAAAAGAATTGTAACCTACAAAGATTTTTCCGATTTAGAAAGCACTCTTCCGGTTGAATTACTAAAAGCAATGAAATAATCATAACACCCCAAATATTGCTGACGCAGCCAAGCAGTCGTGGCGATTGGGTTACATGCGCAACGGGATCAAAGTATCGATTTTTCTCGAAAAAAACCACTCAAAAAAAAGCTATAAGAAGCTAAAAAAGGGGACTGGTTTTTACTAAAAATCAGCCCCTTTGGCACTCACAGATTCTTCGATTGCGCCAGAGCAAAAAAGACTTTCGCCGATTCCATCATTCATCAGCATTTCACCTAGAGCTGAAACAGGAAAAATTACTACTTGCAGACAGTAGTTACGTTAAGTGCAGCGCTCGATTCCGCCGCCCAGCTTTTTTTCAACTTTTCAAAATAACAGCACCACCACTAGAAAACACCTAAACTATGGAGATTACAAACTGAATTAGCCAGTACATTAGAAACGACACCCCGACAAAAATCAGCAACCACAAGCAGTAATTAACAAACTTGCTAGGCTGGGGAATAGGAATAACACTAATTATTTTTGCAAACCCCTCGTCCGATTTCGCATTTACGTTAATTTGGCTCCACAACAAAGGTGGAAAATAAAGATACGATATGGTCACTTGTTCCTTTGGTACCAGTGAAGGAAAAACGATCTCTCCTGCCCCTTCAGGGTTACGTTCAATGGTGTACATAACTGGCGGATAGACCGTGAGATTGCTGGGCAAAATCGCATGCGAGAGGCGAACATTTGTTGCAGCCTTTCTCCCAGCATTCCGAACCACTACGGCGTGAGTGTGGATCACAACCGGATGTTCTCCCTGAACTGTGAATGACGACGCATGGCCGATGAAAGATATTATCTTTGATCTGGCTTCTAGATAGTGCTTAATTATAACGCCTAGAACCCCTGACAAAATCGGCGCAGCAATTTTCGCGAAAATTTCAGGTTCGAGTTCCATAAGCCTAACCTTTGTCCGTAGAAAAATTTCAACGATAGATTGAATTACAAATCTCTCAGCACCTTCCACCATCGTCAAAAAACGATTTCTTTACTTTTATGTACACGGGTTAGTATAGCCAACCATTGACAACGTACAATCCCCAAGGAACAAGCGGGGTCAGATAAGGATCATCCAGAAGTTAGCCTCATTCCCAATTGCTTCAAAGATCTGCGTACGCGACTCACCAACTTCCGTAAGGGATTCCCCATTTCTCAATATACCGCTTGGACTTTTCACTGATGGGATAAGCGTAGCGCCCTTGGGTTTTCCCCTGACTCGGCCCCAACGGTTCGATTTCGGCCTGCGCTTTCGCCACTTCGACCGGATGGTGACATGAGTCTCTTACCCAAACCTGGATGGCCCCGCCGGGAGCTAAACCCAGATAGACCGAAGATATATAGGTAGCTGTCTGGTCTGGAGTTTTCGCGCAGCGTTGATTCACCGATGTCAGCATCAGTTGTCTGGCCTCTTCGGGTATATCCACCCAGGCTCGATAGGTCTGAGGTTCTACGATGGACTGCCAGCGAACGAAGATCCGTTTCGGGAGATCAGCACCCACTACTGCTTTCGCGGAACTGCCCACACCGTGCCAGCCTCGCGCCGACTCTGTTCCATCTTCTGGCTGCCCACCCGATGCGGATCCCTTTCCCGTACGAAGAAACGTCTTTCCTTTGATGTCTTCAACGGCAGTGTCCTCAACCCAGACCTTCATGTAGCGAGGCTCGGTAAACCCGAGTTCCCACCATGGTGATTTAGGGTCGTTTTTTGCCGATAGCGGGTCAGCGTGACAACCGCTCACAAATAGGCTGCACAGCAGGGTTGCAAGTAACTTCATTACCAAAGCGTCCAGTCAGGTACGTGCGGATGTTTTACGCGAATTGCATCTGACGTGGGGGCGTTGATATATACCGCCTTCACGCCACTCCCGTCTCGTCGCCAAGTGGGTGGTTCCAGTTGGCGGAGGTATGGATGTATTTGAGTCTTAGCATTTGCTCGTCTTGCTCCGTGGTGCTGTAGTCCCCTGAGACAAATCGATCGCATAAGGCTCGGAGTTCCGGTGGAACGGCAAACTCTTCAGTTTCAGGAATGTCGTTGAAGCGCACTCCTTTTGCTTTCGCCTGTTGATGCATCACCCGTAGACATACTCTCGACAGCATTCCGCTCACAGGACGCTTGAGCTGTACGGCAGCATAGACGCGCTTGACACCCGGACTCAATCGGTCCCGTGGACTGCTCGGTATCAGAAGTGCAGGAGGCGTAACGATTTCCAGCATTTCAGCGGGCCAGCCTTTGTCGAGCCACTGATTTCTGACATTTACCGCGTCTCGGTAAATAGAGGTGCTGTCGACATCTGTGTGAAGGGAAACTTCAAGAGTTTGCATCGGGCTGACGAGTACACACTCATTGGCCTCCTCAAGATACCCCCCACCAATATCGGAATGTACGCCAGGTAAAACAATTTCCTGGTGATCCATTGCTACTCGACTGAGGGCGAAATTACCTCTGCATTCATCTCGCGCGACCAATTGGACAACATCCGTGAAAAACCGCCTGTCCAGGTAAAGCTTGAGACCTGTCGCGACAGCGCTTTTGATGTTCCCCAAATTCGACCAGCCAGCAATTGAAGGCACCGTATCGAACAGGCCTATAAAGCCCATGTTGATATCGCTTTTATATTGCTCGCTGAAGGTCGGACTGAAGCGATCAGAATCGCTGCGAAGGATATCTCCTAATGGGCCTTGTTTGCCGCGTACGATTTCATTTGCGAAGTGTCGCGCGGCGGCTGCGCCACGACTGAAGCCGAACGTGTCGAAGGTGAGCGATGTAATTTCGCTGCCCGGATTTTCATCCAATGCCTCCTTGATACGTTGTTTTATCAATACAAATGAAGATTGAACGCGGCCTGCAACACCTGTTTCGCCTCGCCCGGCGCCCGCTCCCAACGTACTGTCCTCTTCACCTGCACGAGTGCCAATCCCTTCGACATACACCATGCGGAAAGCTTGCTTGCGTGGTCCCGCGCCTTCAGCTGCTTCAGGCGTGTCGTACAGGTCACTCAGCTTTTTGACATTGCTGACATCATTGCCGTAGCTGCTGTCCGGATCACTCATATACGGCTTGCAGCTAGCATCGATATCTTTGGCGGCGATGGGGTGATGCGCACCGCAAAGTAAGCCTGCGGCAGCGTTATTCGCGTTATTGCCAGTGCCATCAAAGAACACGCCGATACGTAACGCGATCCCGATTTTTTCAGGTTCGCGCGCAGGTTCTTTCCCGTGTTTCTCATATTCCGCCCAACGCTGGGCGTGAATATCGACGGGTTTGGCTTCTTCGTAGCGGTAGTTTTTCGGGGGGTTGGGTACGTAGCCACTCATCCGTGATTCCTGGTTCTGATCCTTGAGAACGGCCCGAAGGGTGACAGCCGGGGCTGGGGGGCGCAAGCCGTGGCCGTGTGCCAGCCAGGGTGTGCCAGCGGGGTTCGACGAGGGTTTCCCCTCGTCGGGGTGGGGGTTAGCTGGCGATTTCGACGTTATCCAGCGCTTGGTTGACGGCGATTTCGCCGAGCATCACGACTTGGGCGATGTCCAGTGCGGTTTTGCGGTGCGGGGTGTCGAGCATGGCGGCGAAGTTGAGGAGCATTTCGCTGGCGGAGCCGAGGGTTTCGCTGGCGTTGGCGAGCAGGGATTCGCTGTTGTACTTGGGGTTGGCGAGGTACATGCGTTCGGGTTGTTGGGTGCTGGCCATGATTTGGCTGGCGGGTTTGAGGTAGTGGTCGAGGGCGCGTTCGGCGGCTTCGTGGAAGCGTTTGGAGTCGGGGGATTCGTAGGGGGATGTCGGGTCGGTTTCGGGTGGGTTGGGTGTTGGTTTGATCATGGTTGTGCTCCTGGTTTTCATTAGGAGCTACCAGCATCACTTGCAGATGATGGGTGGCAGCTATGCGCGGGTCTGCAAGACCGGGAAACCAGGCACCCGGCAGACCCGAAGGTCTCCCGCACAAAGCCGCCATTGAGCGAACACGAACGAGTGTCCTTTGGCTGACTGTGCGACTGGTTTTTCCGGCGGGCTTGCAGACCCGATCACTGATGAGCAGCGACGGGAATCAAGGTACGGCGGGAGTGCCAGACGCACAAGCCGGCGGATTCTGGCTTAGTCGTAGGCGATGGCGCAAGGAGTTGTAGGGCGTAGCCAGCAACGAGAGACACCTATTAAACAAACATGTAGATCGTCTGTTTAACAGGTCAGTTGAGATGCAGAGAATTCCGAATCAATGGGTCTCAAACGAATTCCACTGGTGAGTATCAAGATCCAGCGCGCAGTAGGGTTCGAAAACGTAAAGCACAAGCGGATTTTCAATATCTATCGCTGCCACCTGGAGTGACTTGAGATAGGACTGAGCCTCTGCGAATGATGTACCGAATAGAGGATCATCCATTGCCTTCGCGCGCGTCAGCTTGGAAATCGTTTGATCTGGATGTTTTGCCATCGCAATTCGAAAAGCAAGGCTAGCGTCGAAGTGTGTTTTACCGAAGACGTGCTGACGAAGCCGACTGATCACGCTTCTTGAAATACCAACATAGATAGGCACGCCGTTGTCGATCAACACGTAGCAGCCCGAAAAATCTTGCGCCAGTTTGAACTGTTTCAGCAACGATTTAACGCCAACACCGGGCACTGAAAAGTCCTTCATCTCTCGCGGAGTTTCAAGAGAGCTTTTCATTCTGCTCATATGGCCGGGCAGAACCGTTTTGGCTAACTCTTCAAATGTGTGCATGCATTCGTGTAACGCCATTGGAGAACCGCTCGGTCGAGAGATGGACGCCAACGCTATCGCGTCAAGTCAGGCCATTACAAGCGATGTAACTCTCGTCTATGTAAAGCGTCGCCTGAACAATGTGAGGTAATAAGTCTCTGTAGCGAAGAACAGAGGAATCGCTACAGAGATCGTTCACATCTAGCTGGCGATTTCGACGTTATCCAGCGCTTGATTGACGGCGATTTCGCCGAGCATCACGACTTGGGCGATGCCCAGGGCGGTTTTGCGGTGGGGGGTGTCGAGCATGGCGGCGAAGTTGAGGAGCATTTCGCTGGCGGAGCCGAGGGTTTCGCTGGCGTTGGCGAGCAGGGATTCGCTGTTGTACTTGGGGTTGGCGAGGTACATGCGTTCGGGTTGTTGGGTGGT
>NZ_FYDN01000009.1:245916-296455 GCF_900187485.1 Pseudomonas sp. Irchel s3a12
TGTCGAGCATGGCGGCGAAGTTGAGGAGCATTTCGCTGGCGGAGCCGAGGGTTTCGCTGGCGTTGGCGAGCAGGGATTCGCTGTTGTACTTGGGGTTGGCGAGGTACATGCGTTCGGGTTGTTGGGTGGTGGCCATTATTTGGCTGGCGGGTTTGAGGTAGTGGTCGAGGGCGCGTTCGGCGGCTTCGTGGAATCGCTTGGAATCGGGGGATTCGTAGGGGGATGTGGGGTCGGTTTCTGGTGGGTTGGGTGTTGGTTTGATCATTGATGAAGCTCCTACGTCAAAAAAAGGAGCCATCACTCTCGCTACCAAACGAGGGTGGCGGCCATGCGCAGGTTGGTAGACCGGGACGTAGAAAACCGGCGCGCCCGAAGACGCCCTGTGCATGACCACCATAAAGCCTTGTCGAAAAGACACTGCGAATCATGATGCTTATGCAATCTACGAAAACTCAGGGCTACCAAACCCGATCACTGTTTTACAGCGACCGACAGACGATAGAGCCCGCGACCTAGACGCACAAGCCGGCGGATTCTGGCTTAGTCGTAGGTAACGGCGCAAGGCGTTGTAGGGTTTCGGTGGTTACTTGAGGCTTCGTTTAAACAGTGGTGGTTTTTACTGTTTATTTCGGTCAGTGGTTGATGGGGTGACTCGGTGGGCGTCTTCGCGAGCAAGCTCGCTCCCACAGGGATTTGTGGTTGAGTTGGGATTGGTGGTGGCTGAGCTGGCGTTATCGCGAGCAGGCTCACTCCTACATGGGATTGAGTCTGGCTTGGGATTTGGGGTGGTTGGGCTGGCGTCTTCGCGAGCAGGCTCGCTCCCACAGGTTTTGTGTTGGGCTTCTGGGTTCGCGGCGGCCGGGCTGGCGTCATCGCGGGCAAGCCCGGCTCCCACAGGAATTGGGGGATGGCTATGGTCGGTGGCGTGTCATGTTGATCAGCGCTGAACGTTTGCCACCCGGCGCCGGGCGTTCTTCGATGGAGAACGGCACGAAGCCGAGTTTTGGGTAAAGCAACAAGCCTGCGGTGTTTTCGTTAAAGCAGGACAGTTGCACTTCCTTGGCCTGGTACTTTTCGAACCCCACTGCGGTCATGGTCTCGACGATGTATCGCGCACCCCCCTGGCCACGGGCATATGGCGCGACGATGACGTTGCCGATGCAGCAGATGCCATCGTGCTCAGCGCGGTAGAAGTTGGCGAAGCCGACGAACTCGCCGTTGGCCAGAAAAGCCGTGGAGTCGAAGCGTTGGCTGATTGCGCTGTGCATCTGTTCTTCCGTCAGCGGGAAGTTGGCTTTCGGGAACATGAAGAACAGCTCTTGTTCGCCTTGGGGAAAGCTGCAGAGGGTGTTGACGTCGTCGGCCGTCACGGGCCGGTGGGTGAAATTCATCGCTGCCCTGCCCTCACTTTTTTCCCGCCAGATGATGCGCAACCAAGGCGTTGGCATGACCGTGGCCCATGCCGTGTTCCTCCTTGAGCCACGCCACCAGTTCCATGTGTTTCTTGTCGCTGATGCCGGCGAGTAGGCTCAGCCAGTGTTCGATGGGCTGGCCGTATTTGTTCTCGATGGAGGGGAAGTACGACGCCGGGCCTTTTACCTTGTTGTCTTCGCTCATGCTGCAAGCTCCCTGTGGTCACGACGGAGGGTCGGCGGACGCTCCTTGTCGGCAGGCCATAGAGTGGACGCGAAGTGCGATTCCGGCAACTGCCCCGCTCTGCCAGACATCCCAAAAACCCTGTAGGAGTGAGCCTGCTCGCGATGGCGTTTGTTCAGTCAACACTTACATTGACTGGACTACCGCTATCGCGAGCAGGCTCACTCCTACAGTGATATCTGCGTTATTCGGTGCGCCCCGGCAGCATCCGCACCAGCGTGTTATCCCGCACCCAATAATGGTGAAACAACCCCGCCAGCGCATGCAGCCCGATCAGCCAGTAACCGGTGCTGCCAATCAGTTCATGCCAGTACTTCAGTTGCTTGGCGAAGTCCGGGTCGATGGCCACGGGTGCCGGGACGTGGAAGCCGAAGTACGGGAACGGTTTGTCGCCCGCCGCGAGCATCAGCCAGGCGAGGATCGGCGTGGCGATCATCAGCCCATAAAGCGCCAGGTGCATCAGGTGCGAGATGCCGGTCTGCCACGCCGGTGGCTTGGGCGTGATCGGTGGGCGTGGGCTGAGGCGGCCGAGCAGGCGGATCCACACGAGGGCGAAGATGCTCGCGCCGAACAGGCCGTGGAAGCCCATCAGCAAGCCGCGTGCTTCGCTGCCCTTGGGCATGTAGCCCTTGATTTCGACGCATGCGTAGACGCCGACGAACAGCGCCAGCATTAGCCAGTGCAGGGTGATTGAGAGTTTTCCGTAACGGGTTACGGCGATGTCGTGGGACATAAGCTGCGCCTCTTGATTGTCGTGAGTGACGGCCGATTCGTTCGACTGCCTCGCTCCGGTTGTTGGGCGAACCGACGGCGTTACCCTGCCCGCCCAGTCTTAAGAGAGTCTGAAGACAGACCCTCACGTTAACCTTTTTTCACCTTCAGACTTCGTTAAGAAATGCCTCCGATACTCGCCTCAAACCTATTGAGGGAGGCGTTCTGCCCATGCCCGATTTTGACTGGAACATCCCCCTGCCCCTGCGCTTCGGTCAAGCCGAAACACCGCAGATGACACTAACCGGCGCGCTGCCCGACGACACTCTGCGAGCGATGTTTGAAAGCTTTATCCAGCAACGCTTTCGCAAGGCCCACGGCGCCGATATCCGCCACTTCATGCCCGAGCTGTTCGGCATGCACAACGGCGACGGCGAGTTGTGCGCCGTGGCCGGGGTGCGTCGCGCGCATCTGGAATCACTGTTCCTTGAGCGCTATCTGGATGAGCCGATCGAGCCGTTGATCAGCGCGGCGGCAGATCGTCCGGTCGAGCGCAGCGCCATCGTCGAAGTCGGCAACCTCGCCGCCAGCGACACCGGCAGCGCGCGCCTGAGCATCATCGCCATCACCTACCTGCTGGCCATGGGCGGCCTGGAATGGGTGACGTTCACCGGCAACATCGGCCTGGTCAACAGCTTCCATCGCCTGGGTTTGAAGCCAGTGACATTGTGCGCCGCTGATCCGGAACGGTTGGGTGACGAGCGTCAACACTGGGGCAGTTATTACGAAAGTAAACCTTGGGTGCACGTCGGCAACATCCGCGCCGGGTTCGTCCATTTGCGCGATATCGGCCTGTTTGCCCGCCTCGGTTTGCCCGGTTCGATTGAAGGAGCCTGTCATGTCGCTTGAACTGCAACGCTTCCAGGAAGCCCTGCGCGACCATGCCCGGCGCAATGACAACGCCACTGCCCTGTGGGGCGACACGCTGAAACTCGATTACGCCACGCTGTACGCCGAGGTGTTGTATCGCCAGGAGCGCCTGCGCGACGAGCAGGCGCAAGTGATTGCGCTGGCGTTGGACAACGGCGTCGACGCGATGCTGTGGGATCTGGCCGTGCTGTTTGAAGGCCTGACCTGCGTGACGCTGCCGCCGTTTTTCAGTGCGACGCAACGCGCCCATTGTCTGCAACAGAGCCAGGCCGAACGGGTGATCGCCGAGCCAGAACTGGGCGCCGAACTGCTCGCGGCTGGTTATGAACAACGTGGCGAGTTCTGGCGCCGCTCGTTCAGTGGCCCCAGTCGCATGCCGGCCGGCACCGCGAAACTCACTTTCACGTCCGGCACCACCGGCACGCCGAAAGGTGTATGCCTGAGCGCCGACAGCCTGCTGCGGGTGGCGCGGGAGCTGGATCAGGCCAGCGAAGCGACCGGCCCGCAGCATCATCTGGCGCTGTTGCCGTTGGCGATTCTGCTAGAGAACCTCGGCTGCTATGCCGCGCTGTATGCCGGCGCCATGCTGAGTTTGCCGAGCCAGAAAACCCTCGGCATTCAGGGCGCCAGCGGCGTCGAAATTCCGCACCTGCTCGGTTATCTCGCCAGCCGTGCGCCGGAGAGTCTGATCCTGGTGCCGCAGTTGCTGTTGTTGCTGGTCAGCGCCGCCGAACAGAAAGCCTTCGACCCGCAAACCCTGTGCTTTGCCGCTGTCGGCGGTGCGCGGGTCTCGGAGGATCTGCTGCACCGTGCGCAACGGGTCGGGCTGCCAGTTTACGAAGGCTACGGCCTGTCCGAATGCGCCTCGGTGGTGTGCCTCAATCGCCCCGGCGCACGCCGCCCCGGCAGTGTCGGCCGACCGCTGCCACATGTTGAAGTGCGGCTGGCCGAGGACGGCGAGGTGCTGATCAAGGGGTCCACATTGCTCGGTTATCTGGGCGACGCGCCGTACGCCGATGAGTGGTGGCCGAGCGGCGATCTGGGCGAGTTCGACCCGGAAGGTTTTCTCTATCTCAAGGGCCGCAAGAAGCACCAGTTCGTCACCAGTTTCGGGCGCAACGTCAACCCGGAATGGGTCGAGTCCGAGCTGACCCAGCGCCGCCACATCGCTCAGGCGTTCGTTTACGGCGAGGCCTTGCCGCATAACCACGCACTGCTCTGGCCACATCGTCCGGACTGCACCGACGCCGAACTGGCCGCTGCCGTCGCCGAAGCCAACGAGGCTTTGCCCGATTACGCCCAGGTGCATCAGTGGACGCGCCTGCCGCAACCCTTCACCGCCGCCAATGGCTTGCTCACCGCCAATGGCCGCCCGCGCCGCGACGCCATCGTCGCGCAGTACCACGCGCAATTGACCGAATCCGCTGTTTCCGAGGAGTCCGCATCATGAGTTTTTTTGACACCCTGCAAGAAGCCACGCAACAGGAACGCCACGAACTGTTCAACCTGCCGATCATCGTCGATGCCCTGCAAGGCAAGGTCAGCCTCGACAGCTATCGGGCGTTTCTCGCGCAAGCGTATTACCACGTGCGCCACACCGTGCCGCTGATGATGGCTTGCGGTGCGCGCCTGCCGACGCGTCTGGAATGGCTGCGCAAAGCGGTGGCCGAGTACATCGAAGACGAATACGGCCACGAGCACTGGGTGCTCAACGACATCGCTGCATGTGGCGGTGATCGTGATGCGGTGCGCGACGGTCAGCCGTCGTTGTCGATCGAACTGATGGTCAGCTTTCTTTACGACCTGATCGCCCGGGGCAATCCGGTCGGTCTGTTCGGCATGGTCAACGTGCTCGAAGGCACCAGCATCGCCCTGGCCACCCACGCGGCGGGCAGCATTCGCGAGCGCCTGGCGTTGCCGGAAACGGCGTTCAGTTACCTGAGCTCCCACGGTTCGCTCGATATCGAGCACATGCAGACCTATCGGCGCCTGATGAATCAGCTGGAAGATCCTGCCGATCAAGCCGCCGTGATCCATGCCTCGAAAGTCGTCTATCGCCTGTACACCGACATGTTCCGTGGCTTGCCGCGTGACGCGGAGGCTCAACATGCAGCTGCGTGATGCGCGGGTGGTGCTGACCGGTGCCAGTGGCGGCATCGGCCTGGCCATCGCCGAAACCTTGTGCGCAGCCGGTGCCCATGTGCTCGCGGTGGCGCGGCATCAGGAGGCATTGCTGCCGTTGCTCAAGCGCTACCCCGACTCGTTGTGCTGGGTCGCGGCTGACCTGACCTTCCTCAGCGATCGGCGCAAAGTGCTGGTCGCCGCCGAAGCCATCGGCGGCATCAACCTGCTGATCAACGCCGCCGGGGTCAATCACTTCGCCATGCTTGAACAGCTCGATGACAGCGACATCAACGCGATGCTGGCGGTGAACATCAGTGCACCGATGTGCCTGACCAAACTGCTGTTGCCGCTGCTCAAGCAGGCCGACAGCGCCATGGTGGTCAACGTCGGTTCGACCTATGGCTCGATCGGCTACCCGGGTTACGCCAGTTATTGCGCGACCAAATTCGCTTTGCGCGGGTTTTCCGAGGCGCTGCGCCGCGAGCTCGCCGACACCCGCGTCAGCGTGCTGTACGTCGCGCCCCGCGCCACGCGCACCTCGATGAACAGCGCCGCCGCACAAGCGTTGAACGACGCACTCAAGGCCAACGTCGACGATCCGCAAACCGTGGCCTCGGCGGTGATCCATGCGATTGCCGGTGATCGTCGCGACCTCTACCTGGGCTGGCCGGAACGCTTCTTCGTCCGCCTGAACAATCTGCTCCCGCATCTGGTGGATCGAGGCCTGCGCAAGCAGTTGCCGCTGATCCGCCGTCTCAGTGAAAAACCTGACCACGAGTCGCCAAAGCCATGAAAAAACTATCCGCATGCCTGTTGCTCGCCGCCTTGAGTCAAAGTGTCTGGGCGCTGGAACCGGCCGACCAGCAACGTCTCGAGGGCATCCAGCAGAGCTGGGCGCACATCCAATATGAAGTGGCGGAAAAACAGCGCGCCGCCGCGTTCGAACAATTGGCCAGCGAAACCAACACGTTCACCACGCAGCGCCCGGCGGTGGCCGAAGCGTGGATCTGGAAAGGCATCGTCACCAGCAGTTGGGCCGGTGCCGAGGGCGGACTCGGCGCACTGGGCAAAGCCAAGGACGCCAAGGCCGATCTGGAAAAATCCCTGACCCTCGACCCCAAAGCCCTGCAAGGCTCGGCCTACACCAGCCTCGCCGCGCTGTATGACCGCGTGCCCGGCTGGCCCATCGGTTTCGGCGACAGCGACAAGGCCGAGCAACTGCTCAAGCAAGCCTTGCAACTAAACCCCAACGGCATCGACAGCCTGTACTTCTGGGGCGATCACCTCTACCGTCAGAAGCGCTACGCTGAAGCCAAAGCAGCCCTGCTCAAAGCCCAACAAGCCGCGCCGCGTCCGGGCCGGGAAAGTGCCGATGCCGGGCGTCGCAAAGAGATCGCCGCCCTTCTGGTGGACGTGAACAAGAAACTCGACTGACAGGAGTCCGCGTGCGTTTATTACTGGTTGAGGATGACGTGGCGCTGGGTGAAGGCATTCATCAGGCGCTGGGCCGCGAGGGTTACACCGTCGACTGGCTCAAGGACGGCAGCAGCGCGTTGCATGCGCTGCTCAGTGAAACCTTCGATGTCGCCGTGCTCGATCTCGGTCTGCCACGCATGGACGGCCTGCAAGTGCTGCGCCGCCTGCGCGACAGCGGTTCGAATCTGCCGGTGCTGATTCTGACTGCCCGCGACGCTACTGAAGACCGTATCGCCGGGCTCGACGCCGGGGCCGACGACTACCTGATCAAACCGTTCGACCTGGACGAGCTCAAGGCACGCTTGCGCGCCCTGTTGCGGCGCAGTGCCGGGCGCGCCCAGGCGTTGATCGAGCATGCCGGCATCAGCCTTAACCCCGGCACCCAGCAAGTCAGCTATCAGGGCCAGCCCGTGGCTCTGACGCCCAAGGAATATCAGTTGCTGCACGAACTGCTGTCACCGCCGGGCCGGGTGATGACCCGCGATCAGTTGATGCAGCTGCTTTACGGCTGGAATGAAGAAGCCGAAAGCAACACCCTCGAAGTGCACATCCATCACCTGCGCAAGAAGTTTTCCACCGACCTGATCCGCACCATTCGCGGTGTCGGTTATCTGGTGGAGGAGCGTCGATGACCTCAATCCGCCGCCGCACGCTGACCTTGATCATCGGCCTGTTGCTGGCCGGCCTCGCAGTGCTCAGCACCTTTAACCTGCACGACAGCAACCACGAAATCGCCGAAGTCTACGACGCACAATTGGCGCAGAACGCGCGCTTGTTGCAAGGGGTGATGCGCATGCCCCTGGCCAGCAAACAGCACGCAGAGCTTTACCAGGCGTTCAACTCGGCGCTGGGCGAAGCGGTGCCGCGCGGCGAGGGTCATCCTTACGAACGCAAAATCGCCTTTCAGGTGTGGAATCCTGCCGGTGATGTGTTGGTGCACACCGCCAGCGCACCGTCCTTCAAGGCGCCGCCGACTCAGCCCGGTTTCAGCGATGTGGTGGATCTGAACAATCGGCACTGGCGCGCCTTTCTCCTTGAAGACAAACAGAACGGCCTGCGCATCTGGGTCGGTGAGCGCGACGATGTGCGCGCCGATCTGGTCGACCGCATCGTCCGTCACACGCTGTGGCCGAACGTGGTCGGCAGCCTGCTGCTGGCAGCGATGGTCTGGCTGGCGATTGGCTGGGGCCTCAAACCTTTGGCGAACATGGCCGAAACCTTGCGCGCCCGCCACAGCGGTTCGCTGGAACCGTTGCAATTGGCGCCGCTGCCCAGTGAGCTGGAACCGATGCAGGCGGCGCTCAACCGTATGCTCGCGCAGATCCAGGAAGTGCTCGGCCGCGAGCGGCGCTTTATCGCCGACGCCGCCCACGAAATGCGTACGCCGCTGGCGGTGCTGCGGGTGCATGCGCAGAACCTGCAGGAGGCCGGCACCGAACAGGAACGCCGCGAATCGCTGGCGTTTCTGATCGCCGGGGTCGACCGCACCAGTCGCCTGGTCAACCAGTTGCTGACCATGGCGCGTCTGGAGCCGAAACCCAATCCGCCGCCGCTGCAACCCATCGACCTCAGCGAAACCGTGCGCAACAGCCTGGTGCAATTGACGCCATGGTTGCTGAGCAAACACCTGGAACTGGCCTTTGAAGACAGCGCCCAGCCGTTCAACATCATGGCCAGCCCCGGCACGATCGACATTGCCCTGAACAACCTGATCACCAATGCTGCGAACTTCTCCCCGGAACACGGCGTGATCACCGTGCTGCTCAGCCAGGCTGAGGGTTTCTATCACTTGAGCGTTGAAGATCAGGGGCCGGGCATCGATGAAACCGACCGGGCGCGCTTGTTCGAACGCTTCTACAGTCGCGGCAATGCCCACGGCGCGGGGCTGGGACTGACCATCGTCAACACCATTGCCACGCAGTTGGGCGGACGGATCACTTTGGTCAACCGCGCGGAGGGCGGCCTTCGTGCGACCTTGTCGATTCCCGACGGGCAACCGCGCCCCGCATCGCAACGCAGCACCCGCGAACCACCTCAGGGCTGAGCCTGTTGCGGAAACAAAAGCATCGCCCGCTAAAAAACAGTGGCCGCGCGTCGGAATCTGATCCAGATCAGCTTCCGGGGCTGACATCGGTGTAGAACAGACTCAGCGCACTCTCCTGCGCGTTGCTCGTTCAGCCCCGATGGAGGCTCATCTCATGCTCACTGTCAAAGACCACAATGACCGCGCGGCGCCGGCCTATGCCGCGCACCAAGGTGAATACTGGATCGAGTCGCTCAAGGATGGCCGCCACGTCTTGATCCGCGCACTGGCCGCCAAGGATCGCGAACGCGAGTACGCGTTTATCAAGCGCTTGTCGCCCGAGTCCCGACACCTGCGTTTTCTCGCGCAGATGAGTGAGCCGGGCACCGCGTTGCTCGATCAGTTGATGGACGTCGATTACAAACAACGCGCGGCCTTCATCGCACTGGTTCACGAAAATGGCGAATTGATCGAGATCGGCATCAGCCGCTACGCCGCCACGGGCGAACAGGACTGCGAATGCGCTGTGACGGTCGCCGATGAATGGATGCACCTGGGCCTGGCCACGTTGCTGATGGAGCACCTGATCAAAGCCGCCCGGCTCAACGGTTTCAAACATCTGTATTCGGTGGATTCGGCCAGCAACACGGCCATGCGCGACCTCGCCCGATCACTGGGCTTTGAAACCCACAGCGATCCTGATGATCCCCATCAGGTCATTCATCGCCTGAGTCTGTAGCGCCATTCCTGCGCCCTGCACCAGTAAACAGTACGGGGCGCATTGCCAATCAAGGCGTGATCGCCACCTTCATCACCCCATCGCGCTGATGCGCGAACAGTTCATAGGCGGCTTCGATATCGTCCAGTTTGAAGTGGTGGGTCACCAGCGGCGACAGATCGACACCACCGCTTTGCACCACCGCCATCAACCGGCGCATGCGCTCCTTGCCGCCGGGGCACAGGGTGCTGACGATGCTGTAATCGCCCAGCCCCGCCGCGAAGGCATCGTAGGGAATGCGCAGGTCCGACGCGTAAACCCCAAGGCTCGACAAGCGTCCGCCCGGGCGTAACACCCGCAAGGCAGACTCGAACGTGCCTTGGGTGCCCAAGGCTTCGATGGACACATCCACGCCGCGCCCGTCGGTCAACGCCATGATTTGCTCGACCACGTCGCCATCCTTGAAGTTGACCACATGGGTCGCACCCAACTGCCGCGCGACGCTCATGCGCTCGGCCACCGCGTCGACGCCAATGATCACGCTCGCGCCCTTGAGCCGCGCCCCGGCCACCGCACACAGGCCGATCGGCCCCAGCGCGAACACCGCAACGCTGTCGCCGATACTGACTTCACCACGTTCGGCGCCGGAGAATCCGGTGGACATGATGTCCGGGCACATCAGCACTTGTTCGTCACTCAGCCCGTCGGGGATCGGACACAGGTTGGCCAAGGCATCGGGCACCAAGACGTACTCCGCCTGGCAGCCATCGATGATGTTGCCGAATTTCCAGCCGCCGGTGGCGCGAAAGCCGTGGCGAGTGTCCGGCCCGTCCTGGGAGCCGCAGCCACACAGGCAGGCGTAGCTTTGGCCGCTGGGGGTGATGGCGCCGGCAATCACCCGTTGGCCTTCGAAAAATCCGCGCACCTGTGAGCCGAGTTTCTCGATCACGCCCACCGGTTCGTGACCGACGGTCAAACCTTTGGCCACCGGATACTCGCCACGCAGGATATGCACGTCGGTGCCGCAGATCGTCGTGGTGGTGATACGCACCAGTGCGTCCAGCGGGCCAACCTCGGGGATCGGTTTTTCATCCAGCACGATGCGATTCTTTTCGACGAATATCGCCGCTTTCATCATGGCCATGATCAAGACTCCTGTGCAGGTGTTTGCAGTGAGTTCAGCACCTTTCCAAGGCTGCGCCGAACTGACCGACACAAGGTTGATAACGATCAATCAATGCAGGATTGCGCCCGCCGTTACCGCCCGTCGGGCGCGGGCGTTGCTCGGCTGCGTCATTGACAAAGATCAAGCCGCGCCCGGCGGCACGGAGCAACATGAACTGACGCCGTTGCGTCTGGCCGGCCAATGCCGCTACCCACAGGAGATTCGTCATGTCCGAGCAAGCACGTTTCATGCTGGTAGCTTCACCGCTGATGAAACACAGCCCTGCGTTCGATCGGGCCGCTGCCCTGGCCAAGGCATCGGGTGCGGCGCTGCATATCGTGGCATTCGATTACCTCGAAGGGCTGGCGACCGCCGGATTGGTCAACGAGCAGGCCCTGGAACAGATGCGCCTGGGTTATGTCGAGCGCCACCGCCAATGGCTGGAGGACCAGGCCCGGCCCATGCGCCACCTCGGCGTGACCGTGACCACGGAAGTGGTGTGGGTCGACAATCCGTTGCGTGAAATCCAGATTCACCTCAAGGAGCAGCCGATGGCCCTGCTGATCAAGGATCTGCAGCACGCCTCGTTCATGTCGCGATTGATGTTCACCCCGCTCGATGTTCATTTGCTGCGCGAATGCCGGGTGCCGCTGCACTTTGTCAGCCATGTTCAGCATGCCCGGCCTCGGCGGATCGTCGCGGCGATTGATCCGTTTCATCGCGACGAGCAATACGCTGACTTCAACGACCGCATCCTGCGCGAGGCCGCGAAACTGGCCAGCCTCTGCGATGCCGAACTGGATGTGATCTACGCCTACGACCTGTCATCGATCAGCGCCGACGAGTTCGGTTTTGGCAACGCCTCGACGTTTTTTACCCCGGGCAAGGCGAAAACCCTGTTCGATGCGCAAGGTGATGCATTCCGCGAACTGGCCGAGCGCAACGGCATCGCGCCGGAACGCCAGCACATGATCATGGGCAATCCGGCCAAAGTGCTGTGCAGCTACGCCGATGCCTATGACATCGACGTGATCGTCATGGGCCGGATCGGTCATCGCGGCCTCGGTCGGTTGATCGGCAGCACGGTGGAACAGTTGCTGTACAAAATGCCCTGCAGCGTCTGGGTGGTGTCACCGCAAGTACTGGTCGACTGAACGCAGCCGTCCCTCGCCGAGGGACGGCCTCAGATCGAGCGCTGATTGACCCGCGCCATCAATTGCTCGGCACTTTCCTTGCGCTCGGAGTAACGGTCGACCAGATGCGCCTGTTGATCACGCAGCAGCACGGTGAACTTCACCAGTTCTTCCATTACATCCACCACACGATCGTAGAACGGCGACGCTTTCATCCGCCCGGTGTCGTCGAACTCCATGTAGGCCTTCGGCACCGAGGATTGGTTGGGGATGGTGAACATGCGCATCCAGCGGCCCAACACGCGCAACTGGTTGACCACGTTAAACGACTGCGAGCCACCGCAGACTTGCATTACGGCCAGGGTTTTACCCTGAGTCGGGCGCACGGCGCCGAGTTCCAGCGGCACCCAGTCGATCTGCGCCTTGAACACGGCGGACATCGCGCCGTGCCGTTCTGGCGAACACCAGACCTGGCCTTCCGACCACAGCACCAGCTCGCGCAGTTCCTGCACCTTGGGATGGTCGACCGGAACGTCGTCGGGCAGTGGCAGACCGGACGGGTTGAAGATGCGCGTTTCAGCGCCGAAGTGTTCGAGCAGACGTGCGGCCTCCTCTACCAGCAAACGGCTGAAGGAGCGTTCGCGGGTCGAGCCGTAGAGCAGCAGGATGCGCGGTTTGTGCGCGCCCGCTTGCGACGGTTTGGCGTTATCGAACAGATTGAGATCGAGGTTGGGCAGTTCGGACATAAATCCTCCTTAAAGCGTGCCGACGCGGTCGAGCTCAGCCTTGAGTTGATCGCGGCTGAGCGAGTGGAAAGGCAGATCGAGGAAGGCCTGACAGCGTTGGCCGATGCGCATAAGGGTGGCGTGAAAAGCCGCGTCGACAGTGGCTTCGTCGCCCTTCACTTCGGACGGATCTTCCAGCCCCCAGTGGGATTTCAGCGCCGGGCCGAAATACACCGGGCAAGTCTCGCCAGCGGCTTTGTCGCACACGGTGATGACGATATCTGGCGGGTTGCTTTCAAAAGCGTCGTTGCCTTTGCTGTGCAAACCATCAATGGCGATGCCGGCCTGTTGCAGCGTCGACAGGCTGCGCGGCAAGACCTGACCTTTGGGAAAACTGCCGGCACTCACCGCTTCGAATCCCGCTGGCGCCAGATGATTGAACATGGCTTCAGAGAGGATGCTGCGGCAGCTGTTGGCCGTGCACATGAACAAAACTCGCATGGATTGCTCCTACCGCTTTTGGCGGACATCAAAGGCTCAGGCGCAGTGCCAGGGCCGAAAGAGTGATCAACAGAACCGGAAGGGTCAGCAGAATGCCGACCTTGAAGTAGTAGCCCCAGGTGATGCGCAGACCTTTGCGTTCCAGCACATGCAGCCAGAGCAACGTGGCGAGGCTACCGATGGGGGTGATTTTCGGGCCGAGGTCGCAGCCAATGATGTTGGCGTAGATCATCGCTTCGCGAACGAGCCCTTGGGCGTCGCTGGCCTGGATCGACAGCGCACCGATCAGCACGCTGGGCATGTTGTTCATCACCGATGACAACAGCGCGGACAGCAGGCCAGTGCCGAGGGTGGCACTCCATAAACCTTGCTCGGCCAAGCGGTCGAGGACGACGGCCAGCAGGTCAGTCAACCCGGCATTCTTCAGGCCATACACCACCAGATACATGCCCAGCGAGAACACCACGATCTGCCACGGTGCATCGCGCAAAACCCGTCGGGTAGCGATCTTGTGGCCCTTGGCAGCGACCGCAAAAAGGATCGCCGCACACACTGCCGCGACGGCACTGACAGGAATCCCCAGCGGTTCCAGTGCGAACAGTCCGACCAGCAGTATCAGCAGTGTCCAGCCGCCGACCACGAAGGTGGCGTGGTCGCGAATCGCTGCTTTGGGTTCCTGAAGCGCCTCAACCGGGTAGCGCTGTGGCACATCGCGCCGGAAGTACACAAACAGCACCAGCAACGTCGCCGCGACACTGACCAGACTCACCGGCACCATCACCGATGCGTATTCGGCAAAGCCCAAGCCGAAGTAGTCGGCGGAGACGATGTTGACCAGATTTGATACCACCAGCGGCAGGCTGGCCGTGTCGGCAATAAACCCGGCGGCCATGACGAATGCCAACGTCGCCGCCGGTGAAAAGCGCAGCGCCAGCAACATCGACATGACAATGGGTGTGAGGATCAGCGCCGCACCGTCGTTGGCGAACACCGCCGCCACCGCCGCGCCGAGCAACACGCAGAACGCGAACAATCGATAACCACTGCCCTTTGCCCATCGTGCAACGTGGAGTGCCGCCCATTCAAAGAAGCCGGCTTCATCCAGCAGCAGGCTGATGATGATCACCGCGATAAACGTGGCGGTGGCGTTCCAGACGATGGCCCACACTGTGGGAATGTCCTGCAGCGAAACGGCACCGACAGCCAGGGCGATCAGGGCACCGAACGTGGCGCTCCAACCGACGCCTAATCCTTTGGGTTGCCAGATGACGAGTACGAGGGTGAAGACGAAAACAGCGAAAGCCAGCAACATGTCAGAACTCTCTAAATCCGGATTCAGCAGCAGGCGGCTTCGCGCACCGGACGCCCGTCCATGTTCTGCAGGCGGGCGGCGTTGTCCTTGAGCCAATCGGCGTTGGCTTTGGACGTCACTTGCAGAATCTCGCGCACCCACGCCGGCAGCTCCGGATTGAGCCGGTAATAGACCCACTGGCCCTGACGGCGATCGAGCAGCAAGCCATTGCTGCGCAGTTGCGCGAGGTGGCGGCTGATTTTCGGTTGGCTGTCGTCGAGCGCACACATCAGCTCGCAGACGCAGAGTTCACCTTGATCGGAAATGAGCAGCATGGCGCGGACACGGGTTTCGTCAGCGAGGCTCTTGAAGACTTCGGTGGGAGTGATCATGGAATGGGCTCTGCACATATGGAAATTCGAATATACGGATATCCATATATTAATCAACCCCAAGAATTTCCTTTTTGCCAAAGCGCTGTAGAAGGCACACTTCAATGCCGCACGCAACGTCATTCCTGCCAGCCCTGCAAACGGGACTACAGGTGCGTGTCCACCGGCGCGACGATCTCTACTTTGATCTTGTCCGGATCCTCACAGTAGAGGGCGTAGTGCTCCGGGCCGCCGGCGTGCGGATAGGCGCTCTCGTAGAGAAGACGAAAACCGGACGTTCGCAGCCAATCCGCCATTTCATCCACTTGCGCCTGTGAACCCGCCTGGAACGCCAGATGATTCAAGCCCACGCCCCGGCGGTTAAAGCCCTGTTGCAGATCGCTTGCCTGAACGAACACCAGGTAGGTGCCGTTGAGAATAAAGCTGCGCCCGGCGGGCCAGTTTTGATGCTGCGTATAACCCAGCATCAAGAGCAACGGCTGCCAAAAGCGCAGCGAGACTTCCAGCGATGAGACGTTGATTTCAACGTGATGAAGCCTGCCGGTTTTGGGTGTACTGCCCAGATCGCTATTGGTCATCGGCGGCATTTCCCTGGGTTGCGCCAAGGGTTTTCAACAGCGTATGACGACTCCACGGGCCGCAGTACTCAGGCACGTGCGCGATCAATCGGTAGCCGCAGCGGGTGTACCAACGGGCGACGTCGTCATCCAGCGTTTCGATCAAGGCATCCACGCACGCCCTTTCAACGGCCAGCGCCTCAAGCTTGTGCAACGCCTGAGTACCCAGCCCGGTTCCGCGCCATTGCACGTCGATCCACAGGTAATTGACAAACAGGCGCCGGAATTCGGTTCTGCCGGTAGCGCCGCCGATCAGTGTTCCCTCCTCCATCAGCGCACAGGCGATGGCTTCAGCGTGCCCGCCGCGAGCCTCAGACAAGGCTCGGCCATGCCGTAAGACGCCGTCACTGATGGCCTTCAAGGTGTCCGCATTGATGTCGCGAACGCTAAGCCATTCCCTCATTGCTGCTCTCCATTGCCAAAGGCTTTGAAGCTATTCAAGCAAAAGCGGCGCCAACAGCAGCACAGCCAAAAGGATTAATGGATGCCGGCCTGCGATCTGCCCAGCAACAACCCCTGCTCCGCTTCACATAACCCCACCACATAATCCCAGACCACCCGCAGCCGCACCGACTTGTGCAACTCGCGCCGCGTACTGATCCAGTAACTACGCTCGATGCTTTCATCCGGCAGCAACGGCACCAGATCGGGATCCGACTCGGCCATGTAGCAAGGCAACACCGCAATGCCCAATCCCGACCGCGCCGCCTCCTGCTGCGCGATGACGCTGGTGCTGTGAAACACAACCCGAGGGCTGCGACAGAAACTGTTGAGAAACATCAATTCCTGGCTGAACAGCAAATCGTCGACATAACCGATCCACGCATGCCGCCCAAGGTCCTCGCGGCTGTGCAGGGGCGGGGCTTTATCGAGATAGCGCTGGCTGGCGTACAGCGCCAAGCGATAGTCCGTGAGCTTGCGCGTGACCAGCATGTCCGCCGCCGGGCGCTCCAGGTGAATGCTGATTTCCGCTTCACGGTTGAGGATGCTGACAAAGCGCGGCACCGCGACCAACTCTACTTCCAGACCTGGATAACGCTCGAACAAGCCGATCATGCGGCTGGCGAGAAACTTGATGCCAAGTCCTTCGGTGACACCGACGCGAATCTTGCCCAGTGGCGCAGTGGATTGGGTGATCTCTTCCTGCGCCAGCAACGCAACGTTTTCCATCGCTTCAGCATGTTTAAGCAGCGCCTCCCCCGCCGGGGTCATTTCGTAGCCTTGGGCGTGCTGGACGAACAGCGCGGTGCCGAGGCTTTTTTCGATGGCTTCGATATGGCGGGCGACGGTGGCGTGGGTGGTGTTGAGGCGGCGGGCGGCGGTGAGCAGGCGGCCGCTGCGTTGCAGCTCGAGAAAAAACCGCAGGTCGTTCCAGTCGAACATGGCGTGTCCTTGTCGGCTATGGTCAATGCAGGCTGTTTAAAAACGCACAGCGGCTGCGCAAAAACTAACATTCTTTTAACGAAAGCTAACAACTAGAGTGTCCGACAATAAAAACAAAAAGCGAGGTCAGGGAATGCAGACTTCCCTCGATGAATACGACTACATCGTGGTCGGCGCCGGCCCTGCCGGGTGTTTGCTGGCCAATCGGCTGTCGGCAGATCCGCAGCAGCGTGTGCTGCTGCTTGAAGCCGGCGGGCGCGACAACTATGCGTGGATTCACATTCCTGTCGGTTACCTGTTCTGCATCGGTAACCCGCGCACCGACTGGTGCTTCAAGACCGAAGAACAACCGGGCCTCAACGGCCGCGCGCTGAGCTATCCGCGCGGTAAAGTGCTGGGCGGTTGTTCGTCCATCAACGGCATGATCTACATGCGCGGCCAGGCCAACGACTACGATGGCTGGGCGGCCGAGGGCAACCCGGGTTGGGCCTGGAACGACGTGCTGCCGCTGTTCAAACAAAGCGAAAACCACTTTGCCGGTGCGGCTGAATTTCACGGCGCCAAGGGTGAGTGGCGGGTCGAGCAGCAGCGTCTGTCGTGGCCGATTCTGGATGCCTTTCGCAGTGCGGCTGAGCAAAGCGGCATCGCCAGCATCGACGACTTCAATCAGGGCGACAACGAGGGTTGCGGCTACTTCCAGGTCAATCAGAAATCCGGCGTACGCTGGAACGCAGCGAAGGCATTTTTGAAACCGGTGCGCGACCGGGCGAATCTGACAGTGCTGACCGGGGTTGAGGTGGATCGGGTGCTGCTCGAAGACGGTCGCGCCTCGAAAGTCAGCGCGCGTCACGAAGGTCAAATCAAACAGTTCAAGGCACGCAAGGAGATCGTCCTGTGCGCCGGCGCGGTCGGTTCGCCGAGCATTCTGCAGCGCTCCGGGATTGGCCCGCGTCCGCTGCTCGAGCGCTTGGGCATCGGCGTGATTCATGAGCTGCCGGGCGTCGGCGGCAATCTGCAGGATCACCTGCAACTGCGCCTGATCTACAAACTGGAAAACGCCCGAACCCTCAACCAGATCGCTGGCAGCGTGTGGGGCAAGATGGGCATGGGCCTGCGTTATCTGTATGACCGTAGCGGGCCGCTGTCGATGGCGCCGAGTCAGTTGGGCGCGTTCGCGCGGTCGGGGCCGGAGCAGACTTCGGCGAATCTGGAATATCACGTGCAGCCTCTGTCGCTCGAGCGTTTTGGCGAGCCGCTGCACAGCTTTCCGGCGTTTACCGCGTCGGTGTGTGATTTGCGTCCGCAGAGTCGTGGACGCATCGACATTCGTTCGGCGGATCCGCAGGAGGCGCCGTTGATTCAGCCCAACTACCTCAGTCATCCAGAGGATTTGCGCGTCGCGGTTGATGCGATTCGCCTGACCCGGCGCATCGTCAGCGCCCCTGCCCTGCAAGCGTTCAAACCGGTCGAGTATCTGCCCGGCGCCAGCCTGCAAAGTGATGAAGAGTTGCAGGAAGCGGCGGCGAAGATCGGTACGACGATTTTCCATCCGGTTGGCACCTGCCGCATGGGCAACGACGCTGAGGCGGTGGTCGACGCACAGCTGCGCGTCCACGGCGTGCCCGGTTTGCGCATCGCCGATGCCTCGATCATGCCGCGCATCACCTCGGGCAACACCTGTTCGCCTACGCTGATGATTGCCGAGAAGGCTGCACAACTGATCAGCAATTCCCAAGCTGTAAACACAACCCCTGTAGGAGTGAGCCTGCTCGCGACGACGGAATAACATTCAACATCTGCGTTGGCTGATACACCGCTATCGCGAGCAGGCTCACTCCTACAGGGGACCGCGTTTAATTCAAGGCATCACCCGGACACGCAACACCAGTGGAACAACAAAAACAATCACTGTGAGGGATACCGATATGTCAGAACACGTTCAGCCGCTGGACGCCGTGCGCAGCGCGGAGACCAGCCCGGATACACGCAAAGTCATCTTCGCTTCATCACTCGGTACGGTGTTCGAGTGGTATGACTTCTTCCTCTATGGCGCCCTCGCGGCGGTGATCAGCAAGCAGTTTTTCGCCGGGGTCAACGACACCACGGCGTTCATCTTTGCGCTGATGGCCTTCGCCGCCGGCTTTATCGTGCGGCCATTCGGGGCCCTGGTGTTCGGTCGGTTGGGGGACATGATCGGGCGCAAATACACCTTTTTGGCAACGATCATTCTGATGGGCGTGGCGACCTTCTGCGTCGGCCTGCTGCCGACCTACGCCAGCATCGGCATCGCCGCGCCGATCATTCTGGTGGTGCTGCGCATGCTTCAGGGCCTCGCGCTCGGCGGTGAATACGGCGGTGCTGCGACTTATGTGGCAGAACACGCGCCAATCGGCAAACGCGGTTTCCACACCAGCTGGATTCAGTCCACCGCCACTCTCGGCCTGTTGCTGTCGCTGCTGGTGGTGCTCGGTTGCCGCTACTTCACCGGCGATCAGTTTGAGGTGTGGGGCTGGCGTATTCCGTTCCTGCTGTCGATCGTGCTGCTGGGCATTTCCACCTGGATCCGCCTGAGCCTGCACGAGTCGCCGGCGTATCTGAAAATGAAAGAGGAAGGCAAAACCTCGAAAGCGCCGATCCGCGAATCCTTCGGCAAATGGGAAAACCTCAAAGTCGTGTTGATCGCCCTGTTCAGCATCAACGCCGGGCAAGCGGTGACCTTTTACGCCGCGCAGTTTTACGTGCTGTTCTTCCTGACCCAGTTCCTGAAAATGGATCCGGCGGTGGCCAACACCTTGCTGATCATCAGCGTGGTGATCGGCGCGCCGTTCTTCATCTTTTTCGGCTGGCTGTCGGACAAGGTCGGCCGTAAACCAGTGCTGATGCTCGGCTTGCTGCTGGCCACGGCGCTGTACTTCCCGATCTTCAAATCCCTCGCGCACTACGCCAACCCGGCGATTGATCAGGCCAGCCGTCAGGCACCGATCACCGTACTGGCGGATCCGGCGACCTGCACCTTTCAGTTCGACCCGGTGGGCAAAGCCAAATTCGACAGCCCGTGCGACAAGGTCAAAACCTTCCTGGTCAAACAGGGCCTGCCCTACTCCAGCGCCGCCGCCCCGGCCGGCAGCGCCGTGCAAGTGAGCGTCGGCGACGTCAAACTCGATGGCTTCGACGAGGCCGCACTGCGCGGCGCGATCACCCTGGCCGGCTACCCGCAACAGGCCGATTTGCAGCAGATCAACAAGCCAATGATCGTTGCCCTGATCGTGGCGCTGATCATCATCTCGGCCATGTGCTACGGCCCGCTCGCGGCGCTGATGGTCGAACTGTTCCCGACACGCATTCGCTACACCTCGATGTCGCTGCCATACCACATCGGCAACGGCTGGTTTGGCGGGTTTCTGCCGACGGTGTCGTTTGCGCTGGTGGTGTACACCGGGGACATCTTTTATGGGCTGTGGTATCCAGTGCTGATTACCGGGGTGAGCCTGGTGGTGGGGATGATCTGTTTGCGTGAGACGAAGAATATAGATCTCGACAAGAACTGAAACTCAACCTGACAACTCAATCGGCGAGGGCTTTGACCCTCGCCGTTTTTTTTGCTCAGGCATCAGCCTTGATCACTTCGAACTTCACCTGATCCGGATAAAACGCCACGTAGTCCTTGATCGGACCAACCGAGATTTTCGGTTTCTCATAAGTCCACACCGCATTCGCCCCTTCATGCCCCGGCACTTGCAGACTGAAGTAATTGGCGTCGCCCTTGTACGGGCAATAACTGGTGTGATCGGTGCGGGCGAAATACTTTTCGTCGATGTCTTCGCGGGGGACGTAATAGACCGGCGGGTAGTTGGCTTCGTTGAGGATCAGTACGTGGGACGAGGCCGCGACCTGGATGCCGTGGAATTTCACTATCAGGCAGCCGGGAAGTTGTTCGAGGGCAATGACGGGACTAGGGCCGGAGCTTTTCATGGGGTTCTCCTGGATACGGCGAAGAGACCGGTTCAGGTATAGCTCATTGGTTCTGGTTGGGGTGGGTTTGCAGCCGAACGGCCCTTCAACATCAAAAGCCCCTCACCCCAGCCCTCTCCCAGAGGGAGAGGGAGCCTACCGTGTTGTTTTGCGTTCAACATCGACCTAAAAGTCCTACTTCGATTATGGATTCGGCAAAGCGCTGACAGGTCGATGTATTTCTGTAGCATCCCCCAATCAGTCCCCTCTCCCACTGGGAGAGGGTTAGGGTGAGGGCCGCTTTCAGGCATCACGCAACAATATCAGCCGCCACCGCCTGCCCAACCACACCCACAGCAAAGTCCACCGAACCCTGCCCCGTCAGATCAACCATCAGGCTGGTCTGATTGGTCTGCGCGAAGTAAGTCAGGATCGCATCGCCGGCATGCCCGGTGAAACCGCTGACAAAATTCAGCGACGCCGCGCCCGTGGCGAAACCGGCGATCCCCGACAGGTCGATCTTGTCCAGGCCGCTGGTGAAATCCATGATCCAGTCCGGCGCAGTCATAGTTGAATCGCTGGCAGCACCGAACACGAAAGTATCCGCACCTTCACCACCCCACAAGGTGTCGCCACCGCCACCACCGTAAATGATGTCATTACCGGCACCGCCGACCAGCTCGTTGGCAACGGCGTTGCCGATCAGCAGGTCATTGCCTGAGCCACTGATGGCATTTTCCACGGTCACGCCGTGAGCGATGGAGACGTTGCCCACCAAGCCACCAACATCGGAGAACGAACCTTCATTGAGGTTGATCTTCTGGTTCTGATTGAAGCCGGAGAAGTCCAGCGTATCGTTGCCGCCGCCGTCCCACACCGAAAACACCACTTTGGAAGATGTCGAAGTGGCACTGTAAAAATCGCGCTCGGCATTGGAATTGAAACCGTACGTGGTGTCATCGGCGCGGGTCGCGTAGTTGGCGCCGTAGAGTTTTTGCACCGCAACGATATCGTCCAGCAACGGCGCCGAGGCGTATGCGCCGCTGCCGTCCTTGCTGAAATTCTGATCGGTATTGGCTTCGTTCCAATAGCTCATCAGGCTGTAGCCACGGGTGTCTTCAGCGTACTTGGCATCGTTGTAAGTCGGGTTGCCGTTGCCGGCGTTGTACGCACCCGGGTGCGACAGGCCGAGGGTGTGACCGATCTCGTGGGTCAGGGTCTGGCGCCCGTAGTTGTTGGTGTCCGGAGTTTTGTTGACCTGATACTGATCGTTGATCAGGTACCACGACTGGCCGTCATAGCCACCGCCGCTGGGCAGATAAGCGAATGCCGCACCACCGGTGCTGACGTCGTAGTTGCCGAACGTCATGTGGCCATCGCCGCCCTTGCCTTCGCTAAAGGTGACGTTAGCGACGTCGGCCCAGGATTGCATGGCCAGCACCGCCTGGGCTTTTTGCTGGGCGCTGAACTCGCTGAAGTTGCCCAGCTTGACGTTGTAGTTCGCCGGTTTGTCGGTCAGAAAGCTGTAGCTGAGGTCGATCTTGCCATCAGCATTCTTGTCGCCCCACGACAGGCCTTTACGCAGGATTTCATCAGCGGCCTGGTCAGCGGTAAATGAGGGTTTGCCATTGACCTGCCCGACACCACGGTCATACAGGTGGCTGAACGTATCGATTTCGTCGAAGGCGCTGGTGGTTTTGGATTTGGCTTGAGCCATGGTGGACTTCCTTGTTTCTGAGTAGTCAGTGTCGACAGACCACGGCGATCTTCTGGCGAGATCGTCCTGTCACTCGCGTGTTTGAATCGCTGAAAAACCTGACACAGGTGTAAACCGCAGGCTAATCAATTTCTCGATAGCCCGGGCTGCGTCCCTGTATTACCCGTCATGTGCTGCAATGCTTTTTATCTGTATATCCATACAGATAAAAGTTGCTGCTGACGCCAAGTCCGGCCATTCTGTGCACCTGTGCGGACCTTGATCGACGTGGGTGGTTATGCGGTTGTACCTCTGTGAAAAACCTTCTCAGGCCAAAGACATTGCGGCCGTGCTCGGCGCCAGGCGTCGGGGTGACGGCTGCTGGCTGGGAACAGACGTCACGGTGACATGGTGCATCGGCCACTTGCTCGAAACCGCCCCGCCGGACGCCTACGACCCCCGCTACAAGCGCTGGGTCCTGGCCGATCTGCCGATCATCCCGGACAAGTGGAAAATGACCGTCAAACCGCGCACCGCCAGCCAGTACAAAGCGGTCAAACGCCTGCTCGGTGAAGCCAGCGAGCTGATCATCGCCACCGACGCCGACCGTGAGGGCGAGATGATCGCCCGGGAACTGGTCGAGCACTGTCGCTATCGCGGGCCGATCCGGCGTTTGTGGCTGTCGGCGCTGGACGAAGCTTCGATCCGCAAAGCCCTGGCGGCATTGAAGCCGGGGGCCGAAACCTTCAGCCTGTATCACTCGGCGCTGGGCCGCTCGCGGGCGGACTGGCTGATCGGCATGAACATGAGCCGGCTATTCACGCTGCTGGGTCGGCAATCGGGTTATCAGGGCGTGTTGCCGGTGGGCCGGGTGCAGACGCCGACCTTGCGCCTGGTGGTGGATCGTGACCGCAGCATCGCCGATTTCGTGCCAGTGCCGTTCTGGGCGATTGATGTCGATCTGCTGCACAACGGCATACCGTTTACTGCGCAGTGGCGTGCGCCGTCGGATACCTGTGACGATCAGGATCGCTGCCTGAATCAGGCGTTGGCCCAGCAAGCGGCGGCTGCGATCAGCAGCGCTGCGAGTGCCCGGGTGGTCAAACTGAAAACCGAGCGCCTGCGCGAGGTGGCGCCCCTGCCCTTCGATCTCGGCACTTTGCAGGAAGTCTGCTCGAAGAAACTCGGCCTCGGCGCGCAGGAAACCCTCGACATCGCCCAGGCTCTCTACGAAACCTACAAAGTCGTCACGTATCCACGCAGTGATTGCGGTTATTTGCCGCTGAGCCAGCACAGTGAGGCGCCGGGGATTCTCGCCGCGCTGCGTCAGGCCGATCCGGGCCTTGAGGCGCTCAACGGGTTTCTGGAGCCGCAACGCAAATCCCGCGCGTGGAACGACGCCAAGGTCAGCGCGCACCACGGCATCATTCCCACCGCTGCAGCGAAGAATCTAGAGCGCCTGACCGGCAAACACCGCGCGGTCTACACACTGATACGTGCGCGCTATCTGGCGCAGTTCCTGCCCAATCACGAATACGATCGCACCCAGGCCGATTTCGATTGCGCTGGTGAAGCGTTGCGTGCGGTCGGCAAGCAGATCATCGAACCGGGCTGGAAACGCGCACTGCCCGAGGCGCTGGCAGCGGCCAAGGGCCGCGAGGCACCGGTACCGCAAACCTTGCCGGCACTTACGCAAGGCGTTGAGTGCGCGGTGGCTGACGTCAAGTTCAAGGATCTGTGGACGCAACCGCCCAAACCCTACACCGAAGGCGATCTGATCAAGGCGATGAAAAACGTCGCCAAACTGGTGGAAGATCCGCTGCTCAAACAGAAGCTCAAGGACACCACCGGGATCGGCACAGAAGCGACCCGCGCCTCGATCATTCAGGGCTTGCTTGACCGTGGCTATCTGGTGAAAAACGGCAAGGCCCTCGCCGCTACCCCGGCGGCGTTCAGCCTGATCGACGCGGTGCCCCGCGCAATTGCCGACCCCGGCACCACAGCCATTTGGGAGCAGGCGCTGGACATGGTGCAAAGTGGCGAAATGAGTCTGGAAGAGTTCGTCACCAAACAGGCAGCGTGGATGAGCAAACAGGTGACGCGCTGTTCCAGTCTCAGCCTGACCATCAGCGGCCCGCCACCAGCCGGTAAAGCGGCGGCCCCGTGGAAGAAAAAACGCAAATCGACCCGCAGCAAAACCACGGGTACGACAAAACGCACAGCGAAACCGTCAGGCAAATAAAACCCGCTAGTGTTTCTGCAAGGCTCAGCACTTTCAGGAACCCTGCGCATGGCCAATATCGAACTGCACCCCGCTCAGCGCGATGAACTGGATATCATCGAAAACCTCATGCAGTTCTACATGTACGACTTCAGCGAATGGCTGCCGCTGAAGCTCGCCGAGCACGGTTTTTTCTCGATCCAGCCGAAAATCGGCTATTGGCGTCACCCGACCACCCAACCGTTCCTGATTCGCGTCAATGGCGAACTCGCCGGTTTCGTGACCGTCGATAACGAAATCCACATCGCCGGGGCCGAACACAACATCGGCTACTTCTTCATCGCCCGACGCTTTCGTGGCCAAGGCGTCGCGCAGTTTGTCGTCTCTGCCCTCTTGAGCCGCATCCCCGGTCAATGGCAGATTTTCCATATCGACGCCAACCTGCCGGCACAGCGCTTCTGGGCCAGGCTGATTCCTTTATTGAGCGACGGCCACTTCACCCTGCAGCAGCGTGAAGTGGACGGCTATCCGTGCACCTTCTACGTGCTGCGAACGCCTTTTTCCGTTGCCTGAACGGATTCTTTCTCATTCCAAAACAGCTTTGTCCGACAATATGTAGTGAGTAAAAATAATCACTACAAAACCGTTGACGGCGTCGTTTTGCTTTTGCATGATGAAGACGTTCCCCGATCGGGAACACCAGTAACACGCTTGAGCAAACTCGTCTGACCGCCGAGTTGTTTTTTCCGGATACACGCTGCCCACAAGGCAGATTGAAGAAGCTGACCTGGCCTGAACGTCCAGTACAAGGACGAGAAGCGCTGGCGAAAATTCTCAAGATGCTTGTGGTCGACACGGTAAATGTCGTCAAGGAGCCTCCCGGTTTTCGCTGCTTCTCCTCGTTGTGACGCTATTGCGTAGCAGTTATTCAACACGACTACATGCAACAGATGCACGACCCCGTACTTCACACGGGCGAGCGCTGACGTCCTGGTTTCGGTGCCAGGGATCAACTAACCGATGGGCTACCTGTATTAGCGAATCAACTTTGAAAGATCACCAGACTGGTCAAGGGGCAATATCATGAATCTGAACAATCAACCTACTATCGAAGAACTGGCTCGTATGTTCGCTGCGCAGAAAGACAGCCATGACAGCCATATTCTCTGGATCAGCAAGTCGGGTCAGGTGCATATCGACTGCCTGGCGACCCATGCTGACGAAGACGAGTTCGACCGCAATCATCAGAACCTGCTGGCCCGCTTGAAGATGTACCGCCGCGGCCACGGTTATGTTGGCAAGAAAGCCGCGGCCGACAAGGACTTCATCGGGAATGTTCTGCAAACGCTGAAACAGGCGTGGGATTCGATGCAGAATAAGAATGAAGTTCGGGTGATTGATCGGTTCTGCTGAGCTAGTAATTAAATAATTGAAAGGCCTGCTTCCTTAAAGGAAGCAGGCCTTTTTTTGTTCGCTTGCATTGATTTGGCGTGACTGGAATTGTAGCCCCTCACCCCAGCCCTCTCCCGAGGGAGAGGGAGCCGATCGAGTGATCTCAAGTCATCCGTCAACCCGGAACACCGAGTTGATTATGGATTCAGCAAAACACTTTCAGGTCGGCGTATTACTCCAACATCTCTCGGTCAGTCCCCTCTCCCCTTGGGAGAGGGTTAGGGTGAGGGCATCCCCCAGCCCAACACCATTTCAGCAAACGCCACCGCCGCCGCACTGTGATAATTATTGCGCCGCCGCAACAACGCCGCTCCACGCTGCGGCGCCTCGCTCTCCACGCGCAACCGGCGCAATGCCCGATCCTCCGTCGCAATCGCCTGCGGCAGCATCGTCGCCAGCGGTGAGTGCCGCACCACTTCCAGCAACGTACTCACCGAATTCACCTCAATCCGCACCTGCGGCGTAATTGCGTGCTGACGGAAATATTCATCCACCGATAACCGCGTGATGAAGTCCGGCGCCAACAAGGCGAAATCCAGTGAAGCAATATCTTCCGACGTCAGTAACGAGTGGCTGTCATACAGCGGATGCTCACGCCCGACCATGATCCCCAACGTTTCGGTAAACGCCGGAATGCATTCGATATCAGCATTGCGCACCGGCGTAAACGCAATCGCAATATCCAGCGAGTCATCCGCTAACCCCGCCTCGATGTCGTCCATCGACAGCTCGAAAATCTGCAAATGAATTCCCGGATAGCGCGCGGCAAAGTCGCGCACCAACGGCCCGACCAGGTACGCCATGAACGTCGGTGTCATCGCCAGACGCAACGTCCCGCGAGACAAATCCTTCACCTCATGCAACGCGCGCTTGCCCGCCTCCAGCTCCACCAGCACCCGTCGCGCGCATTCGATGTAGGCCTCGCCAGCATCGGTGGGTTTGACCGTCCGCGAGGTGCGATCAAACAGATTGACCCCCAGTGTCTCTTCCAGTTGGCGAATCTGCTGCGACAGGGTCGGCTGTGAAACATGCAATGCCTCGGCGGCACGGGTAAAGCCGCCGTGATCGGCAACGGCCAGCAGGTAACGCAAATGTCGCAGCAGCATGGGAACACCATCTATAGGCAGTACTTATACAAAGCATTGTATATCGATCTTGGACGCTATGGATCAATCGGCAGAAGATCAATCCCACACAGCAAGCCAACCCCTGAAAGGAGTGACACCATGCAACAGTCCCACGCCTACAACGACACCAGCCTGGCCCTGACTACCCGCATTCTCGATGCCAAGGCACGCAAAGATCTGTCGTGGCAGGATCTCGCCGACGACACCGGCCTGAGCCTGGCGTACGTCACCGCTGCCCTGCTCGGTCAGCACCCGCTGCCGGAAAACGCCGCCCAAGTGGTCGGTGACAAGCTGGAACTGAGCGCTGAAGACGTCGCGGCGATGCAGATCATCCCGCTGCGTGGCAGCCTCAGCGGCGTGCCGACCGACCCGACCATCTACCGCTTCCACGAGATGATCCAGATCTACGGCACCACCCTCAAGGCCCTGGTTCACGAACAGTTCGGCGACGGCATCATCAGCGCGATCAACTTCAAGCTCGACATCAAGAAAGTTGAAGACCCGGAAGGCGGCTCCCGCGCTGTGGTCACCCTCGACGGCAAGTTCCTGCCCCTGCGTCCGTTCTGATCCGCACCGGCCCGCACCCTGCGTGCGGGCCAACCCACCCCAAATGGTTACCCGTCACCACTGCGTCTGGAGGCTGCCCCATGCAAAAAATTCTACTGATCCTGGCCCTGCTCGGCGGCTTTTCCGTCCAGGCATCTGCCGCTGACGAGGCCGTTGCCTACCGCTACGGCATGCAGCTGGATATCGCCCAAGTGCTGAACATTACCCCGGTTGCCGATGTGTGTGGCGTGGTGCCGGTGGAGATGACGTATCTGGACAGCCACGGTGGCAAACACGTTCTTCAATACAGCGAATTCGGCAGCGGTTGCTCGAACTAAGAGGACAACACCATGAAAAACCTGATTGATGGCTTCCTGAAATTCCAGAACGAAGCGTTTCCGCAACGCACCGAACTGTTCAAACACCTGGCGACCACGCAACAGCCCGGCACCTTGTTCATCACCTGTTCCGACAGCCGTGTAGTGCCAGAATTATTGACTCAACAAGAACCCGGCGAGCTGTTCGTGATCCGTAATGCCGGCAATATCGTGCCGTCCTACAGCCCGCATCCGGGCGGGGTTTCGGCGACGGTCGAATATGCGGTGGCGGTGCTCGGCGTGACCGACATTGTGATCTGCGGCCATTCGGACTGCGGCGCGATGACCGCGATTGCCCAGTGCAAATGCATGGATCACCTGCCCGCCGTCAGTGGCTGGCTGCAGCATGCCGAGTCGGCAAAAGTGGTGAATGAAGCGCGGCCGCATGCCAATGACGCGGCGAAGTTGAGTTCGATGGTGCGCGAAAACGTGATCGCGCAACTGGCAAACATTCAGACCCACCCGAGCGTACGTCTGGCTCAGGAAAAAGGCCTGCTGAATCTGCATGGCTGGGTGTATGACATCGAGACCGGCTCGATCGATGCGCTGTCCGCCGACCGCCGCACGTTTGTACCGCTGGCTGAACAGCCGGCGACTTGCGCGATTCATGCACAAACCACCCACGCCGCCTGAGCAACTGATCGTGCCCACGCTCTGCGTGGGAATGCCTCAGGGGACGCTCTGCGTCCAGTGACGCGGAGCGTCACGGGCTGCGTTCCCACGCTGGAGCGTGGGAACGATCATTGTCCGCCAGATCAGCGTTTTACCGTGAGGTCTACTTGGGTCATGCGGCTACGAACAGTGAACACGCCATCCCCCGAAAGAATCGCACTGCGCGCAAACAAGCGCCCACTCTCCCAGTTCGAAAGCCCCAACTCTGGTTTGTTGAGCGCGTACTGCCCATCGACCCAACGAGTAATGCCGTTGCCCACGAACGGCGCGTTGACCGCGTTGTAAAAGCGCTCCTGAACCTGCGCATCCTCGCTGATCAACGACACGGTAAATTGCGGACTGTAGCGGTTGAACAGCGCAATCGCATGATCCAGATCGTCAACGATCATCAGGCTGACTTCCGGGGTTTCTTCCCACTCCCACTCGCGGCCCAACTCGGACTCTGCCAAGGGTTCGGCCAGTGCTTCGGTCTGATAGCCCTCGGCGCGATAGACCTCGACCGTCGCGTTCTGCCACTCGCTCGGCAAGCAACTTTCGCTGCCTTCGACGATGTGCAATTTGCAGCCCTGACCACGCGCGGTGCCGGCCTGTTGCAATGCCTCAAGAAACAACGGCACCAGTTCCACCGCGCGATCACGCTGGATCAGGCAGACGTTCAACGTATTGCAGACTTTGCGATCCAGCGAGTTGCGCACCACGGCGGCGAAACGTTGGGCATCCGCATCACGATCAGCGATCAACCACGCACCTCCCGTGCCGTGCAGGCTGACGGCGGTGCCGGCCTGCTGGGCAATGCTGCCCAGTTGACTGACCGCACGACCCGAACCACGCGCGACGGCCAGCGACAAACGCCGGTCAGCGAACATCGCCCAACCGGCGGCATGATTGACACTTTCCACCAACGACACCGCACCAGCCGGCAGACCGGCATCGGACAGTGCCGGGTTCAACGCATGAGTGACGATGGCTTGCGCGGTGCCCAACGCATCGCTGCCAATGCGCAGCACGGCGGTGTTGCCAGTGCGCAAGACACCGGCTGCGTCGGCGAACACGTTCGGCCGGCCTTCAAAGACAAACGCGACGATGCCCAACGGCGAAACCACTTGCTCGACCTTCCAGCCGTCGTGCTCGACGCTGCTGATGACTTTACCGCGCGTGGCTGCGGCATCTCGCCAGGCGCGCAGGCCGGCGATCATGTCGCCACGCATGCGCTCATCGGCGAGCAATCGGGTGGTGGAACGACCGCGCGCCTTGGCCCGTTCGATGTCCGCGCGGTTGGCGGTTTCGATGTGTGCCCAGCACGCAGGGGTTTCCAGACGTTGCGCAAACAGGTCGAAAAACTGGCTGATGGCCTCATCGGACACCGCCGACAACGCAGTGAATGCCGCTGCCGCACGCTCGATCGCCACGGACGCCGCTTGCTGATCCGCCACGGGAATCAACAGCAACTCGCCACTGACCTGCTCCACCAGCAGATGGTCTCCGGGCTGAAAGCGCGCGGCCAGTTCGGGGCTGACCACGGTGACGCGGTTACCAGCGAAAGGGATCGGCGTGCCAGCGACTAGACGTTCGAGCGCGAGAGACATGAAGCGGATTCACCATGCAGGGAGCGGCCGGAAAATGTAGCGGATTACTCGATGAAATACACCTCTTCAAACACTTAAGAAACCTGTGGGAGCTGGCTTGCCAGCAATAGCGGTGGTTCAGTCAATTTATAGTGACTGACAGACCCTCATCGCTGGCAAGCCAGCTCCCACAGGGTTTTGTGGTGTCTGTGTGATCAGGTCAGAAGACTGACCAGCCAATCCGCGCGCTAAGCATCTCCAGCGCCGCCATGCCCGCCAACGAATTCCCCGCCGCATTCAATTCTGGCGACCACACGCACACCGTGAACTGCCCCGGCACCACCGCGACAATCCCGCCGCCGACACCGCTCTTGCCCGGCAAGCCAACGCGATAAGCGAAGTTGCCCGCTTCGTCATACAAGCCGCTGGTAGCCATGATCGAGTTGACCTGTTGGGTTTGCCGACGCGTGAGGATCTGTTCGCCGCTGTGTTTGCAGAAACCGTCGTTGGCCAGAAAGCAGAAAGCCCGGGCCAGATCAATGCAGTTCATGCGCAACGCGCAGTGGCTGAAATAGCTGCGCAACACCGCTTCGACGTCGTTGTGGAAGTTGCCGAACGACTGCATCAGATACGCCATCGCTGCATTGCGCGCACGGTGTTGATATTCGGAGTCGGCGACTTTGCCGTCGATCATGATCTGCGGATTGCCTGACAGTCGGCGGACGAAATCGCGCATCGACAGGGTTGGTGCAGCAAAGCGCGACTGGTTGATGTCGCAGATCACCAGCGCGCCGGCATTGATGAACGGGTTGCGTGGCCGACCGCGCTCGAATTCCAGTTGCACCAGCGAGTTGAACGGTTGCCCGGACGGCTCGTGTCCGAGGCGTTCCCAGATCGCTTCGCCGGAATGATCGATCGCCTGCACCAGGCTGAACACCTTGGAAATGCTCTGCACCGAGAACGGCGTCTCGGCGTCACCGGCGCAATACATCTCGCCGTCGTTGCCGTACACGGCGATGCCCAGCTGATTGGCCGGCACGGTGCCGAGGGCAGGAATGTAGTCAGCCACCTTGCCCTGCCCGATCAACGGGCGGACAGCGTCAAGAATCTCGTTCAACAGCGCTTGCATGCCGGGTTCCGAAGTCTCGCCCCATGGGATTGCGGGGACACTGGGGCTAGACGCTGCGCCCGCCCGTCGAATCACACCGGCCGCCATCGTACTGAATGTTCTAGGCTCAACCGCACATTCAAAAACGGGAGAGCAACCATGCAACTCGAAGGCTCCTGCCATTGTGGCGAGGTCACGTTCAGTCTCACCAGCGCCCATCCCTACCCTTATCAACGCTGCTATTGCTCGATCTGTCGCAAGACTCAGGGCGGCGGCGGTTATGCGATCAACCTTGGCGGCGACGCGACCAGCCTCAAGGTGCGCGGGCGCAAACACATCAGCATTTACCACGCGAAGATGAAAGACGAAGGCGACCAGCGCGCCCATCGCAGCAGCGCCGAACGACATTTCTGTTCACTGTGCGGCAGCGGCTTGTGGCTGTTCAGCCCGGAATGGCCGGAACTGATCCACCCGTTTGCCTCGGCCATCGACACGCCGTTGCCGGTGCCGCCGGAAAATACGCATCTGATGCTCGGTTCGAAAGCAACCTGGGTGGAAGTCGAGGTGAAACCCAAGGACCAGCAATTTGACGAATATCCCGAAGAATCGATTGCCCAGTGGCATGAGCGCCTCGGCTTGACCCGTTGAACAGTGCCCCTATAGGAGTGAGTCTGCTCGCGATAGCGGTGGATAGGCACACCCATGCTGACTGACCCGACGCTTTCGCGAGCAGGCTCGCTCCCACAGGAGAACGCATTCCATTTGTGGGAGCGAGCCTGCTCGCGAAGGGGGCGGCACAGGGCAACGCATTCAATCCAGATGCGCCCAGGTCATGCGAAACGACGCCCCACCCCAAGGCGAATCGCCCACCTCAACCTGCCCGCCATGGGACTGCGAGACCCGTCGCACCAACGCCAGGCCCAAACCAAACCCGCCGGTGCGGCGATCGCGACTGGCATCCAGCCGCGAAAACGGTTCAAAGATTTTCTCGCGCCCGTCCACCGGCACCCCCGGCCCATCGTCGTTAACCCGCACCTGGTAATAATCGCCCGTGCGTTCCAGCGTCACTTCCACCCGCTGTTCGGCATAACGAATCGCGTTGCGCAGCAGATTGATCACCGCCCGCGCCATGAATCGCGGTTCGATGCGCACTGTGTCGATCCGGCAATCCGCGATCAGCAACTGCACCCCCGCCGCTTCGGCCTCCAGCGCCACGCTGCCAACCACGCTATCAAGCCAATTGGCAGCCTGGATGTTTTCGCGCTTGATCACCGTCGCGCCGCGCTCAAGGCTGGCGTAGGTCAGCAGCTCGGACACCATCTCCTCCAGTTCACCAAGGTCGGCGTACATGTCGGCAATCAGCTCGCGGTTCTGGCTGGCGTCCGGCTGTTGCTTAAGCTGGTCGAGTTCAAACGACAGCCGCGCAATCGGCGTGCGCAGTTCGTGAGACACGGCATTGGTCAGCTCACGCTGATTGGCGATCAGCCCTTCGATGCGCGCCGCCATCAGATTGAAGTGTTCGGCCAGATCGCGAATGTTCGAGCGTTTCGACAATTGAATGCGCACCGACAGGTCGTTATCGCCGAAACGCTCGGCGGCCAGGCGCAGTTTTTCCAGATCGCGCCAGTGCGGGCGCACCCAGAAAAACAGGACGATGCCGATCAACACGGCAATCATCAGGTAGGCACTGGCGATGTAGAACGGCATCAGGCTCGGCTCGGCCGGCAATCGGATGCTGAGCAACTGCGGCCCCTCGTCAATCGCAGAAATGTACTGGTTGTACTTGTCGCGGATCACCAGCAGCCCTTTGGCCAGCTCGGCTTTTTCCTCGTTGCTCAGGGCCAGTTCAGAGGCGTCGACCAGCGTCAGCCCCAAACCGTAATGCGGGCGGATCGTTTCCAGCTGTTGTTCCCGGGCCGGTCTGTCGAGGTCGCGCAGTTGCTGGCCCAACGTCCAGGCCTGGCCGCGCACGGCCTCACGGTTGTAGTCCTGCATCTGATAATCGAGCAAGGCATCAAAAGTACGCTCGACCGTTTGCAGCGCCAGCACCAGACCTATCGTCATGACCAGAAACAGCCCGAGAAATAACCGCAGCATCTACAGCTCCCACGCGAACGGATTGAACAGATACCCCTTGCCCCACACGGTTTTGATGCACATCGGCTCGCGGGGATTGTCTTTGAGCTTGTTGCGCAATTTGCTGATGTACACGTCGACGCTGCGATTGAGCCCGTCGAAGGCAATCCCGCGCATGCGATTGAGAATGTCATCCCGCGACAGCACCTTGCCCGCCGCGCTGGCCAGCAACCACAGCAGCTCGAATTCCATGGTGGTCATTTCAATGACCTCGCCCGCCAGCCGCACTTCACGGCAACTGCGGTCGACGCTCAACTGGCCGAACTCCAGAAAACTGACGACATTGCTATCCGGCACCTGCCGCCGCTGCAGCGCTCGCAGCCGGGCCAGCAATACCGGTGGCTTGATCGGTTTGATCACGTAGTCATCGGCGCCGGACTCCAGACCGAGGATATGGTCGAGGTCATCTTCCTTGGCCGTCAGAATCACGATCGGCGTGTCCGATACACTGCGAATCTCGCGGCACACGTGCAAACCGCTCTGCCCCGGCAACATCAGGTCGAGCACCACGACTTTCGGTTTGAACTCGAGAAAGGCAGCCACGGCCAGATCACCGCGATGCACCGTGCGCACCTCGTAGCCGTGTTGTTCGAGAAAGTGGGCGATCAGCGCGGCGAGGCGCTCATCGTCTTCCACCAGCAGGAGTTTGCCAAAACCCAGGTTTTCCATAACGACCGTGTGCCGCCCATGTGTGAAGTGGTCGGCATTATGGCGGCAATCGCAGGCGGAGGTCCGTTATCGGTAATGTTTCATACTCTTAAGAGTTTTTAACATTCAAACGTAAAAGATCGCAGCCTTCGGCAGCTCCTACAGGGAAACGCATTCCAAATGTAGGAGCTGCCGAAGGCTGCGATATTTTGACGTTGTTTTTTCGAACAGGGTTATGCCGCGACAGGCACACCGCTGTGGAAGCGGAATTCTTCATCCGGCGACTCGATCAGTTCCTGCTCGGCGGCGCGGACTTTCTCGATGACCTGAGCAATATCCTTCGCATCGCCGTATTGATAGGCCAGTTTCAGATAACCCTGAAAATGCCGCGCCTCGCTTTTCAGCAGGCCAAAGTAGAACTTGCCGAGTTCTTCGTCCAAATGCGGCACCAGTGCTTCGAAACGCTCGCAACTGCGTGCTTCGATAAACGCGCCGACCACCAGCGTATCCACCAGTTTCACCGGCTCGTGGCTGCGCACTACCTTGCGCAAGCCCGAAGCGTAACGACCGGCGTGGAGCTGGCGCAGTTCGATCTTGCGCCGCTTCATGATGCGCATGACCTGCTCGTGGTGCACCAGTTCTTCCCGGGCCAGACGCGACATCATGTTGATCAGGTCGACGTGGGAATGGTACTTGGCAATCAGGCTCAGGGCGGTGCTGGCAGCCTTGAACTCACAGTTCTTGTGGTCGATCAGCAGGGTTTCCTGATCGGCCAGTGCAGCCTGAACCCAGGCGTCGGGGGTGCGGCAGCCAAGGAATTCGTGGATTTCGGGAAGGATCATGGGGCTCACGGTAAAAGGTGTTCGAGCGAAGGGCGCCGATTATACCGGCCTGTCCGCAGACCACCAGCGGCTGGCGTTGATATGCATCAAGTCGCGCACGATCGGACAGCAACTATAGTTGTGCAACGCCGTGCCTTTTCTTTGCTGGAGACTCCGCTCATGCAAGCCATTCGCAGCATTCTGGTGGTCATCGAACCCGAACATTCGGAAAGCCTGGCGCTCAAGCGCGCCAAATTGATCGCCGGCGTAACCCAGGCCCATCTGCACCTGCTGGTGTGCGACAAGAAGCACGACCACGCCGGCATGCTCGGTGTGCTCAAAGCCGCACTAGTGGCCGACGGCTACAGCGTGACCACCGAACAGGCGTGGAACGAGAGCCTGCATGAAACCATCATCGAGGTGCAGCAGGCCGAGGGCTGCGGTTTGGTGATCAAGCAGCATTTCCCCGACAGCTCACTGAAAAAAGCCCTGCTGACCCCGGCGGACTGGAAGCTCCTGCGCCACTGCCCTACCCCGGTGCTGCTGGTGAAAACCGCCGGTTCGTGGAAGGACAAGGTGATTCTGGCAGCCGTGGACGTGGGCAATGCCGATGGTGAACATCGGCATTTGCACACGACGATCATTGATCATGGCTACGACATCGCCAGCCTGGCCAAGGCGCATCTGCATGTGATCGCTGCGCATCCATCACCGATGCTGTCGGCTGCAGACCCGACGCTGCAACTGAGCGAAACCATCGAGGCGCGTTATCGCGAGCAATGTCGAGCGTTTCAGGCGGAATTCGATGTCGATGATGAGCATCTGCACATCGAGGAAGGCCCGGCGGACGTGTTGATCCCGTTCATGGCGCACAAGCTGCAGGCGGCGGTGACGGTTATTGGCACGGTGGCACGCACCGGGTTATCAGGGGCGCTGATCGGCAATACCGCGGAAGTGGTGCTGGATGCGCTGGAAAGTGATGTGTTGGTGCTCAAACCGCAGGAGGTTGAGGATCATCTGGTGGAGTTGGCGGTGAAACATTAAAGATCAAAAGATCGCAGCCTTCGGCAGCTCCTACAGGTAGAACGCATTCCCATGTAGGAGCTGCGGCACGCTGCGATCTTTTGACCTTCAGGCGCCAAAGGCGTCTTTGAGAAATCCGGGGGCGATGTAACGCTGATAGTGCGCTTCCGACAGCAGGAAGAATTCCCGATCAATGGCATCGCGCAATTCCGGCAGGTTCCAGTCGCGAAACTCCGGCAGCAACACCATCCCGTACGCTTCCAGATTAATGATCACCCGCGCCCCACGGGCAATCAGCTGATACGCCCAGCAATATTCCGACTGATGCGGCACGAAGCGGATCTTGCGCTGCTCGAGTTGCTCGCGCAGGCGCGCCGAATCGAAAATCTCGACCTTGGCCGCCATCACTTGTGACAGCAATTGCTCCAGACGCAACCACACCGCACGTTTTTCTTCCTCGTTGTAGCCATTCCAGTGGATCACTTCGTGGTGGAAACGCTTACAGCCACGGCACACCAGATCACCGTAAACAGTGGAGCAGAGGCCGACGCAGGGGGTCTTGATGGTCTGATTGGGCATAAGATAGGTAAAACACTGAAACGCGGAACAGGTCGGCATGTTAGCCCTTTGTCGGGCATTGATCACCCCTCAAACTTCAGGGTCACAGCCACGCGCGGCGTTTGCCCTGGCCACGCGCATTGCCACGAAAGTCCAATAGAGCCCGACTTACCTTTAAATTTTTTTTGCCGTAGAATCAGCCAGCCTTTTAAGGCGCCAATGTCCGTTAGAAGCTGTTTTCAAAGCGTCACGAGCACAGTCGTTCCTTCAGAGCGGTGTTGGCGAGGGATTTTTCCAGCGGGGAAAAATCCAGCGCCAACCCTCATCAGCTCCCCGTTCTGCAGGCGTAAAACTTTGAAAGCAGCTTCTGTAAGGAATTGCCGGTAATTCTGGCCGAACGACCCACAACGTCGTGAGGAGCATGAGTACGGCAGTTTCGGGATGAGCGTCCCGGACACCCATTTGGGACCACTGATGAGGGTAATAACTGTGCTTGAAGCCTACCGCAAACATATCGAAGAGCGTGCAGCCCTGGGTATCGTTCCCCAGCCGCTTAACGCCGAACAAACAGCAGGCCTGGTCGAGCTGCTGAAAAACCCTCCGGCTGGCGAAGAAGAATTTCTCGTTGACCTGATCACCAATCGCATTCCACCAGGCGTGGACGAAGCGGCCTATGTCAAAGCCGGCTTCCTGTCTGCACTGGCCAAGGGCGAAGTTTCCTCCCCTCTGCTGGACAAAAAACGCGCTGTAGAACTGCTCGGCACCATGCAGGGCGGCTACAACATCGTCACTCTGGTTGACCTGCTGGACGACGCCGAGCTGGCGCCGGTCGCTGCCGCGCAACTCAAGCACACCCTGCTGATGTTCGATGCGTTCCACGACGTCGCGGAAAAAGCCAAGAACGGTAACGCTCACGCTAAAGCCGTGCTGCAATCCTGGGCTGACGGCGAGTGGTTCAAAAACCGTCCGACCCTGGCCGACAAGATCAGCCTGCGCGTGTTCAAGGTTACCGGCGAAACCAACACCGACGACCTCTCCCCTGCTCCTGATGCCTGGTCGCGTCCAGACATCCCGCTGCACGCCCTGGCCATGCTGAAAATGGCCCGCGACGGCATCGTTCCTGATCAGCAGGGCGCCATCGGCCCGATGAAGCAGATCGAAGAAATGCGCGGTCAAGGCTTCCCGATCGCCTACGTCGGTGACGTGGTCGGTACCGGTTCGTCGCGTAAATCGGCCACCAACTCGGTGCTGTGGTTCTTCGGCGACGACGTTCCTTACGTGCCGAACAAGCGTGCTGGCGGTTTCTGCTTCGGCAGCAAAATCGCTCCGATCTTCTACAACACCATGGAAGATGCCGGCGCACTGCCAATCGAGTTCGACGTTTCCAACATGAACATGGGCGACGTGATCGACCTGTACCCGCATGCTGGCAAAGTCTGCAAACACGGCACCGACGAAGTCCTGACCACCTTCGAAATGAAGACTCCGGTGCTGTTGGACGAAGTCCGTGCTGGCGGCCGTATCCCGCTGATCATCGGCCGTGGCCTGACCGAGAAGGCTCGCGCCGAACTGGGTCTGCCACCGTTCGACCTGTTCAAGAAGCCAGAAGCACCAGCTGAAAGCACCAAGGGTTTCACCCTGGCGCAGAAAATGGTCGGCAAGGCTTGCGGTCTGGCAGAAGGCCAAGGCGTTCGTCCTGGCACCTACTGCGAACCGAAGATGACCACCGTGGGTTCTCAGGACACCACCGGTCCAATGACCCGTGACGAACTGAAAGACCTGGCGTGCCTGGGCTTCTCGGCTGACCTGGTGATGCAGTCCTTCTGCCACACCGCGGCGTATCCAAAGCCGATCGACGTGACCACCCACCACACCCTGCCTGACTTCATCATGACCCGCGGCGGCGTTTCCCTGCGTCCGGGCGACGGCATCATCCACTCGTGGCTGAACCGCATGCTGCTGCCAGACACCGTGGGTACCGGTGGTGACTCCCACACCCGTTTCCCGATGGGCATCTCGTTCCCGGCCGGTTCCGGTCTGGTTGCGTTTGCCGCAGCCACCGGCGTTATGCCGCTGGACATGCCGGAATCGATCCTGGTGCGTTTCAAAGGCAAAATGAAACCTGGCATCACCCTGCGTGACCTGGTTCATGCCATTCCTTACTTCGCTATCCAGAACGGTCTGCTGACCGTCGAGAAGAAAGGCAAGAAAAACGCCTTCTCCGGCCGCATCCTGGAAATCGAAGGCCTGGAAGGTCTGACCCTGGAGCAGGCGTTCGAACTGTCCGACGCCTCGGCCGAACGTTCGGCTGCCGGTTGCACCATCAAGCTGTCGAAAGAGTCGATCACCGAGTACCTGAACTCCAACATCACCCTGCTGCGCTGGATGATCGGCGAAGGCTACGGCGATGCGCGCACCCTGGAACGTCGCGCCCAAGCGATGGAAGCCTGGGTTGCCAACCCGGAACTGATGGAAGCCGATGCCGACGCCGAATACGCCGAAGTCATCGAAATCGATCTGGCCGACATCAACGAGCCGGTACTGTGCGCGCCGAACGATCCGGACGACGCCCGTCTGCTGTCCAGCGTTGCTGGCGAGAAGATCGACGAAGTGTTCATCGGTTCGTGCATGACCAACATCGGTCACTTCCGCGCTGCCGGTAAACTGCTGGATCAGGTCAAGGGTCAGCTGCCAACCCGTCTGTGGCTGTCGCCGCCGACCAAAATGGACGCTCACCAACTGACCGAAGAAGGCTACTACGGCATCTACGGCAAGGCTGGCGCGCGCATGGAAATGCCAGGCTGCTCGCTGTGCATGGGTAACCAGGCACGCGTTGAGCCGAACAGCACCGTGGTGTCGACGTCGACCCGTAACTTCCCGAACCGTCTGGGCGACGGCGCGAACGTCTACCTGGCTTCGGCCGAACTGGCGTCCGTGGCTTCGATCCTGGGTCGCCTGCCGACCGTCGAGGAGTACATGGAATACGCTGGCAAGATCGACAGCATGGCGGCCGATATCTACCGCTACCTGTCCTTCGACCAGATTGCCGAGTTCCGTGAAGCTGCTGCGAACGCCAACATCCCGGTCGTTCAAGCCTAACGCTGCAACGCAATGAAAAAGCGCCGCCCATCGTGAGATGAGCGGCGTTTTTTTATGCCTCACACATAGACCCTGTGGGAGCGAGCCTGCTCGCGAAAGCGGTGTGTCAGTCGATGTAACTATTGGATGATGAATCGCTTTCGCGAGCAGGCTCGCTCCCACGTTTGATTCTTACCAGACAAGAGACCTGCATTTCCCGATAGGGTTACGGGTTGAGCTTGAGGGCTTTCTGCACGGCGCCATCGACGCTCAAACCGCTGAGGATCACAGCGTTGGCTTGCACTTCGGGCAACGCCTCCAGCACCGCCAGCGCCTCATGCTTGAGCCGCGCCAGAATCAAACGCTTGCCTTCCTGATGCACCCGCACAAAGAACTCCTGCATCGCCTCAATGCTGGTGCCATCCAGATCCGGCGTCTCCTCGAGACTCAGAATCACCGTATGCACTGGCATTTCTGCATGGCGGATCAGCCGTAACGCCGCGCCCAGAATCCGCTCAACGTTGGCAAAGAACAACGCCTCACTGGGCCGAATGATCAGTACGCCAGGCTCCGTTCGCGCAACGGGATGACGCTGCACATCGACAAAATCGTGCCCGCCATCAATCCGCCCGAGCACTTGAATGTCCGCGGCTGACATCTGCTTGAGCATCAGCAGCACACTGATCGCCACCGAAACCAGCAGACCGTCCAGCACGCCCAATACCAACACGGCCGTAACCGCGCAGATCACCAGCACACGATCCCGGCGCCAGATGAAGTAGCGGCCCAGCGGCTGCAGACTCAAACCGCGACCCAGCGCATGCATGACAATCGCGGCGAGGATCGGCTCCGGGGTCAGGGCGATCCACGGCAACACCGTCAGCACGATGATTAACACCACCAACGCCGCCACACCGCCGGCCCAGCGTGACGTCGCACCTGCTGCTTCATTCGCCGAGGTCGCCGAGTACCCTGCCCCGGCCGGCATGCCATGAAACAATCCGGAGAGCAGATTCGATGCGCCTAACGCCAACAGATCACGGTTTGAGGTGACGCGATCGCCATGCTTGAGCGCATACGCACTGATCGACCCGTAAGACTCCGCATACAGAATCATCACCAGCGCAAAACCCACCTCCCCCAGCCGTAGCCAGTCGGCGAATGGCAGCACCGGCAGGTTAGGAACTTCCAGGCTCAGGTCGATAATGCCGATCATCTGCACGCCGTACGCCGACAGATTCAACCATTGCCCGGCGGCGATGCCGATCACTACAACCAGCAAGCCACCGGGCACCCGCGGGAATCGTGAAAACACCGCGAGCAACACCAGCGCGACGGCCGCAACAGCCGCGGCCATCCAGTTCCAATGCGGCAGTTGTTCTAGCAGTTGCGGGGCGAAGCGCACCAGATTGGCCTCGATCAGATGCACGCCCACCACAGTGGCGACCTGCTTGAGAATGATGGTCAACGCCAGGCCGAAGGCGAATCCGCGCAGAACCGGTTTGGCGATGAAGGACGTGACACTGCCCAGACGAAACACCCCGGCCAGCAAAAACAGCGCACCGCTGATGAGCACCAGACCGACCGCCAAAGCGGAGCGCAATTGCGGATCACCATTGGCCAGTGTCGCCGTCGCCGCCGCCAGCACAGCCGCCGAAGAAGACGTCGCCGAGACAATCGCAAAGCGACTCGTACCGAATACCCCGTAGCAGAACAGCCCGGCAAACAGCGCGATTACCCCGGCCTGTGGCGCCAGCGCGGCAATGGTCGAATACGCCACCGCTTCGGGCAGCAAGAGACCGGCTATCGATAGACCGGCGAGTACATCCCGCCAGCGATTGCGTTGCTCTACAGGTTGCGGGGCGCTCGACAATCCACTGTCTCCAGACGAAAAAAAGCCGCTGCATACGTCGTATGCAGCGGCCACTGTAGCTGAGTATCTGGAGTTGTAGCTTACGCGGTCAGCGAATAAATCAACGCCGAAATCGCTACCAGGCCGACAGCCGTTACAAACACGTTCGACGCCTGGCCGCGATAGCGGGCCATCGCTGGCACTTTACGGATTGCGTACATCGGCATCAGGAACAGAATCGCCGCGATCACCGGGCCGCCGATGGTTTCGATCATGCCCAGAATGCTCGGGTTCAGGGTTGCCACGATCCAGCAAACCACCAACATGAAGGCCGCCACGATGCGATCCAGCGCCTTGGCGCCCGGGCGTTTGCCGCTCTTGATAATCAGGCCTTTGAGACCTTCGCTGGCACCGATGTAGTGACCGAGGAACGACTTGGAGATCGCCACAAACGCAATCAACGGCGCTGCGAAAGCGATGGTCGGATTGCTGAAGTGGTTGGCCAGGTACGACAGGATCGACAGATTCTGCGCTTTGGCCTCGGCCAGTTGTGCCGGCGACAGGGTCAGCACACAGCTGAAGACGAAGAACAGCACCATCGCCACCATCAACAGGTGTGCGCGGGACAGGATCTGCGAGCTGCGCTCTTCAGCGTGGACGCCGTAACGACGCTTCTGATCGACCGCAAACGCCGAGATGATCGGCGAGTGGTTGAAGGAGAACACCATCACCGGAATCGCCAGCCACAGCGTGTGCAGCAACGCAGACGGTGCCGGCACCTGCGAAGCCGTGGCGAGAATGCCGCCGTTCCAGTGTGGAATCAGGTAAACGGCGAGGAACAGCAGCGCAACGATAAACGGATACACCATCAGGCTCATCGCCTTGACGATCGCCTGCTCACCGCAACGCACCACGGCCAGCAGACCGAGGATCAGCACGAACGACAGCAGAGCGCGCGGTGGCGGCGTGATGTGCAGTTGATGTTCGAGAAAACTGGCGACCGTGTTGGTCAGACCGACGCTATAGATCAGCAGGATCGGGAAGATCGCGAAAAAGTACAGCAAGGTGATCAGCGCGCCGGCCTTGATGCCGAAATGCTGCTCGACCACTTCAGTGATGTCGGCGCCTTCACGACCGGAAAGCACAAAGCGGGTCAGGCCACGGTGCGCGTAGAACGTCATCGGGAAGGCCAGCAGCGCAAGGACCACCAGCGGCCAGAAGCCACCCAGTCCTGCGTTGATCGGCAAAAACAGGGTACCGGCGCCGATGGCCGTCCCAAACAGTCCCAACATCCAGGTGGTGTCCTGGCGATTCCAGCTCGAAAGTTCAGCGGGTGCTGCTGCATCAAAGCGCTCTTCGACGCTATTGGCCTGATCATTCATCCGGTCGGATCTCCGCATTCCGGTCACTTGCCACTCGGTCAGACGCGTCGGAAAAAACCGACAGACATGCTCCGGCCGAAACAGGGGCGCGATTCTCCGCGATAAATGAGCAGAAGCAAAGACTTAGCTGAGGAATGGTTGTGCGGAGCAGATCAGTCGAGTGTCGTTTTCGGAAAAATGGCTGTCGTACAAAGACACGCCGAATGTCGTTTTTAGTATGACCGTGCGAGTTCAAGAACACATTTCAGACCGAACGAAGAACCAGGGTTCCGATTGTGATGACGACCAGCGCAAATATTGCCCCCATGGCGAACCTGAATAATTCAGAGCGAATCTCCGCGGGGGACAGTCCTTTCGCCTCTTCAGCGAACTCGGCGTCCTCTCGTCGAAGTCGTTCGACTCTGGCCTTGGGATCTTCTGTGTACATGTTTATTGTCCTTTGCGAAGTCACGAGATCAATCTGCTATGCAAATCGTTGTTGAGCATCCGATACGCCTGATCGCAAACCATGATGCTTGCAGCGTTTCATTCAAAGCTTGGTCAATATCCCGAATACAGCCGTAATCGCAGTTAGCAGTCCCGTGCCTACGGCCACCGGGTACCAGAACCTTTCTCGCTTGAGTTTGTTTTCCTCAGCCATGAGCTTGCGCCTCTCGACAATGAGCTTGCGGGATTCGTTTTGTAGTCTTTCGAGTTCCAGGTTTTCTCGATCATTCTGAAGCATGTGCCTTCCTTGGCGTTTAGCACTGAGTGCCCGGGCTGCTTTGTGCCCTCATGATTTCGCATTCATCAACTGCCCGATAGCGGACGGATCTGTCGAATTCGTAGGCAAAATCCGCGAGTCAGGTAGGCAGCCTCATACAGAGACCTTTCAGAAAACACCTCGCGATCAAGTACCCGTGCCTTTCAATTTGGCCCACATGATCTAGCGTGAAATGAGTCCCCCTGCCCTGCGGAGCCTTCCCATGCCATTGGTTCGCGTCGACATCAGACAAAACCCCGACCCCAACTTCGCCAAACGCATCGGCGAGCAGATCTACGCCGCCCTGCGCAGTTGTATCGATGTGCCCGAGCACGACAACTTTCAGATCCTGACCGAGCACGATGGCCAGCACCTGGTCTACGATCCGCAATACCTGGGGATCCAGCGCAGCGACGGCGTGGTATTCATTCAGATCACCATCAGCGAAGGGCGCACAGTGGAGAAAAAGCAATTGCTGTTCAAAACCATCGCCGAGCGCCTGCACGCGCAGTTGGCGGTGCGCCTGGAAGACGTGTTCATTAATCTGGTCGAGGTGAAAAAAGAGAACTGGTCATTCGGCAATGGCATTGCCCAGTACGTCACCTGACCCCGCAATTGACAGCCAGCTACCGGCCGAAGCGATCATCAAACATCACAACGCAACCCTCGGCGCTGCCTTCGCACGAGTAATCGACAGTGCTCATTTCAGGTTTTAAAAGAAACGCTCCTTGAAATTGACGCAACTTCGCTGTCTGCGGTTGCGTCAATCACGAATTTGTAACCTTATCCTCCGTCCTACAACTGCGTGTACTTCTCTAATGTCATCTGCGCTATGAATTACAGAAAACACCAATAAAAAGCCCTTCGCTTATCGATACTTCAGAATACTCCTACAACCAAAAACACCTAATAAAACCACGACGAAATATTACCGAAATCCGAATAACAGTCATTTGTTACAAGCAACTACGCAGCCATTGAACATTCCTCTTTTTCAGGCCTATATTTTCCACGCCCTGAATGACGAAAGACCAATCGCAAACGACCTTCGAAGTTTGATAAAGAGGAAAAAGCATGCAAAAGCGCACGATCACCGGCCTGCTGTTGACCGGACTGCTTTTCACCCCGCTTGCCAGCGCTGATGTCCGCGAGCTGGCTTCTTCGCCGCGATGGCTGACTACCAAGGTCTACATCGATGGCGCTCCTGAAACAGACGTCAAGGCGAAGTATCCCGGCGTCGTAGGTATATCGACCTGGGATCCCGAGAGTAATCGATACGAGTTCTTTTACACCGACACGGGCGAGTCAAAGTACAACAAAGGCGGAGGCGGTTATTTCTTTGTCACCGGTAACCAGAAACAGCACATTCTGGTACCCGATGTCGGTCCGACCAAAACAATTGTCAGGCGCCTGGAAACACTAAACAACAGTGAATTCACTTACTCTCGGGAAGTCCCCCGCGACATGATCGACAACAATCCACTTGTACGTATTCATGTCGTTCACGCGCCGTATACCGGCACCGTAGAAACCAAATCCGCCATCAAACAATAAAACCTGGAGTTCAACATGCAAAAGACAGTCAAAACCCTGCTGATGTCGACGTTGCTGGCCTCCACGGTGTATTGCGCCGGAGTCAGTGCGCAAGCCGCCACCCAACCCGCCACAAATACTGTTGCCACCGCCGACAATGCAATGATGCTGACCGTATTTCTGAAACATGATCAGACCCGCCCGCTGAGCGAACTCAAGGCCCAGCTCACACAACAAGGCTTCTACAAGACCTTCCCCCCTGCCGGGGTCGAAGTGGTGAGCTGGAACATCATGATGGGCATTGGCCAAGTGGTGACCGTACGCTTCCCCGCCTCACGGCTGGCAGAAGTGAACCTTGCCCTGGAAAACACCGCATGGGGCAGTTACCGAACCGAGTTTTATCCAACCTATGATTTCAAGCCGATTGCCCTCGCAGAACAAACCAAAGCCCAAGCAGCCCAATGATGCCGACAGCACACCGGATCACCGGTGTGCTGCCTACCCTTGCTTCTTGCCCGAAGCCGTCCAGAATCAAAGCACCACTGCGCGAATGACAACGATTGCCAAGCCGCTGCGGATTCAGCACTCTGAAACGACTTTCGCGACCGACCCGCCGACGTTCACAGGAGCCGCGCAATGCCCGCAACCGTTCTGGTACTGGTTGAAACCATCAATGACTATTTGCCGATCCTCGAACATCAGGGTTTTCACCTGATCCTCGCCCCCACGCCGGCCGAGCGTGCGCAAGCCATCGCCACTCACGGCAGCCGCATCGACGCGGTGCTGACCCGCGGCCCGCTGGGCCTGACCTCCGATGAAATCACCGCCCTGCCGGCGCTGAAAATCATCACGGTAATCGGCGCCGGTTACGAGCAGGTCGACCTGCAAGCCGCCAGTAACCGTGGCATTACCGTCACCAACGGCGCCGGGGTCAATGCCTCGTCGGTGGCCGACCATGCGATGGCGATGCTGCTGGCGCTGGTCCGGGATATCCCCCGTTGTGACGCGGCGGTACGCCGCGGTGAATGGCCGAAGATCATGCGCCCGTCGCTGGCCGGCAAACGCCTGGGGATTCTCGGACTGGGCGCCGTGGGCATGGCGATAGCCAAACGCGCCCACCTTGGCTTCGACATGGAGATCAGCTATCACAGCCGCCAGATGCGCAGCGATGTGCCTTACACATTCTGCTCGACGCCAACCGAACTGGCACGGGCCTCGGATTTCCTGATCATCGCCACGCCCGGCGGCATCGGTACACAGCATCTGGTGACTCGCCCGGTGCTCGATGCGCTTGGGCCGAAAGGCTTTATCGTCAACATCGCCCGCGCCAGTGTGATCGCCACGGCGGACCTGATCACGGCGCTTGAGCAACGCAAAATTGCCGGCGCCGCACTGGATGTGTTCGACCACGAGCCGCAAGTGCCGGATGCGCTGAAAACCCTGAGCAACGTGCTTCTGACGCCACACGTCGCCGGTCTGTCACCGGAAGCCACTCAAGGCACGGTGGAGTTGGTGGGCAAAAATCTCGTGGCGTTTTTTTCGGGCGAACCGGTACTGACGCCCATTGCCTTGCCTCCGAAACTCAACAACCAGCGCGTGCACTGAAGCACACCGGACGACGTGGCGAGCGCTCGTCCCAGCCCTCCTTTTCGGCCACGGCATATCCGCTAAACCTTGGTTCACCGCGACCTTTCGCGCACATTCCCAAAGGTGATTATCGGGCAACACGCTAGCCTATAAGACCGACTCGCGCTTGTGGCGACCCGAGCGCGCTATTAGATTAGCCAATGATGTCTGGCCTCCAAAATAAGCAGAAGGGATAAGCATGGCGCTTACTGACCAGTCCACCCGTATCCGCTCTGGCGAAGAACTCGATGCCAGCCTGATCGATCCGTACCTCAAGGCGCACATTCCCGGCCTGAGCGGCACACCTGCGATCAGCCAGTTTCCTGGCGGTGCGTCGAACCTGACCTACCTGCTGGAATACCCGGAACAGGAATTCGTCCTGCGCCGTCCGCCGTTCGGCCACAAGGCCAAGTCCGCCCACGACATGGGCCGTGAATTCCGCATCCTCAATCAATTGCGCGACGGTTTTCCGTATTGCCCGAAAGCCTACGTGCACTGCACCGACGAATCGGTGATCGGCGCCGAGTTCTACGTCATGGAACGAGTCAAAGGGATCATCCTGCGCTCGGAGCTGCCGCCGGAGCTGGGCCTTGATTCGGCAAAGACCGAAGCCCTGTGCAAAAGCTTTATCGAGCGCTTCGTCGAACTGCACCGCGTCGACTACAACGCCTGCGGCCTAGGCGATCTGGGCAAACCGGAAGGCTACGTCGCCCGTCAGATCAAAGGTTGGAGCGAGCGCTACGAAAAAGCCCTGACCCCGGATGCGCCGCATTGGGAAGCAGTAAAAGCCTGGCTCAACGACAAGATGCCGGCCGACCACCCGACCTCAAGTATCGTCCACAACGACTACCGCTTCGACAACGTCATCCTCGACCCGCACAACCCGATGCAGATCATTGGCGTGCTCGACTGGGAACTGACCACCCTCGGCGATCCGTTAATGGATCTGGGCAACACCCTTGCCTATTGGATTCAGGCGGACGATCCGGCGCCGGTGCAACTGATGCGCCGCCAGCCAAGCCACGCGCCGGGCATGCTCACCCGCCGCGAGTTCGTCGATTACTACGCCGAACGTTCGGGCATCCAGATCGACAATTTCGACTTTTACTACACCTACGGCCTGTTCCGTCTGGCCGGCATCGTGCAGCAGATCTACTACCGCTTCTACCACGGCCAGACCCAGGACAAACGCTTCGCGCAGTTCATTCACATGAACAAACTGCTGGAGCAGATGAGCTTGCAGGTCATTGCGAAATCGAGCCTCTGACGGCCCACACCCAGGAACCCTTATGTCCAAGACTCAGTTGTTCGACCTCGACGGTAAAATTGCTTTCGTTTCCGGCGCCAGCCGTGGCATCGGTGAAGCCATCGCTAAACTGCTGGCCCAGCAAGGCGCCCATGTGATCGTGTCGAGCCGCAAGCTCGACGGTTGCCAGCACGTCGCCGACGCGATCATCGCCGCCGGCGGCAAAGCCACGGCCGTGGCCTGCCACATCGGTGAAATGGAACAGATCAGCCAGGTGTTCGCCGGGATCAAGGAACAGTTCGGCCGCCTCGATATTCTGGTCAACAACGCCGCGACCAACCCGCAATTCTGCAATGTGCTGGACACCGATCTGAGTGCGTTCCAGAAAACCGTTGACGTGAACATCCGTGGCTACTTCTTCATGTCGGTCGAAGCCGGCAAGCTGATGCGCGAAAACGGTGGCGGCAGCATCATCAACGTCGCGTCGATCAACGGCATTTCGCCGGGGATCTTCCAGGGCATCTACTCGGTGACCAAAGCGGCGGTGATCAACATGACCAAGGTCTTCGCCAAGGAGTGCGCGCAGTTCGGCATCCGCTGCAACGCGCTGCTGCCGGGTTTGACCGACACCAAATTTGCCTCGGCGCTGGTGAAGAATGATGCGATTCTCAAGCAAGCGCTGACGCAGATCCCGCTCAAGCGTGTGGCTGATCCAAGCGAAATGGCCGGTGCGGTGCTGTACCTGGCGAGCGATGCGTCGAGCTACACCACCGGGGTTGCGCTGAATGTGGACGGTGGGTTTCTGTCCTGATTCCACTCGAGACTTGAACTGATCTTGTCCCTGTAGGAGCTGCCGAAGGCTGCGATCTTTTGATCTTATTTGTAAAAAAATCAAAATCAAAAGATCGCAGCCTTCGGCAGCGCCTACAGGGTTTTGTGTATCAGGCAATGACTTTCGGTAACTGCCAACCGAAATGCACCGACAGCAAACGCAACAGCAAACACGCCGCCCCCGCCAGCAACGCCGCCGCTACCGGTGAAACGCCCAGCCTGCGGCCGATGATCAACACCGCCGCACCGACAAACGCCGAACTCGCATACAAATCCGCCTGCAACACCACCGGTATCCGCGCCAACACAATATCGCGTATCACCCCGCCACCGACGCCGGTAATGGTGCCCATCAGCATCGCCACAAACGGCGTAATCCCGAAATTCAACGCTTTCTGCGCACCGGCCACGGCAAACAGCGCCAAGCCTGCAGCATCCAGCACAATCAAGGTTGAACCGGACCAGCCCAGCACCTGCTCATGAAAGGCAAACGCCAGCCCGCCCATGAAAAACGCCAGTGCCGGGTAGCGCCAATCGGCCACGGCATTGGGTGGCGTCGCACCGATCAACAAGTCACGAGTCACCCCGCCACCGAGGGCGACGATAAACGCAATCACCATCACACCGAGCAAGTCGAGCTGACTGCGCATCGCCGCAATAGCGCCTTCCACGGCAAACACCGCAGTGCCGGCCAGGTCGGCTACCAGCACAATCCGCTCAACCCGGGACTGCCGCCCCGCCGGCGCTATTGCGTGACGCAACGGGTGGTCGTGATGTGTCGAGTAACCTGCCCGTCGGCGTACACGTCACCGGCGACCTCAGTGTTTTCGAGCACCTGACACGTACGCTCCGGCGGTGGCGGCGGCGCTGCCGGTGGAGGGGGTGGAGGACTGGCGCAACCCGCCAACAACACTGTAAAGAAAGCCAACGGCAACACGCGTTTCCCAAGATTGTTCATAGGACGACCCGCGACAAATGGAAGAGCAACTCCCGCGACCGAACCGACCACGGAAGACCTGACCACTCATTCTTTATAGCCGAGCCCCCCGCAAGCGCCAGTGAATCGGCCGGATCGGGAGGAAGTGGCTGTCGATTTTGCGTTCGGATTCGAGAGGATTGGCAAATTGAAATGTGCTTTGCCTGATAGAGCCTCATCGCGAGCAGGCTCACTCCTACAATTGAACAGAGTACATCTGGCAGAGATTGGTCGGCTTCAGGCCGCCTTCGCGAGCAGGCTCGCTCCTACAATTGAACAGAGTACATCTGGCAGAGATTGGTCGGCTGTCAGGCCGCCTTCGCGAGCAAGCTCACTCCTACAATTGAACAGAGTACATCTGGCAGAGATTGGTCGGCTGTCAGGCCGCCTTCGCGAGCAGGCTCGCTCCTACAATTGAACAGAGTACATCTGGCAGAGATTGGTCGGCTTCAGGCCGCCTTCGCAAGCAGGCTCGCTCCTACAATTGAACAGAGTACATCTGGCAGAGATTGGTCGGCTGTCAGGCC